>NZ_JAAIYB010000300.1 GCF_010894475.1 Myxococcus vastator
CCCCCGCCCAGCCCCCAGGATTCGAGCGCGGCGAAGCTCACCCAACTGAAGGCCGCGAAGGCCGCCGCCACGTCCAGCTCCGCCGGGGGCGACGTCATCCTGCCCTGCATGAAGGCGGCGCTGCAGACCCTGGAGGTCACCGTCGTCGACCTGGAGGGGAAGCCGCTCGACGACATCCTCATCGAGCTGCGCAAGAGCCCTACTCAAGCCCTGTCCGCCAGGACCGACGCGGCGGGGACGCTGCGCTTCCAGGGCCTCGCGCCGGGGACGTATCAGCTCGGGCTGCTCGAACTGGACCAGGACCGCTGGGAGCTCATCGGCACTGAGCCGCTGTCGGCGGAGCGGGCCGCCTGTCGCGGCGAAGCCAGTTGGACGGCGCCGCGCCCCGCGACGCAATCAGGCCCCACACCCCACGTCATCCAGCAAGGCGAGTGCCTCTCGACGCTCGCCCACCAGCACGGGCTCCACGCGGATACCGTCTGGGACCTGCCAGACAACCGCGACCTCAAGCGCCGGCGGAAGAACAAGAACATCCTCCTGCCCGGGGACACCATCATCCTCCCTCCACGCCGGCTCGCGCTGCGGGACGTGGCGCCTTCGAACGCCTATCGCATCCGCCGCAAGGATGCGGCCGAGGAACTGCGCATCCGCTTCCTGGACCGGCAGGACCGGCCCCGCGGCGGAGCCTCGTATCTGATTGCCATTGACGGCCCGAATGGCACCGAGGAGCGCACGGGGAAGACGGATGGCGACGGCTTCGTGCGTGAGTCCGTGTCAGCGAGCACCACCGAGGTCCGGGTCACCCTGGGCCAGGAGCTCGAACAGGAGACGTTCGTCTTCCGCGCGGCGCACCTCGACCCGCTCGACACCCTCTCCGGCGTGCAGGGGCGGCTGACCAACCTGGGCTATCCCTGCGACAAGGATGAGGGGAAGTTGGGCGCCTTGACTCGCCGCGCGCTTCGGGACTTCCAGCGTGATGAGGGGCTCAAGATGACCGGTGAGCCGGACGCAAGCACCCGCGCGGCCATCGAAGAAAAACACCTCGCCTAGCCACGGCGTAGCAAGCATGGGCCGTGCACGCATGGCCCGGGGAAACCAGCGTGCCCATCACCATCACCCATCTCGATGTCGACCGCTGCTCCGTGGACGGAGGCGAAGAGGTCACCCTCACGGGAACGCTCATCCAGGCGGGGGTCACGGTCACCTTTGGGGGCACCAGCGCCACCGTCATCGGGGTCACGCCGCCCACCCAGATCAGGGTGCGCACGCCCAAGCGGGAGCGGGCAGGACAGGTCACCGTCACGGCGACGAACCCCGACGGCACGTCTGCCCCGTGGGCCACCCCCTTCGAATACTGCCCGGTCGTGAGCAAGTGCAGTCCCGACGCGGGGACCATCGCGGGCGGCACCCAGGTGACGGTCACCGGTCGGGGCTTCATCGCCGGCATGGTGGTTGACTTCAACGGCGCCGCCGCGGCCGCCGTCAACATCATCTCCGCCACCGAGCTGACCTGTCAGACGCCTGCCAACCCCGTGGGTGCGGTAGATGTGGACGTCTGGACCAGCGCGGCGCGCACCGCGGGGGGGCGCTGCGGCGATGGCTTTTGTTACAGTGGACCGGCGACCACGGGGGTCAGTCCGCGTGAGGTGCCGCTGGCAGGTGGGACGGACATCACCCTCCAGGGGCAGTACTTCGGCGCGGGTGCGACCGTCACCATCGGCGGAGCACCCGCGACCCTCGTCGTCGTTCAGTCCGAGACGCAAATCACCGCGCGCACGCCCGCGCATGCCGCCGGGGCCGCGAACGTGGTCGTCACCGTCGGGGCCGCACCCGTCGGCACGCTGGCGGGGGGACTGACGTACGTTGGCGCGGCGCTGACCGCCATCACGCCCGTGCTGGGGCCGGCGGCCGGTGGCACGGTCGTGACGGTCCAAGGCCGGCGGTTCGCCAACGGCGCCGTCGTGACCATCGGCGGAGTCAACGCCGTGCCCACGGTCTGGGGCGACGCGAACACGCTCACCGCGACGGCCCCCGCCCTTCCAGCGGGCGAGCATGATGTCGTCGTCCAGAACCCGGGCGAAGCCGCGGTGACCCTGCCCCGGTGCTTCAAGTCCATTGGCGCCCCGGTGACCGCTGGGGTCCAACCCCCGCGAGGCGGGACGGCCGGCGGGACCGCCGTCACGCTCACGGGCAACCACTTCGCCGAGGAGGTGAACGTCCGCATCGGAGGGGTCGCGGCCACGAATGTCGTCAGGGTCTCCGCGACCACCCTCACGGCCACCGCGCCCGCGCACGCGGCGGGGACGGTGGATGTCGAAGTCCAGAACGCGGGCGGCGCCTGGGTCACGCTCGCCAACGCCTTCACCTACTCGGACGTCAGCGCCGTGGAGCCGAACCGGGGGCCTGTCGCGGGAGGAACGGCCCTGGTCATCCGGGGGAGCGGCTTCGACCCGGCCGCGACCGTCACCCTGGGAGGAGTCGCCGCGACGGGGGTGGTCTGGCGCTCGGCCAATGAGCTCGCCGCCACCACCCCCGCGCACGCTGAAGGGGCGGTGGACCTGGAGGTGCACAACCCCGGGGGCGCGCTCACCCTCGCGAACGGCTTCTCCTATTCGCCCGTCACCGCCATCGATCCCGCCGCTGGCCCGCTCGCGGGAGGGACCGTGGTGGTCCTCCGCGGCGGCCCTTTCGCGGAGGGGACGACGGTGGAGTTTGGAGGGCTCGCCGCCGCGGCGCTCGTCCGCCGCTCAGCACAGGAGCTGGCGGCCACCACGCCGGTGGGCGCCGCTATCGGGCCGGTCGACATCACCGTGCGCCACAACGCGGTGGTGAACCGGGTCGCCGGTGGCTTCGTCTATCAAGGGCTCGCGGTCATCCACGCCATCGAGCCCCGCCAGGGCGCGCTCAATGGCGGCACCCCCATCACCCTCACGGGCGACCACTTCCAGGAGGGCGCGACCGTGACGGTCGCGGGGCAGCCCGCGACCCACGTCCAGGTGGTGTCGCCGACCACCATCACCGCGAGGACCCCTTTCGGCCCACCTCCAGGCCTGGGAGGGCTGCGGGTCGCCTCGGATGTCGCTGTCACGAACCCCGGCGCCGCGCCGGTCACCGGTGCCGGGCGCTACACCTACCGGGACGCGGCGCGGCTCATCTCGGTGGCCCCGGCGCGAGGCCCCGTCGGTGGCCGGTGGGTCACGCTCACCGGGCAGAACTTCACCGCGGGCACGCGGGTCTTCCTGGGCGGCACCGAGCTCACCGGGGTGACGTTTGTCGATGCCCAGCACCTGGAGGTCCGGCTCCCGGGACACGCAGCGGGCGCGGTCGACCTCTCCGTGCAGAACCCCGACGAGCCCCATCGTACGAACTTGAACAATGCCTTCACCTACGTGACCACGCCCGCCGAGACGGGCGACAACGAGGTGGTGTTCATCCTGGACGGGGAGGCGTACTTCCATGAGCTCCGGTTGCTGCTGGAGCAGGTCCGGCAGGCGCCGCCAGACCCGAACACGTATGTCCGCCTGGCCTTCTGGATGATTGAGCCCTCGGTGACGGTGGGTGACGCGACCTGCTTCGAGCAGCCCCCCCATCGCTTGCTGACCTACATCGAGAAGCTCGTGCGGGCGGGGCACGACGTCGACGTCATCGCCTGGCATGCCCCGAAGCATGAGCGGCAGTTCAACGACATGGCGGACGGCGTCGCGAAGGCAAACGAGTCCTTTGCCGAAGCCATCCGGCGCATCGACACCGACGCCATCGCCACGGGCCCCGAGGTGGGACGCGCGCGAATGTTCCTGGAGCGCTACGAGGGGGACCTCGTCGGCGCGGCGAACCATCAGAAAATCGCGATTGTCTCCATCGCGGGGCAGCGCACGGCCCTGGTCGGCGGGCTCAACCTCTCCAACCACTACTTCGCGCCCCACAACCACAACGGGGGCCAGACCTGGCACGACACCGCCGTGCGCCTCCGCGGCCCGGTGACCGACGACGTCGAAGCGGAGTGGATGCGGCGCTGGAGACGGACTCACGACGTGGCCACCCAATGGGTGTGGAACGCCTTTGGGAGCGGCGGCGACGTCGTGGCGCGCAACTACGCCTACTGGTCCAGCACGACCGTGAAGCAGCAGGCCGTCAGCATCCACGAGAACACCACCCGGCAGGCGCGCCACCCTGACAACCGCAGCGTGAGCATCGCGCTCACGCGCTCCGTGGGGTCGACCCGCTACCGCCACATCCGAGACGCGGTCATCGAGCGGATCAACGCGGCGGACGACTACCTCTACTTCGAGAACTACCACTTCGCGGACCCCGACCTGCTCCAGGCCGTCTACCGACGCCATGAGGCGCGGAGACTCGCGGGTCACGAGCTGAGGGTTGTCATCGTCGTGCCCATGCAGGGCGGCACCATGGCGTACATGACCCGCCGGGCCTGGCTGCACATGGTGCTGCGCTTCCGGAGGCCCGATGGGACGCCCTACTGCCGGATGGTCAGCTATCTCGATGACGCGGGCACTGCTCGACAAATCGACCGCACGACGTGTGCCACCTGGAACGTCGTGGACAGCTTCGACACCAACAGCCCGACACCCGGACTGAGGAACCGGTGGCTCGAAAACGATTGCATCCAGTTCCAGCCGACCCTGGCCGACCCCATCACGACGGTGCCCCTTCACAAAGTCACCACGGTGGAGGGGGATCTCCACTTCTACTCCTGCTTCAACCCGGCTGGCGCGGGCAACGTCTATGTGCACTCCAAGGTCGCCGTCTTCGATGACCGCTGGCTGGTGTGTGGCACCGCCAACTGGTCCTTCCGCAGCATGCAGTACGACGGGGAGATCGCCGCCTTCGTCGACTCACCCCACGTCGCGCAAGGGGCACTGACGGACCTGCTCGGCCACTACAACCCGGGATACGCTGTCGACCCCACGACCATCGAGGCGGCGGCGGCCTACAACCTCAACCATATCATGACGATCGGAGGGCACTACGGCGGCGCCCCCTATGCCCTGCTCCCGCTCTTCCACCACCTGGCGCCGGGGCTCGACATGGGGAGAGCCATGCCAGCGGTCGCCAGCGACGGGCCGAACTTCACGTGGACCTGAGGCAGGACGGCCTGCCAGGCCTCCGGAGGTTCGCGCGCCGTCACTTGCGCTTCAGCAGCTTGCGAATCTCCACCAGCGACGCGGTCGTCACGGCCTCGATGCCCTGCTCGCCGTCGATGTGGACGATGCGCTCGTGCGGCTCCCGGCGGCGGATGGCGGCTGTGCTTGCCCCGATTGCGTGGCTCACCCAGTCATCAACAAACGCGCGCCGCAACACTACACGACGTGGTTCGTGGCCCTGTAATTCCGAAGATCCGTGACAACGATTAAGCAGAGGGCGCGACTGTTTCATCCGGTCGACCCCACACGACGTCATCCTCGTCGGCGAGGGCAACGAGAGGGGCGCCCTTCGGGCACTTGAAATCGAGCGCCACACCGATGCCGTTCGCCGCTGCATCGCCCGGCTCGATAGCCTGCACGTCGGCGTCGGCGACCTTCATGCTCTGAATACGCCCCCAGCGTGCGCCTCTCCCATCAATAAGCACGAACACCGGCTGGCCAACGAAGAGTCGCTGCGCTGGTTTCTCGATCACCACGACCGTACCTTTCTTGTGCGGACCATCGCCTTGTCGCTGCACGAGCTGGATGCCCTTTCCAGGCACTGCATAGTGGTCCCGCAGATACCGCCCGACCGTCATCGCGAAGACGGACCTCGAAAACGCCTCGATGAACTGAATCGCGTCACGCATCTTATCGGCACCGAGTAGGTCGTCTGGGTTGCCACCACGATGGGCGACTTGGTTTCGACGCTCAACGATGTCCTTGAGCCACTCCTCGACGGTCGCACTGGGAACACCGTCCTGCGGCCGAGCATCAAGCTGCTGCGCATTACAGTACCAATCGAGGAGATAGTCAGCCCAACGAACGCTGTCACAGACCGCCTCAATGCCGACCGCTGCAAATACCCTGTCGATCTCGCCCGCGCGAAGATTCTGGTCGTGTGCAACGACGGCGACCTCGTTTAGCGCGTATGGGTTCGCGCCGTTCAAGCAGTCGAACAAGTTTTTGACGATGCCCAACTCGCTCAGACCAGCGTAGCGGCCTTCGCCGATGCGCCCGCGTGACAAAATCTCGGCGGTCCGCGCGAGGTGTTTCTTGACGAGCTTTTTCGGCAACTCGGCGTACTGGACGCGCCGGGATTCGAGCTGCACGTAGGCCGTCACGAGATTCTCGATAAACTTCTCGAACGACGCGTATAGGGCAACGGCATATGCGGCGTAGTCGAACCGGCGGCGAATCGAAACGTACCGCCGCACAAGCGAATCTTGGTGGCCGGATAGTGCCAAATTGACGGGGGCGATCGACGCTACGAGTGCCCTCAGTTCCTCCATCTCCTTCGTGAGTTCATCCAACGTGGAACGCACAGGCAGGCTCCGTCGCGATCAGGACTTCTTGGTCTTGGCGATCGCGGCAGCGAAGGCCTCGTTCACGCAGCGGTTGCGCGCTTGGGTGTCGGCGAAGTTTGTGCGGCGCCCCGAGAAGAGTGCTTCGTTCTTCACGTACATGGCCTTGAGTTCAGCCCGAAGCACGGCCTTTTTTGCTACGAGCTTCGCGCGGTGTGGGACCACGTCAGGGCTATTCGCTACGTACATGAGCGGGTCGTAGACGATTTTGGTCGGTCGCTTCGAGGATCCGATCACAGCGAAGGCTTCTCCCTCCAAAACATCCCAGAAGAAGCCGACGGTCGCCTCGAACATTGAGCGGTACTCCGCGAGGAGAGAATCGGGGAACCGGTTGCCCCTGACAATGAAGCGGTCAAGGAACTCGGAGATCTTGTTCAGCCCCGCCTTGAACTCGTCGAGCTGTCGGTAGGCGAAAAAGCGGAGTACGAGCTCGACGTCCTCCATCTTCTCAAACATTCGCGTGCCCGCCCGCGTCGACGCATCAACTGTGTCCTCCGTTTCCTCGTCTTCTTCCTTCTCCTCGGTCACGGGCTCGAGCGGGATGCCCCACATGCGTCGAAACTTCTCATTCTCCGACAGCTCAAGGCAAAGCTTGTTGAGCGGGCCGTTATACACCGCGTTGCGCGTCTCTTGACTGCCAAGCTTCACGCCACCCGAGTTGAGGCGCTCGAAGACCATTTTCTTCAGCATCGCGGCATGCTCCTCGCTAGCCGCTGTCTCCTTGAGGAGGATAATTGACGAGATGTAGCGGCGGTCGATGCCGTCGCGCACCTTCGACGGGAGTTGCGAGTATTTACGACCGTCGAGATCGGACCAGTACTGCAGCCCCGTGAGTTCGAACTTATCAGCGTAGAAGTCGCTGAGCGCGGTCAGGCGCTGACGTCCGTCCATCACCTCGAATCGAGCGAGGTCGCGCTCATATAGGAAGACCGGCGGCACTGGCACGTTCATCAGGAAGGACTCGATGAGTCGCGACTTCCGCACGACGTTCCACCGATGTCGACGCTGGTACTCGGGGTCGAGTTTGTAGCGGAGCTCCTTCTTGCCGCCTTCGCCCTCAATGGACTCTTGCAGCATGGTAAGAATGCCGGCGAGCGGGTATCGAGCCTGCTCTGTGACAATGCGGATCTCGCCCTTGGCGTAGCGGCTGTTCAGCTCCTCGTCTGTAGCCTTAGCTTTTGTCGAATCGTCGTCGAACGAGACCTTTTCGCCCTTGAGAAGGTGGCTTGCCCTCGCCGTTTGATTCTTAGCACCTGTCGCCGGTCGCTTCTGTTTTCCCATCGTCACTGAATCGCTCCTCGTCACGCTCGGCGACAGTAGACGTCATATTCGGTGATGCCCTTCTTCGGGACTGCATGGAACTGGAGCACCTGCCGTCGACCACTGTCCGAATCGGGCACGGCCTTTGCCGTCACCATCCTCCAGCCCGAGTCGACTAGCGACGCCTTCAACACGTCCATCGGATCGGCCTCGCGGTCGTGGATTCCGCCGTATCGGATGATGAGGCGTGCGTTCTTTGCCGTTCGCGAGGCGACATTCTTCCAGACGCGGCCCATCTCACTGGCAAAGTGGTCGGCCCCTGTGTGTTCGAGTTGTCCCTGCGGTTGACGGTACTCGACATAGTCGGGGCCCCCAAGGAACCAGAGCCGCAGCCACTGGTCCGGAAGGTACGTGCGCATGCCGTAGTACGGCGGCGACGTCACCACGAAGCATGCCTTGGGAACGTCGTTGAAGGTGTCAGCCTCTCGGCTGTCCGCTAGCTGCACCATGCCCTCGACACTCGGCGGCGGCTCGGCGAGGTAGCGTTCGGCCCTCGCCTTGATGATGGCCACGACGTCAACGTCGTCCGGGTACATCTCTCTCTCGGTCCAGAACTTCACCGCGTAGTTGGGCTTCGGCGCGAACGTCCTCGGCGACTGATTCGAGAAGTACGACGGCGTTCCCTTCGGTCGTGGGCCGTGGAGAGCACCAAGGATGATCGCTCGCAGCAAGATACGTGTCGGCGATGAGCAGTCCGTGAGCAGTGCGTGCCGCAGTTGGCAGAGTTGGACGAGAGTTTTTTCGTGGTAGGCGAGCTTCCAGAAGTCCCCTTGGGGCACGTCCGTCGGTACCTTCGTCGTCCTGAGGAGGAAACGCGCACTCGCGATGATCCGACCAGGGTCCGCTGATGCGAGCTTGGCCTGCGCGAGTGCAGCCGCCACGGGGCTACTGTCGATGCCAACCGACGGCATCTTGAGTAGGCGCGCCGCAAAGTTTGTGGTGCCGCGCCCGCAAAACGGGTCGATGACCCACTGCCCGCGCTTGCCGTGCTCCTTGAGCACTCTCAGCGGGAAGTCGAGCGGATACATCGTGTAGTACGGGCAGATGGCGTTCAGGGCGTCGAGGCTCATGGGTAGGCTCCGGCGCTGAAGCAAAGGGTTGGCGTCCCCGATCTCAGGGACACGTTAGACGGAAGGCGACGGGCGCTCGCCACGGCTACGACTCCTACCGCGTTTTGGCTGTGCCTACCCAATATTCCTTCGCTGCGTCATACGTGCGTGCACCTACCCAAAATTCGATCTCTGCGCCATGGCGGTGAGGAAGACTCGCCCGTCGCTGTCTAGCTCCAGTGCTGACGAGGCAGGGGCGGAATCGATAAGGGTACTGCGTGATCTTGAGGGTCGGTCGGGCCTCCCCCATCAGCCCGTTCTAACTCTCAAGGACTCCGGGAAGCGGAGCAGGCGAGGGCCAAACAGAAATGGGGCCCCTGCCTCATCAGGTCGACGGACCCTGTCCCAGGCCGCGCCAACTCTCCCTTCCTGCGGCGATCGAGGGGCTAACCTCGGCCCGTGCATCTGGGCAATTAGCGCATGAAGCAGGGAGGCGCTGCTCGCCACGTGCAGCCCGGAGCACCTCGGAGTTGGAAAACGTCGCGCCATCGCCTTGTCCAATCGACGGACGCCATGCCTGCCCGGCCAGCTTGGAGCAGCCCGAGCTACCGCCAGTTGCAGGCAGGCCACTTCCCAGCCAGTTCAGCGCTTACGCTTCAGCAGCTTGCGAATCTCCACCAGCGACGCGGTCGTCACGGCCTCGATGCCCTGCTCGCCGTCGATGTGGACGATGCGCTCGTGCGGCTCCCGGCGGCGGATGGCGGCCACGTACTGCTTCGCAATCCGCCGCTGCGCCTCGTCCGCCTCGAACAGCTCCGCCGCCCCGCCGCGCGCCTTGCGCCGCCGGGCCGCCACCTCCGGCGCCACGCCGACGAACAGCGTCAGGTCCGGGGACACCGCGCAGGCATTCACCGCCTCCACCCACTCCATGGGCAGCGACGCGCCCTGGTAGGCCAGCGACGACAGGACATACCGGTCACACAGGACGAGTTGGCCCGCCGCCAGCGCCGGCAGCACCCGGGCCGTGAGGTGGTCCGTCCGGTCCGCGGCGAACAGCAACGCCAGCGTCTCCGGCGCCAGCGGGCCCGCCCCACCGGGCAGTCCCAACCGACCCGTGAGCGCCTGGCGAATCAGCGTCCCCACGGGGCCGTCGGACGGCTCCCGCGTCGTCAACACCGAGTGCCCCTCCGCGCGCAGGGCCGCAGCGAGCCGCTCCACCTGGGTCGTGGTGCCAGCCCCATCCAGCCCCTCCAGGACGATGAAACGCCCTGGACGGCGCGCGGCGGCCTTCTTCCGTGCGGCGCTCACCGGGGCAGCAGCGCCGAGGGGTCGTCCAGCCGCAGCTCGCTGCGCAGGGCCAGCATCGACTCGTATTGCTTCAGCTCGTCCACCAGGACCTTCCGGCCCGTGCGGTAGCTGATGAAGGCGTAGACGAGCAGCGACACGGCCACCAGGGCCGCCGCCCACGCCAGCAGCGGCGTGCGAAGAGAATCGTAGAAGAGCTTGCCCGACGCCCCACCCACCAGGAGGGCAATGACGGTGGCCACCCCCGCTCGGGCGAAGCGCGTCGTGCTCTCGCGGGTGGAAAGACTGGCTTGGAGCTGGTCGAGCCGAGCCCGGAGTTCCTGGGTATTGGAAGTCATCACGGCGCCAAACACCCTACATCACTGTCACGGTCGCGTCGAGTCGGCGCCTACCCACCGGCCGGCCGTAAGGCCTCCAACGGCCCCCTGCCCACCTCATC
>NZ_JAAIYB010000301.1 GCF_010894475.1 Myxococcus vastator
CCAGTTGGGGGACAGGAACCGCGCCACCTGGCGGAAGCTGGTGAAGGACGGACTGGCCCACGGCGGCATCGTGGAGCTGCCGCTGGAGGAAGCCGCGGCCCTGCTGGCCGAGGCCGCCGGCACCAACCTGCGCACCCGCACGCCCTTCCCCGACGGACTGGACGTGGTGCTGCGCCACTTCGGTGTCCAGCCGCGGCTGTCCCCCACCGAGCTGCCCCCGCCCGAGCCCGAGGACCTCCGCCGCGCACGGGAAGCCGACGTCCTCCATGACACCGTGGAGCTGGCCTCGTGGCTGCCTCCGGAGTCCGACATGCGGGCCCTGGTGCAGAAGATGGACGAGGTGGTGCACAGCCCCCTGTCGCTGAGCGACGCGCAGCGCCAGGAGCAGCTCCAGGCGGCGATGCTCGGCGTGGCCCGGGACTTCTTCACCCCCGAGGTGCGCCAGCGTTATGCGCTGCGCCTGTGGCGGATGGCGGACTACTTCGAGCGCAGCAGCCGCCCACGTGAGGCGGAGCTTGCCCGGGCCGAGGCCCGCCGGCTCTTCCATGGGGCCCAGGAGCCCTTCTCCCGCTTCGCCGAGCGGCTCTTCGAGAAGGTGGTGGCCCTGGTGGCCGCCACCGGAGCGCGGGCCGGCGCGGACACCGGCCCCGAGGAGGCCGCGCCGGCCCCCTCGCTGGAGCGGCGCAGCCCCGGCGGGCTCATCATCCCCTGAGCCCAGGGGACCCACGCGCGGCCACTCAGGCCGGCGTCACACGGGCACGCAGGAGCAGGTCCAGGTTCTCCCGCTCCCACGCGAGGGCGCGGGCGTAGTCGTGGAACTGCTTCTCGTGTTCCATCAGCTCGGGCGGGTGGATGCAGCGCCGTCCGTCGTCGCCCTTCCGCGTCCGGTACACGTGGTGGAGCATCTCGTGGAAGACAATCCACTCCACGAAGTAGCGGGGCACCACCGGCTGGTCCAACGCCGGGTGGATGCGGATGACCTTCGAGTCCGCGGAGTAGGAGCCCATCTTGATGCTCTTGCGAGGCCCCTTCACCCGCGGCGCCGGGCCATAGGTGATGGCCGCGTCGATGCGGCCGTCGAAGTAGCGCTCGTTCAGCCGGTCGTAGATGCGCTCCAAATCGTGGTGCTGCCCCACGGGCTCCAGCCGGATGCGCTTGCGCATCTGCGCCGGAGACAGGCGCCGGATGTAGACGCGGTTGCGCTCGATGAACTTGTCCAGCAGCACGCTGGCGTCCGGGTCACCCTTGCGCACGAAGCTGGCGAGCGCCTGCACCACGTCGTCCGGAGCGACCAGGAACATGTGGTGCAGCCGAAGCCGCCACATGGCCCGCTGGCGTTGGAACGTCAGCATGGTGTGCGTGTTGTCGTGAATCTCCAGCGCCACCTTCGCGCGCAGGCGCGTGCGCAGCCGCCGCTCGAGCACACGACGCCAGACCTTCAGGAGCCTGTTGGGCTCGGGGACGAGAGGAACCTGCCGGGCCACCCGGCCGGCCGTGTAACTCCGCTTCCTGATTACGTTTTTCTGACTCTTCGGGCGCGCCATAAGGGTTCCGGATTCTACGGACCCGTCTGACATGTGTAAACGCGCTCGGGAAGGTGAAAACCCTGGAATTCCAACGACTTAAGGACACTCAAGCCCACCCGGTCCCACTTGTCCGCCGCTGGGGGAGGATGCCGCATACCCGTCAAACGCCCGATGTCACTAGCGTCGCTTCTTGCACGGAATCTGCAGGACGAGCGGACCCTCGCTCGCCGGCTCTATAAGGTAGGGTTTTGTACCCTTCGGCTTCCGACGTCCCGGGCACTGGTAGCTCACCCGGATGGGGCCCACGGGCAGCGAGACGAGGGTGTTGATGGGGAGGCGCTCGCCCCCCTCGCGCCGCAGCACCGTGCGGGCAGGGGCATTGAAGCGGACGCTCACCTGCGTGGGCTCCGCGGCGGCGGTGGGCGGCGCATCCGGGTCGGCGGTTGGGGCCGCTGCGGCTCCCGGCTCCGGGGGCTTCGGCGGTTCAGTCGGCGCCGTCGCCTCCGGGCGGCCGTCGTCTTGCGCCACGGCGGGCGCGTTCGTGAGCCCGGCGGCAGGCGACGCCTGTCCCGTGACGGGCCGGACGACAGGCGACGCCGTCCCCTGCTGCTCCAGCGCGCCGACCGACAAGTCCCGCGGCGGCTTCGCCGATGCCGCCTGCGCGCCGACCATGAACCACCACATCACGCCAATGCCCAGGGCGAGCAGCCCCACGACGCACGCCACCACCCGAACCACCGGACGCTTGCGCCTGGGCTGCGTGGCCCGCGTGTCGGCGGTGAACTCGCCCGAGTCGCCGCGGTAGCCCATGGTGGACTCGTCATCGTCCGGCTCATCCCGGAGCGTGGGCCGTGGGTCCGTGTACTCCAGCGAGGAATGGCTCAGGCCGGTGTCCTGGAAGTCCTCGTCGTCCGCTTCCGCGTGCCGGGCGCCACGGGACAGCGGCGGGCTCCGTGGTGGGGGCGGCCGCTGATTCACCGTGGCGGGGGTCAGGGAGACGGACTGGGAGAGCTCCAGGTCCAGCGAGGACGCGCGGCGCGGAGGCACCGGCGTGATGGAGACGGACGAAGCCGCGTCTTCCTCCGGCGGAGGGGGCCTGCGTGAGGCCGCCACGTGAGAGGGAGACGACGGGCCGGGGCGACGGGTGCGAGGCGCCTCCGCCACGCGCGAGGGAGGAGGCGCCATGTGTGGCGCGGAGCGGCGAACCGGCGCCGGCGGCGTCGCGGCAGGACGGGATGGAATGCCCTTGGGGCGACTCCGCTGCGGCACGGTGGACTCGCCGTCGCCGATGTCCAGGTCCTCCACCGCCAGCGCCGCGGCTCGGTAACCCACGGGCGTGGTGGCGACAGCGGTGGACATCTCCGAATCCTCGTCGTCGTCATCCGCCTGGCGGGCAGGCAGCTCGCGCGGGCGCGCCATCTGCGTGGCGGGCTCTGGCTCATCGCCGGAGAAGGACACCGGCACCGAGTCCCCTGACGCGCGGCGAGGCGTGGGCCGGGCCGTGAGACCAGGCGTGAGCTGCGCGCTGGGCACCGGGGCCAGGTCGGATTCGGGCGTGGTGGAGGACAGCGTGGGGGCGGTGGACTCCAGCACGGACGGGCGCCGCGGCGGCTCTGCGTCATGGGAGAGCCGGACCCCCTGCAGCGGTACGGTGGCTTCACGCCGGCCGGGGCCCTTGGCCTCGGGGATGTGGAGGATGGTGCGCTCCTCCTCCTCGCCCAGCAGCCGGCAGATGTACTCCGACACGTCCAGGCTCTGCCGGAGAGTGCCGGAGGCGAGGAAGGCCTCCAGCGCGTCGTGCACCTCGGACGCGCGCTGGTAGCGCAGGGCGCGGTCCTTGGTGAGGCAGCGCATGACGATGCGCGAGAGCGCCTGCGGGTAGTCGTCGCGCAGCAGGTGTGGCGGCGACGGGTCCTCGTAACGGATGGCGTAGAGGATGCCTTCCGTCGTCGGCTTGGCGAAGGGCTGCCGGCCGGTGGTGATTTCGTACAGCATGGTGCCCAGCGCGAAGATGTCCGCGCGGTGGTCCAGCCGCTCCTGCGACACCTGCTCCGGCGCCAGGTAGAGGAACTTGCCCTTGATGACCCCCGGCTTGCTGCGCTCCATGAACGCGCCCGCCTTGGCGATGCCGAAGTCGACCAGCTTGACGCGCCCGTCGTAGCCGATCATCACGTTCTGCGGGCTGACGTCGCGGTGGATCAACTCCAGCGGGCGCCCATCCACGCCACGGCTGTGGTGCGCGTAGTTCAGGCCGGCGGCCACCTGCCCGCAGATGCGCGCGGCCACGCCATAGGGCACCGTGGCGCCGAACTTGGACTCTTCGGCCATGACGCGCCGCAGGTCCACGCCCTCCACGTACTCCATGGCGATGAAGATGTTGTCGCCCTCCTTCCCCAGTTCGTGCACCTGCACGATGTTGGGGTGGTGGAGCTGCGCGGCGATGCGCGCCTCGTCCAGGAACATCTGGACGAACTCGGGCTCCTCCGAGAGGTACGGGAGGATGCGTTTGAGCACCACCAGCTCGGGGTCCGGCGGTCGCTGGGACAGGAACAGCTCCGCCATGCCTCCCACGGCGAGCCGCTTGATCAGCAGGTAGTTACCGAACGGAATGGCCGTCTGGGGCGAGCTCACGAAGAAAAGCCGTCTGTCTGAAGGTGAATGGGCTGGACTTTTCCGGAGCTTACCCACAATCACCGGCTCCTGGGAGCCAGGGACCCGCTTCGGTGGGTTCCGGACACCCACCCCGCCTTCCGGGCCCAAAAAGAAGCCGCCCCTCCCCGGGTGGGCGAGGGGCGGCTCGTTGCGAACCAGCGATAGGAAAGCGGACCGTTACGGCACTTCCGCCGGGGTGACTGTTCCCACCATGTCCGTCGTGCAGTCCGTCGGAATCAGGACGTAGGTGTACGGGTTCGTGGTGCCGGGGACGACTCCGTCCGCGTATTGGTTGCACTGGAAGGCCGTGCCACCATCGCTGGTCGTCGTGGTGCCGCCATCCGTGCACACCACATTCGAGTACGTGTCCCAAACGCCCCGGAGGCCGTTTTCGAACGTCACCGTGCCACCATCCTCAGCAGCAGCGCGCACGTCGCACCCCTCTACGTTGTAAGTCTTGTAGTTGGCCACGAGGATGCCACCCGTCACCTCGAAGCCCAGGTAGGTGTCGTTCTCCGGCTCGTTCGGGCGCTGCTTCATCGCCGCGGGCGTCGCGTTCGTGATCGTCAGCGGGCCCGGAATGTGGACGCGCGTACCGCCAAGCTCGGGATTGGGAACCGCCACGCCACCCTCCGCGTCGCCGAAGCCTTCCGGCACGGTGTTGTCGGGCAGCGGCTCCCCAGAGCCCTTCTTGGTGATGACCAGGTTCCCCGTCGCGCCCGTCACATCCAGCCGGAACGCGCTCTTGATGACCGGACGATAGGCCTCGCGCATGTTGGGGGCATTGTCAGTCGCCTGGGCATTGAAAGTGCGGAACAAGCCCTGGACACGCAGCACATCACCCACGACGGGTCCATAGGCCTTGGTCTCGTCCGTGTAGAACTTGTCGACGAAGATGCCCTCGGTCGGGAAGCACGAGTCCACGACCCAGAACCGTGCGGTGTAGTCGCCTTGGTTGCCGCGCGTCGTCTGGCTGACGGCCGTCACGATGACCTCGTCCAGCGTCACCGCCTCGCCACGAGTGCCACTCTCGCGCAGCCGTCCGATGGGGCCCTTGCCTTCGACCGGCTCGGGGCAGACCCGCGGGCCGGCGTCCTCGGGAGGAAGACCCGCGTCCGTCCCCGCGTCGGTGCCCGAATCAGCGCCACAATTGCCGATACAGCCCGCATCCGACGTCGGATCCGGATCGCCATCATCATCCCGGCCAGAGCAGCCAGCAACGGAAGCCATCGTCGCTGCAGTGATCAGCGCCGCGGCGCCCAGCGTTTTGCGCAGTTCCATGTCTTGAGTCTCCATTCGTTTCGGCGCCACGATTCGCGCAACGCCGACGCCTGCCGGCCTGAGGATGGGGCCTTATACCGGCGCCTTACGGGGGCCGGCAAGGAAGGCGCCCACGGCACAGGTGACACGTGGGTGAACTCCAGTCACGTGAGTCCCGGATTCCACACTGGGTCCGGATTCGGGCTCGACACTCTCAGGATTCCGAGAAAGACGTCCCCTGCCTGCTGCCATCCAAGGAGGCACGAGGTCGTCTGGGCCTCGTCGGGAAGAGGCCGCCCTATGGCGGCGCCTCAGTCCACCGACCTGGATGGTCCGTCGCCGATTCGGGAAAGGTGGACACAGGTCGGCTCTTGTCTAATCGCTGGGAACGAGGATTGCTGAAGCCCACGCTCATGAGCCTCCGCGCCCTTTTCCCCTACGTCACGCTGACCTCGCTGTTCACTGCATGCATCAACGTTCCCGACATCGTGGACGAACAACCCGATGCAGGTGACATCACTGAGCCCGATGGCGGCCCGGCTGACGGCGAGGTCACGCTCACGTCCGTCGATGGCGCGACGCATGTTCGAGCCACCGTCACACTCCAGATCGGCACGAGCGTACAGCAACCTGACGCAGTCGAGCTCTTCGTCGGAAACGAGCTGCTGGCTTCATTGCAGCCTCCTTACACGTACATCTGGGACACCACCTCGTTTCCCGAGACGACTCACACACTGGTTGCCCGCGTCACGAAGGGCGAGCGTATCGAGACGAGTGATGAACGACGATTCGTCGTGGATCGCACCCCGCCCACCATCGTCTCCAGGGAGCCCACCCCAGATGACAGCGCCGTCGCGGCTGGGAGCCCCATTCGCGTTCGCATTTCGGAGCCCGTTCAGGGCGCGACGCTGACCGGAACATCGGTTCGACTCCGCCTGGGAGGCGTCCTCATCGACCGCACTGTCGAACTCACGGAGAATGAGACACTCCTGACCATCTCCCCCACGGAGACAGGTCCCGTACCGCATGAGTTCGAGTTGGCGCTGGCAGACTCGATTACGGACCTGGCTGGCAACCCGCTCGAGGATTCAACCAGGACGTGGTCATGGCGGGCTCCAGCATGGCTGAGCGTCGGCCCAGCAGTGGGAATCAGCCCTCCCTGGGCGAATTCACCCCATCTGCATCTGCCCCCGGGCAACGCGCCGCTCCTGACGTGGAGGAACGCCACAAGCATTTCAGTCCGCAGCTTCCAGGAGGGCACCTGGAACAACCTGGGCGGGGACCTCAATGTACGCGCCGATGACAGGAATGTGTTCCCATCAGCCCCCACTGTCATCAACCACGACGGCACCCCATTCGTGAGCTGGACCGAGGAGGAAATTGGCGGAGGCACGGCCTATGCCCGCGCCTGGGCTACCAGCGATTGGCAGTCCGTTGGCGACGCAGTGGACGGGGCAGGCAAGCCAACCCTCCAGTTCGGCACCGAGTCGTCTCCGTGGCTCGCGGTCATCCAAGACGGTCCGGAGCAGGGAGCAACGAGCATCCGCGTCCGTCGGCAGAACGGTGCGCAGTGGGAGAACGTCGGCGGCGCGTTCCGGGCTGTCACGGCCGAGCTCGGTCGCGTCAGCGACGTGTCCCTGAGATTCCACGCCGCCGTGCCCTACATTGCCTGGTCCGAGTTCGAACTGAACGAGCAGAACCACCCCATCAACGGCCGCATTCACGTGTGGCGGCGAGTGTCCAATGAGTGGGTACCACTGGGCCCCGCCCTCAAGACGCATACGTCCGATACCAGTGCGAGCCAGGTGGACATGAACCTGGATGGAAACGGACGTCCGCTGGTCGTCTGGTCCGAGACAACCCCGGACGGGCCAACGGGTACCGCAGCCAACGTCTACGCCTCAAGATGGGACGGCAGTCAGTGGGTTTCCCTGGGAAGTGGCTTGAGCGCCACCCCTGGAAACACCCCCGCGGACCTTCCGTCCCTGGCTCTGGCTCCCGACGGCACGCCGATGGTGGCCTGGAGAGAGAGCGACGGCGCGACGAACCGCGTCCACGTCCGCCAGTGGGCAGGCTCCGAATGGAGGACCCTCCACGGCTCCAGCAGCGTTCTGCCGGACGCCGCGAGCGTGGGCAGCCTGAATCTCCAGGTGGACGCGGACGGCATCCCCTGGGTCGCGTGTGAGGCCACGGCCGAAGACGGGCCTCCACGAATCTTCGTCTACCGCTTCAACCGCTAGCCAGCCCCACGCCGCCAGTCGCTACACTGGCGGCATGGCATCCTCTCCCCTCCCCTTCCTCCGCGGCCTGCGGCCTACGCTGCACATCGCCCACCGCGGGGGCGCGGCCGTGGCGCCGGAGAACACGCTGGCGGCCTTCCGGCAGGCCGTGGAGCGCTATCGCACGGACATGCTTGAGCTCGACGTCCACCTCACCCGGGATGGGGAGCTCGTCGTCGCCCACGATGCCACGCTTGAGCGCTGCACGGACGGGACCGGCCCCCTGGCCGCGCTCACGCTGGCCGAACTCCAGCGGCTGGACGCGGGCTTCCACTTCACGCCCGATGAAGGCCGCACCTTCCCGTTCCGGGGCCCTCCAGAATCTTCAGCACGTTGTGCGAGGTGAGCCGCTCCTCGAAGCCCACCACCTCCACGTCCGGGTTGAGGGCTTCAATCGCGGCCCGGGCGCTGGCCACCTTGGGCTGACCCTGACGCTCGCGGGTGTGGATGACCTGCCGCTGGAGGTTGCTCAGGTCGACCACGTCCGAGTCGACGATGCCCAGCGTGCCCACCCCCGCGGCGGCGAGGTACAGCGCCGCCGGCGAGCCCAGTCCGCCGGCTCCCAGCAGCAGGACGCGGGCCTGGAGCAGCTTCGCCTGGCCCGCCTCACCCACCTCGGGGAGGCTCAGGTGGCGGCGGTAGCGCTCCTTCTGCTCGGCGGTGAGGACAAAGGGCTTCTCCACCGGGAGGGCGGCGTCACTCCACCGGTTGTAGCCGCCGGCCAGGGAGGCCACCCGCTCGTACCCCAGCTCCTTCAGCGTCTTGGCGGCCAGGGCGGAGCGGGTGCCTCCGGCGCAGTAGACGACCAGCTCCTCGTCACGCTGGACCTGGCTTTCGACGCGTAACTCCAGGTAACCCCTTGGAATGTGGAGGGCGCCGGGCAGCCGGCCACCGGCGTATTCGTCCGCCTCCCGGACGTCCAGCAGCCGCACGGAGGCCCGGGCATCCAGCAGCCGCTTCACGTCCTCCACGGAGACCTCGCGAATCTCTTGTTTCACTCCGGCCAGCAGCGTCTGGAAGGTCCGAGCCATGTCGGATGCATATAACCCAGGGGCTGGGCCCATGGCTTTTCCGGGCCCGGGCGTTATAAGTCCTCCAGAGGAGACATGGACATGGACAGCACCCCCACGACTTCCGCCGCCCCCGCCGCCTCGCCGGCTTCCCAGGCCACTCCGGTGGCCGTGCGCCTGACGGACGCCGCCATCCAGCAGGTGAAGAGCGTCATCAAGGCCCAAGGCTTCGAGGGCTACTTCTTCTCCATCCGCGTGGTGCCCGCCGGCTGCAGCGGCCTGGGCTACGACCTGAACCTGGTCAAGGAGTCCAAGGCCGGTGACGCCGTCTGGGAGCAGGACGGCGTGCAGATTGCCTCCGACCCGATGAGCAGCCAGTACCTGGCGGGCACGGAGATTGACTACGTCTCCGCCATCACCGGTTCGGGCTTCAAGTTCAACAACCCGAACGCGAAGTCCTCCTGCGGCTGCGGCACGTCGTTCACGACCTGAGCCGAGCCACCGCGGCAGCGCCCATGACGCGGGCGGGAAGGCCGGGCCGGGGCGGATGCCTCGCCCGGCCTTCGTGCGTCAGGCGCCCGCGATGGGCGTCATCACCTTCAGCCAGGACTGGTTCTCCTTCTGGCGGGCCAGCCGCAGCGTCCGGCGCGCCTGCGCCTCCTGGAAGGCGGCGCGGTCCGCGTCCGTCTCCATCAGCAGGGGCGGCACCGGCACGCGCTTGCCGGCCTTGTCGAGGGCCACGAAGGTCAGCAGCGCGCTGGTGGTGAGGTGCCGCTCGCCGGTGAGCGGGTTCTCCGCGTGCACCGTGACGCCCACCTCCATGGAGGTGCGGAAGGCGGCCAGCACCCGGCCGTGCAGCAGGGCAATCCAGCCCACCTTGATGGGGGCGTGGAAGTGCAAATCATCCATGGAGGCCGTCACCACGACCTGCCGGCAGTGGCGCTGCGCGGCCACGGCCCCGCAGACGTCAATCCATTGCATCACCTTGCCGCCGAAGGCGGCATCCAGGTTGTTGGCGTCCGGAGGCAGGATGAGCTGAGTCATCACCACCTCCGTGTCCTTCGGATTCTTCGCGCTCGGGTCGGTCATCTCGCACCTTGGATTGTCGGACGGAGCCTGCGGCGGGGCCGCGCCGGTTCATCCGGTGGATATCCCAAGCGCTGACGCGATGGGCCAGCAATGTCCGCGCGGGAGCGGCGCTCAGGCCAGGAAGGTGGAGACGCGGTCGAGGAACTCCTCGCGTCCCCGGCCTCGCCGGATGTCCTGCGTGGACACGTCCAGGGTGAGGCAGTCCACGCCGTACTTCTCCTGCAGCACCAGGGGGAAGCTGGCGTAGTAGCCGTTGAGGCCCCGGAGGAACTGGTGGCGGATGCCCTTCTCCTCCTCGCGGCCCCGGGTGCGGATGCGCTGGAGGAGCACGTCCACGCTGCCGACCTCGAAGCAGATGACCTTGTCGGGCCGGATGATGTGGCGCGACAGCCGCTGGAAGTACTCGTAGTACAGGTCCAGCTCCGCGTCCGTCAGGTGCCCCAGGCCGTGGAGGTACTTGGCGAAGATTTCCGGGTCCTCGTACAGCGTGCGGTCCTGCACGCAGCTGCGACGGTAGGAATGGATGAGCTCGTGGTGTTCGACGCGCCGGATGAGGAACTCGAGCTGGAGCGTGAAGGACCAGCGCGTCATGTCCGCGTAGTAGTCACGCAGGAAGCGGTTGTCGATGACGGGCTCGTCGAACAGCTCGTAGCCGAAGGCCTGGCTGATCATCTTCGCCGCCGTCGTCTTGCCCGCGCCGATGTTGCCCGCCAGCGCCACGAAGCGCCGTGCCTTGGGCACCTTGATGCGCATCGTGTTGCGGGAGCGCGGGGTGGCCGCGGGGGCCGCTTCCTGGGCAG
>NZ_JAAIYB010000302.1 GCF_010894475.1 Myxococcus vastator
CGGCTGAGCTACGCCGGGGGCGGGGCCTCACGCTCCCAGTGGCGGCGGGCGATGGACTCGGCGAAGAGCTGGCCGAAGCCCTTCGTCTCCACCTTCGCGCTGCGGACGACGCCGCGCGTGGCGTCCAGGCCCTTGGCTGGAGGCGCCTCCAGGTCGCGCACGCCCGCGGCGTCCAGCAGGGTGGTGGCGTCCGCGGAGAGCGCCAGCGCCTTGCAGTGCACGTAGGCCTCGCGCACGAAGTCCACCGCCAGCGGCACGCGCCGCAGGGCCGCGACGCTCCGCTCACCGCCGGGCACGTAGACGGCGTCGTACATCACCGAGGACGCGGTGGAGAAGGTCCGCAGGGGCCGCTCCTCCCGGCCTTCCTGGCTCGTCACCGGGCTCAGCGTGGGGCCCACCACCTCCAGCGTCGCGCCCCGCTCCTCCAGCGCCTTGCGCACGCCGTCCAGCTCCTTGCCGGAGAACCCGTCCGACACCAGGGCCGCGATCTTGCGCGTGCGGATGGAGTCGTGCGGCGAGTTCTCCATGCTCAGCGCCGGGGACGTCTCCACCGAGAGCGCCGCCTTCTTGCCCGCGGCCTTGGACGGCTTGGGCAGCCGGGTCGCCTTTGGCGGCGTGACGCCCACGGCGCGCGCCACGCGCACGGCCAGCTCCGGGTCCACGTTCACCAGAATCTGGTTCACCACGCGCTCGCGAATCTCCACGCGCTCCACCTTGCCAACCTCGAACTCGAGCGCGGCCACCAGGTGCTCCTGCTCCGGCTTCGACAGGCTCTTGTAGAAGAGGGTGGCCTGGCTGAAGTGGTCGCTGAAGCTGCCGCTGCGCGCGCGAATCTTGTGGCCCTCCACGCGCTCCTGAAAGTGGCGGAAGGCGCTCGCGGGGTTGGCCAGCACCGGGCAGCCGCCGCCCAGGGAGTTGGGATGGTAGTTGGCGCGGGACGTGGGAATCGCCTGCCGCCCGAAACCGTCCTGCTGGTGGTTGGTGACGGGGCACACCGGCTTGTTGATGGGCAGCTCCGCGAAGTTGGGGCCGCCCAGCCGCGTGAGCTGCGTGTCCAGGTACGAGAAGAGCCGCGCCTGCATCAGCGGGTCATTGGTGAAGTCGATGCCGGGGACGATGTTGGCCACGCAGAAGGCGACCTGCTCCGTCTCCGCGAAGAAGTTGTCCGGGTTGCGGTTGAGCGTCAGCTTGCCCACGCGCTGCACCGGCACCAGCTCCTCGGGGAGCAGCTTGGTGGCGTCCAGCAAATCGAAGCCGTACTTGAGCTCGTCGCCTTCGGGGATGATTTGCAGCCCCAGCTCGTACTCGGGGAAGTCCCCGCGCTCAATGGACTCCCAGAGGTCGCGGCGGTGGAAGTCCGGGTCCTTGCCGGACAGCTTCTGGGCCTCGTCCCACACGAGCGCGTGGTTGCCCAGCAGCGGCTTCCAGTGGAACTTGACGAGGTTCGCCTTGCCGGCCGCGTTGACCAGCCGGAAGGTGTGGACGCCGAAGCCCTCCATCATCCGGAAGCTGCGCGGAATGGCGCGGTCCGACATCAGCCACATCACCATGTGCGTCGTCTCGGGGACGAGCGAGACGAAGTCCCAGAGCGAGTCATGCGCCGAGGACGCCTGGGGGATTTCGTTGTGCGGCTCGGGTTTGACGGCGTGGACGAAGTCCGGGAACTTGATGCCGTCCTGGATGAAGAAGACGGGCATGTTGTTGCCCACCAGGTCGAAGTTGCCTTCCTCCGTATAGAACTTGGTGGCGAAGCCGCGCACGTCACGCACGGTGTCCGCCGAGCCACGCGAGCCGCCCACGGTGGAGAAGCGCACGAACACTGGCGTGCGCAGCGACGGGTCGGTGAGGAAGCGGGCCTGGGTGACCTTCTCCAGCGACTTGTAGACTTGGAAGTAGCCGTGGGCGCCCGCGCCGCGCGCGTGGACGGCGCGCTCCGGGATGCGCTCGTGGTCGAAGCGCATCACCTTCTCCCGGAAGTGGAAGTCCTCCAGGAGCGTGGGGCCGCGGATGCCGGCCTTCAGTGAGTTGTCCGTGTCTGAGATGGGAATGCCCTGGTCCGTGGTGAGGACCTTCCCCTCCGCGTGCATCCGGTGGGGTTCGAGGCTTTCGCTCTTGAGCGTGGTGGGCCGGGGCTTCGCCGAGGGCTTGCGCGGTTTCATGGGGGCCTGTCGCCAACGAGAGAGGTGAAGGCGCCGTCTACGCTGGTGGCGTCCTCCCTGGGCCACGAGGCTTTGGGGGACGTCGGCGAGTCGGCACTCGCGCGCGTGGCAGTGTCCACCACCGCGCGCTCGGACCTCGCGGCGTCAGGCGGGCATCACGGCACGGCGGGCGCGGCCACGGACTCCGCGTGCTTCTTCGCGTCGGCCACGGCGACGTCCTTCAGGGTCGCCAGGCCCTTCTCGAAGTCCTTCCCAATCATGGCGTCCATGTCCATGAACAGGCTCATGGCCTTGCCCATGAAGGTGTTGTCGCCCGACATGGCCCAGACAATCTGGGTGCCGCCCTCGGTGGGGCTGAACGTGAAGGTGGTGGTGTTGGTGGACTCGAAGGGCTTGATGAACTCCAGCTTGATGGTGACCTGCTCGTTGGTCTTGCTGTCGGTGATGGTCATCCGGCCCTCACCGACCTGGTCGTTGCCCACCCAGGCGTAGCCCGCGCCGGTGCCTGACTCCGGGCCGGAGTAGGTGCGCCGCTGCTGGGGGTCCAGGCCGTCCCAGGGGGACCACTCGGTCCAGCGGTGGAAGTCATTCACCAGCGCGAAGGCGATGTCCGAGGACACGGGGACCACCGCGGTGCGCTGATAGGTGAACGTGTCGGGGCGGGTGACGACGACGCCGACGAACAGCAGGATGACGGCGGCGAGGCCGGCGAGAATCTTCTTGAGCATGGGGCGTGGGTCCTCACGAAGCGGCCTGGGATGGCCGCGTTCCTGGCGCGCGTCTTAAAGCGTGTCCGGCGCTCCGCGCAACCCACGCACAGCGCAGCGACTCCGACGGAGATGGCTGGCGGCTCAGCACTCTGGGAGGCCCACGCTCAGGTTCGTCACCTCCAGCACGTTGGCGGCCAGCCCTCCTCGCGACGTCTCCTTGTACTTGTCCTTCATGTCGCGGCCGGTGTCGCGCATCGTCCGGATGACCTTGTCCAGGCTGACGAAGTGGCGCCCGTCGCCGGAGAGGGCCATGCGCGTGGCGTTGATGGCCTTCACGGAGGCCATGGCGTTGCGCTCGATGCAGGGCACCTGCACCAGTCCCCCAATAGGGTCGCAGGTGAGGCCCAGGTTGTGCTCCATGGCGATCTCCGCGGCGTTCTCCACCTGGAGCGGGGTGCCGCCCATGACCTCCGTGAGCGCGCCCGCGGCCATGGAGCAGGCGCTGCCGACCTCGCCCTGGCAGCCCACCTCCGCGCCGCTGATGGAGGCGTTCTCCTTGTACAGCACGCCAATGGCGCCGGCGGTGAGCAGGAAGCGCACCACGCCGTCCTCGTTCGCGCCGGGCACGAAGCGCCAGTAGTAGTGCAGGACGGCGGGGATGATGCCGGCGGCGCCGTTGGTGGGCGCGGTGACGACGCGGCCTCCCGCCGCGTTCTCCTCGTTGACGGCCAGGGCGTAGAGGTTCACCCAGTCCAGCACGGTGAGCGGGTTGGTGAGGCCGGCCTCGGGGCGGCTGATGAGCTTCTGGTACATGCCCGCGGCGCGGCGCTCCACCTTGAGGCCACCGGGGAGGATGCCGCCGCTGGTGCAGCCGCGGCGCACGCAGGCCTGCATCACGTCCCAGATGCGCAGCAGCCCGGCGCGAATCTCCGCCTCGTCGCGCCAGGTCTTCTCGTTGGCGAGCATGAGCGAGCTGAAGCTCATGCGCTCGCGCTCGCAGTGGGCCAGCAGCGCGGCGGCGGACTGGAAGGGGAAGGGCAGCGGCGTGGCGTCCTTGCTCAGCGGGTCCTTGCCCGCCGCGGCGGCGGACTCGTCGACGATGAAGCCGCCGCCCACGGAGTAGTAGACGGCCGAGGCCAGCTCCGCGCCGTCTTCGCCGCAGGCGGTGAAGCGCATGCCGTTGGGGTGGAAGGGCAGCGAGCGGCGGCGGTGCATGACCAGGTGCTCGCCGTCACGGAACGTCACCTCGCGCTGGCCGAGCAGCGTCACGCGGCCCTCCGCGCGCCAGCGGGAAATCATGGCGGGCACGGCCTCCACGTCCACGGCCTCTGGCGTCTCGCCCATCAGGCCCAGCACCACGGCCTTGTCGCTGCCGTGGCCCTTGCCCGTCGCGCCCAGCGAGCCGAACAGCTCCACCTTGAGCCGGGTGAGCCGCTCCAAAGCGCCTGTGTCCGCCAACTTCCGGGCGAACATGCGCGCCGCCCGCATGGGCCCGACGGTGTGCGAGCTGGAGGGTCCGATACCAATCTTGAAGAGGTCGAAGACGCTGACGGCCATGGCGAGCGCAACATGCCACGTTTCCACTTCCGTCCCAGCGTCCCCCCGCCGACGCGCATGTCACCGCGTGGACGGATGAACGTCATTGGACGTCCAACGAGCGTGGGTGGCGCGATAGACGCGGCGCGTTGTCAGCCCGGTGTCTGGCCCGCTGCCTGCGTCGAAGTGGCGGGCTCATGCGACGGCGCGCCGTGGCGCTGACGCTGGGGATGCTTCCTCGGCGCTTCGTTCCTCCTCGGTGAGCGCGAGCGACTTGCGGTACTCGGCGGCTTCGGCGACGCGCGTCAGCTCGAAGTCACCGTGGTGCTTGCGCACGGCTCGGCGATTTCGTCCAGGCTCACCCGGAAGAACTCCTTGCGCTCGTTGATGCGGTTGACGCGCCGGTTGGCGAACATGCGGTGCAGCTCGGACTCCAGCTTGGGCGCGTCCTGAGTGCGGATGATGGCGTGGACGTCGAACTCGAAGGGGACGGACGCGTCACCCAGCTCATCGATGCGGTCCTGGGGGACGAGCCGCCGCGTCATCCCCATCTTGAAGATGCCCTCTCCGAACGAGCCGATGTTGGAGATGACGTAGACGTGCCCGGCCCGGGTGAGCTGAGCCTGGGAGAGGATGCGCGTGCGCTCCTGGTCCTCCGCGACTCGAAGTTCGAGTTCGGCGATACGCGCCAGCAGCTTCTGCTGCTGCGCGCCGGTACTCTTCTCGAACTCGGCGCGGGCCTTGCGCAGGGCTTCCTCGTCGCGTCGCGCTTCCCGCTCGGCCTCCAGCCGGGCACGCTCCAGCTCGCGCTGGGCGGCCTCTTCCTCACGCATCTGCTCACGGATGCGCCGCTGCTCATCCTTCTCTTGCTGAAGCTTCTCCTGGTACTCGTGGGCGAGCCTGAGTTCGTCCAGCTTGAGGTCCACGTACTTCGTGGCGATGAAGCACTGCTGGATTTCGGTGAGGGCGCTGATGGCGTCGGCGGCCTTCTGGATGCGCGCCTCCATGGCCTTGGCGTTCTTGTAGCTGACCTTGGCGACACAGGCGTCGGCCTCGCCGTTGAAGGCCCGCAGCATCAGCTTCAGCGTCCGCTCCGTCTGCTTGCGGCCCTCCGCCTTGCTGCCGTTGACCTCCCACTCAATCTTGCAGAAGGCGGCCTTCTTCTCCTTGAGCATCTCCTTTTGACGCTCGCGGATGTCGTCCAGGCGCTCCTCGTACTTCTCTGATGTGGAGAAGTTGTAGACGGGTTTGTAGAGCCCGTAGGAGCGGAGGACGGACTCCTCCTCCAGCGGGCGCAGCTCGGCGGTCAGCCGGGAGATGGTGTTTTCAAGCTGGGCGCGCTCGACCTGGGCCTGCTGGCGCCGGACGTCCGCCTCACGGGCGGCTGTCTCCGCCTGTTCTCGGAGGCGCGTTGCCTCGGCCCGGGCCTGCGCCTTCTCCTGGGAGATGGCGCGTTCAGTCTCCTCCTTCGCGCGCACCAGGTTCAGCCTGGCGCTCTGGATGGCTGACTCCGCATCCTCTCGAGCCCGCGTCAGCTCCGCCGCCACCCGGTTCCGCTCCATGGCAAGCGTGTGCGTGGATTCGGCCTTCTCGCGCGTCAGTTCCGACAGGACGCGCTGGCGCTCGGCTTCCACATCGAGCACGGGCTGGAAGCGCTTCTTCACGGCGGCGAGCCGGACGGCGGTGAAGACGAGCAGCCCTGACGACAGCAGGCTCACCAGCCCCAGGACCCAGATGGCAGGCGGCATCGGTGTATCCCCCTCACTTGGCCTCCCATGGAAGGAGACGCGTGGCCGCGGCGGCGGCCTTGGTGGGGGCCGATGCTCGGACAACACGCGTGCGCACCGGAATCCCCCCTGGGGAGTATGGCCCTTTTCGCGAAGGACTCGGGGTGAAGTCGTTTTATACCCAGCGCCCACACCGGGAGATGACATGAGGAATGGACGACGGGTCGCCGCGCTGAGCTGCATCATGCTGACCGCCGTGGGGTGTGGTTCGGAGGGGCCACCCGCCCAAAGTTGGGAGGTGGGTTCGGGGCTCCGGTTGGACGACAACAACGTCGTCAGCGTCGCGTATGGCGCGGGGCCGGGGACGGTCGTGGAGGGGAGCGACCCCCGCTTGAGCGACGCGCGTGCGCCGCTGCCGGGCAATGGGAGCTACATCCAGAATGGGACGCAGCCCCAGGACGCCTCGCTGTCGCTCGCGGGCACGGCCAGCACGCGGTCCGGCCTGTTCGTCGACGCGGCGGCGCCTGTCGCGTCTCCCGTCCCGCTGCTCCGTGTCACGAACACGAGCGGCGCCCAGCCGGTCTGGGACGCCTTGCCGCTCTTCACGGTGGACTCCGGCGGCGGGCTGCTGGCGCGCGGCGAGTTCGCGGAGTACGGGGCGCTGACGACCAGCGGCGGTGGCACGCGGCTCATGTGGGCCCCGTCACGCGGAGCGTTCCGCGCGGGCACCGTGATGACGGATGAGTGGGACGACGCCAACGTGGGGCAATACTCGTGGGCGGGCGGAAACCGGACCCAGGCCAGCGCGTATGGCACGTTCGCCTTCGGTGACCAGTGCGTGGCCAGCGGCACGGTGGCCGTGTGCTTCGGCTCGGCCACTCAGGCGACGGGAACGGCGAGCTTCGCCAGTGGCGCGTCCAGCACCGCGAGCGGCTTTGGCTCCACGGCCATGGGGTACACCAACACCGCGATGGGGCTGGGGAGCGTGGCCATCGGGTACCGCGCCCAGGCAACGGGGGACTACAGCGTCGCGCTGGGCAATCGCGTGTCCACGGAGGGCCGCAGGGGCTCGTTCATCTGGGGCGACGCGTCGACCACCACCACCGCGACCAGCACCGCGGACAACCAGTTCATGGTGCGCGCGGCGGGGGGCGTCCGCCTGAGGACCCGCGCCGACCTGGGGACGGGGTGTGACCTTCCGGCGAACTCGGGGGTGTTCACCTGCACGTCGGACCGCGACATGAAGGAGGACTTCCGGCACGTCGACGGGGAGGCCCTCCTGGCGAAGGTGGCGAAGCTGCCCGTGGCGTCCTGGCGCTACAAGGGCGAGGACCGGCAGGTGCGGCACCTGGGGCCCGTGGCGCAGGACTTCCGCGCCGCGTTTGGCCTGGGGACCGATGACACCAGCATCGGCATGCTCGACATCGACGGGGTGAACATGGCCGCCATCCAGGCGCTGGAGCGGCGGACGCGGGAGCTGCACGCGAAGAGCGCCGAGCTCGACGCGCTCAAGGCGGAGCTGGCGGAGCTGAAAACGAGCGTGGCGCGGTTGAAGGCGGCGCTGCCGCGGCCGTGAGCCGCTGACGCTGGAGACACGAAGGGCCGGGAGGACGTCCGTGGGACGCCGGCTCCCGGCCCTGGTGCTGACGGACGGCTACTGGTCGTCGCAGGGCGTGCCCAGGCGGGCGCCTTCGTACACACCGAGCTCGTTGTAGATGAGCGGCAGGTTCTCATCCACGGGCACCTGGCGCAGCTCCAGGCGCCGCTTGGTGTTTTCAATCCACAGGGCGGGCTTCGCCTTGTCGAGCAGCAGGCGGAGGTCACCGCGCTTGGTGGAGAAGATCTCACCTTCGGAGTCGGAGATGACGTTGGTCATCTTCTGGGACTTCAGGTTGCCACGGGGCCCGATGAAGACGCGGTAGCTCTTCTTCTCCGCCTCGTGGAAGCCACGGTCCACGAAGTAGTAGACGCCCTTGGTGTCGCGCAGCAGCGCGTAGGGCACGAACTTCTGCGGGTTGGGCTGGAAGGTGGCCTTGCGCAGCAGCTCCGCGGCCGGCTCTCCGTCCAGCATGGTGAGGGGAATCTTCTTCTCCCCGCACGCCAGGGAGCAGGTGCGCTCCTTGCGGTCCATCTCCACGCTCGACATCACCCGCCAGTCGATGCCGCGGAAGCTGGGGTTCGCGCCCTTGTTGAAGAAGCGCGGGTCCAGGAAGGACGTGGGCGACGTGTAGGGGCCGGGGTGGGGCACCTGGACGAGCTGCTTCTCATCGCCGTAGTAGAGGACGGCGTGGGTGTCCTCGTCGTCGGGCGTGAGCGCGACGTAGTGGCCCTTGCCGTCGGTGCACACCGACGTGGCCTCCAACATCATCTTCTCGCCGAGGTTCGACTCCTTGCCCCAGGGGGGCTTGATGGGCTCGGCCGCCATGGCGGCCGTACACGCGAACGACATCGCCGCGAAGGCGAAACGCTGGAATCGCATCGTGAAGGCTCCGGCTACAGGTGCTGCTTGAAGAACTTGGTGGCGAACTTGTCCTGGTTGCTGGCGTCCCGGGTCGTCGTCCAGATGACGCGGTCCGCTTCGAGCTTGGGCTCCAGCGCGGAGCCGAAGCGGCAGCTCACCTGCTTCACCTTCTCCTGGATGGTCTGCTTCGCGATGGCGGACGCGGTGCACAGCTCCTTGAGGCTGGTCAGCGGCGTGCCACAGTAGCTGGCGATGCTCAGCTCCTTGAGCTGGTCCTCGTTGACGCTGCTCCAGTCGATGCGGGCGGCCACGGACGTGCCACACGCGTTGTTCATCTCCTGGAGGGTGGCGGCATATTCCTTGTCGTGGCCGGACTCCTCGCCCTTGCGGTCGAAGGCCATCAGCTTCGCCAGGGTGCCGTCCTTCATCTGCTTCTGGTGCTGCGCGTAGACCTCCTCCGGCTTCAGCGCGGCGGTCTTCTTCTCGTCGTAGGCCAGGCGGATGGGGCGCTGGCGGCCGGGCACGTAGAGCTCGTACTTCGTGTCCCGAACGTGCAGGGCCGTGTACTTCCGACCATGCCACTGGGTGCTGTAGTTGAACTGCTCGGTGCTGCGGGTGCTCCAGTCGTTCTGCTCGTAGGGGAACACCAGGCCGTCGAACTCCGAGCCCGTGCCCTTCACGCGCAGGATGAACTTCTTGTCGGAGCGGGGCGTGAGCGGCACCACGGCCACCTCTTCGCCCTCCGTGCCGGAGTACACCTTGCCCGCTTCCACGGGCGCGGCGGCCAGGGCCTGCGACGCCCCCAGCGCGACTGCCGCGACAATCACTGCGACCATGTTTCTCAAGCGAATCACCTCGTGTTGCATGAGAGCCCCCCTACCTGGATGGCCCGCTGGTTCAGAGCTCGATGTCGTGCTTCTGGCAGAACTTCTTGACCTTGGCACGCTCCGCTGACGCGACCTTCGGCCACTCACTCACCGCACCGCCCAGGTCCTTCTGATGGCAGTAGGCGCGGGTGAGCAGCGAATACGCCGCCATGGAGCGCTTCGCGCGCTGGCTGCTGCGTGCCAGCGCGATGGCGCGGCTGGCGTCACCGGAGGCCAGCGCGCTTTCTCCGTCCTTGAGCAGCTTGCGGACCTGCTCTGGGAGCGCCTCCTTGGGCTCGGGGCGCGTCACCGGGCGTGAAGGCGGCTTGTCGGGCGGGGTGTGGGTGGCCACGACCACCTGCTGCGGGGAGCCCGCGTCCGGCGGAGTCTGTGTGCCGTTGGCCTGCTCGGTGCCGTTGGCCTGCTCGGTGCCGTTGGCCTGCTCGGTGCTGTTGGCTTGCTGAGTACCGTTGACTTGAGCGCCGTTGGCCGGCTGCGCGTCCTGGGGCACGCGGGGGTCCGCGACGGGCGTCGTGGGCGAATCCGTCCCGGAGGAGGCGCCACCCTTCATCATCCAGACGAGTCCCACGCTGGAGGCCAGCAGGACCGCCGCGGTGGCGCCGATGAAGGTGCCGCGGCCCTTCGCCGCGGGGGGCGCTAAGGCCGGCGTGGATGGGGCGGACACCAGCGCCGCGGCGGCGTGGGCCTCGGCGGCGCCCGGGATGGGCACGGGGACGCTCACGGACGTGTGCGGCTGGGCGGGACGCTCCGGCACGGGAAGGGCCGGGACCTGCTTCGAGATGAGTGTGGGCTCCAGGCCAGGCGGGTCGATGAGCGATGCGGCGGACAGCTGCGCCACGCCCATCTGCCCCGTGGCGGACGGGTTGACGCCCTGCGCCTGCGCCACGCCCATCTGCCCCGTGGCGGACGGACTGAAGCCCTGCTGGCCGGTGCCGGGCGCCATGGTGGCGTCGAAGCCCTCGCGGCCCGTGTCCGGCGCCACCTTGAGGCTCCCGGGCGGGACGGTGGCGGACAACGAGGCCGGGCCCGCGGAGGGCAGGGCGATTCCGGACCTTTCTCTTATACCCATCTCCGAGCCC
>NZ_JAAIYB010000303.1 GCF_010894475.1 Myxococcus vastator
GTCCGCGCCCCGTCCGGCCCCGTCTTCCGGGGCGGCCCCCTCCGCCCAGGGAGGCCCGGCTCGATGAGCGCCAAGCTGTTCGCGGAGGGCCTGGAGAAGACGTTCCGCGGCCGCAAGGTGGTGGCCGGCGTGTCCTTCAGCGTGGCCCCCGGGGAAGTGGTGGGCCTGCTGGGGCCCAACGGCGCGGGGAAGACGACCAGCTTCAACATGGTGGTGGGCCTGGTGTCGCCGGACGCGGGACGCGTGCGCATTGGCGACGAGGACCTCACGCACCTGCCCATGCACCGCCGCGCCCGCCGGGGCGTGGGCTACCTGCCGCAGGAGGCCTCCGTCTTCCGCAAGCTCACCGTGCGCGACAACTTCCTGGCCGTGCTGGAGCTCCAGAAGGACCTGGACGCCAAGGCCCGCGAGCAGCGCGCCGACGTGCTCCTGGACGAGTTCGGCCTCACGCACGTCGCGGAGTCCCTGGGCGAGACGCTGTCGGGCGGCGAGCGCCGGCGCGCCGAGATTGCCCGCAGCCTCATCCCCCAGCCCCGCTTCATCCTCTTCGATGAGCCCTTCGCTGGCGTGGACCCCATCAACGTGGGCGACCTCCAGCGGCAGATATTCCTCCTCCGCGAACGGGGACTGGGCGTCCTCATCACCGACCACAACGTCCAGGACACCCTGGGAATCTGCGACCGTGCGTACATCATCGCACAGGGGCGGATTCTGGAAGAGGGCACCCCGGCGGAGATCGCCGCGTCTCCCAAGGCCCGCGCCGTCTACCTGGGGGAACGGTTTCGTCTCCAACAAGCGCTCTAAGCACGGCTGGCCACCTGTCAGAGGAGTGCTTAGAATGGGTTGGCCCCGCTTTTGCGCCGACCTGTCAACGCGCATGTGATACCCTGAGTGCTCCCAAGCTCTTGGATTCCTTGTGGAATTCTGAGCATGCAAGCAAGGGACCCCCGTTTCGGGGCTGGACGAAGTCAGGGGTCCTTGTTACGTTGGCACGGTCTTTGATTGTGGCCCCTGTTTCAAGGGACCGAATCAACCCGGGAGACCCCGTTCTCATGGCGATGGAACTGAAACAAAGCCTGAAGCTTGCCCAGCAGCTGGTGATGACGCCGCAGCTGCAGCAGGCCATCAAGCTCCTCCAGCTGTCTCGCATGGAGCTGCTCGAGCAGGTCCGCGAGGAGATGGAGCAGAACCCGCTGCTGGAGCAACCGGACGAGCAAGCCCCGGGAGATGTGGGAGACAAGGAGCCCGGCGAAGCCTCGCTGGAGGCGGACAACATGGAGGTGCCGCGGGACGTGGATTTGCCCGCGGCCACCAGCGACACCGCCACGGAGTTCAAGGCGGACGGGGAGGGCCCCCCGGAAATCGACTGGGAGCAGTACCTCAACAGCTACCAGTTCAACGAGCCCACCACGGCCTCCAACAAGGGCAACGTGGCCACGGACGACATGCCGTCGTTCGAGGCCAACCTCGTCAAGAAGGAGGACCTGGTCGACCACATCCAGGAGCAGCTGGGCACGCTGCGCCTGAATGACGCAGAGCGCCGCGTCGCCATGCTCATCCTGGGAAACCTGGATGACGACGGCTACCTCAAGCTGCCGGATGTGGAAGGCGATCCGCTCATCCGTCTGGCGAACGAGGCGGACGTGCCCATGCACGTGGCGGAGCGCACGCTGCGGCGCATCCAGATGTTGGAGCCGCGCGGCTGCGGCGCCCGTGACTTGCAGGAGTGCCTGCTCATCCAGCTCCAGGGGATGCGGGAGCCGCACGCGCCGCTGCTGGGCCTCATCATCAAGCGGCACATGAAGTACCTGGAGAGCAAGAACCTGCCCGCCATCGCCAAGGACTTGAAGGTCACCTTGGAAGAGGTGGTGGAGGCGGTGCGGCTGCTCCCGAAGCTGGACCCGAAGCCGGGCCGCAACTTCAGCGGGGACGACGCGCAGTACATCTCCCCCGACGTGTTCGTCTACAAGATGGGGGACGAGTACACGGTGGTGCTCAACGATGACGGCCTGTCCAAGCTGCGCATCTCCGGCACCTACCGGAACGCGCTGAAGACGGGCGCGGTGGGCCCGGGCCAGACGAAGGACTTCATCCAGGACAAGCTGCGCAGCGCGATGTGGCTCATCCGCTCCATCCACCAGCGGCAGCGCACCATCTACAAAGTCACCGAGAGCATCGTGAAGTTCCAGCGGGACTTCCTGGACAAGGGCATCGCCCACCTCAAGCCGCTCATCCTCCGGGACGTGGCGGAGGACATCGGCATGCACGAGTCCACGGTGAGCCGCGTCACCACCAGCAAGTACGTGCACACGCCGCAGGGCATCTTCGAGCTGAAGTACTTCTTCAACTCGTCCATCGCCCGCGTCTCCGGTGAGGACACCGCGAGCGAGGCCGTCAAGCACCACATCAAGCAGCTGGTGGCGCAGGAAGACGCCCGCAACCCGTACTCGGACCAGAAAATCGTCGAGCTGCTGCGCTCGCAGGGCACCGAGATTGCCCGCCGCACGGTGGCCAAGTACCGCGAGGTGCTGGGCATCCTCCCCAGCAGCAAGCGCAAGCGGTACTACTGAGCCACGGCCGTCCGGGCGCGCCGCTTGTCGACGGCGCGCCCGGGTGGGCAGAGTGGGCGCCCCATGAGCGCCCCCCATCCTCCCGATTCCGCCGCGCCCCGGCGTGAGTGTGTGCCCCTCGTCGTTCCGTCCGTCACGCTCGAAGGGCGCGACGTCCGCCTGGAGCCGCTGCGCCCCGAGCATGCGCCGGCCCTGGCCGCGCTGTGCGAGGACGCCCTCTTCACCTGGTTCTCCCGCGTGCTGCGGACGGAGGCGGATGTGGCGGCCTTCATCGACAGCGCCTGCCAGGCGGCCGAGCGAGGGAGCGAGCGCCCCTTCGCCATCATCGAGCGGCGGACGGGCGCGCCGGTGGGCAGCACGCGCTTCCTCGACATCCAGCGCGACCACCGCACGCTGGAGATTGGCTACACGTGGCTGGGCCGCCGCGTCTGGCGCACGCGCATCAACACGGAGTGCAAGTACCTGCTGCTGCGGCACGCCTTCGAGTCGCTCGGCGTCATGCGGGTGCAGCTCAAGACGGACCAGCACAACGCGCGCTCGCGGGCGGCCATCGAGCGGTTGGGCGCCCGCTTCGAGGGCGTGCTGCGCCACCACATGCTGGTGCGCGGCGGGGTGGTGCGTGACAGCGCGTACTACAGCGTCGTCGACACGGAGTGGCCGGAAGTGAAGGTTCGGCTGGAAGGGCTGCTCGCCGGCGGCGGGGCGCGGGTATAGGGTGCGACGCCGCATGAATCCCATTTTTCGTCGCAACCTTCTTCGCGTCCCGGCGGGGGCCTTCGTCGCGGTGGGCCTGTTGTCGGGTTGTGGCGGCAGCCTCACTTCGGAAACCGTGGACCTGGCGGGGCTCTCCGACCGGACGCTGACGCTGTCCCAGTCGGACGTGGACATCTTCGAGGGCGTGGACGAGCCGGGCTCCCACCGCGTCACCGTCACCTTCTCGTCCGCGGCGGAAGAGGACCGGTGCACCGAGCTGCGCGAGGGCGTCACGGCCACCTTCAACGGCCAGCCCATGGCGCTGGAGCGGGGCGGGGTGGACGGCACCGCGGGCCGCGACGTGTGCGTGCCCACGCGGGCCTACTACGACTTCGACCCCAACGTCTGGGTGCGGCAGCCCATGGAGGACGCCCGCATCGTCCTCCAGGACGGCACGCACACCGTCACCGTGGTGCTGAAGAACGGAAAGGCCAAGCGCCTCTTCTCCTTCCAGGGCCCCGGCGCCGAGGACCGGCTCACGCGCGGCCAGACGTATTCGTTCCGGTGGCTGCCCGAGGGCGAGGTCCCCGGCGTCATCTCCGCCACCCTGCTGCGCGAGGGAGGGAGCGCCACGGCCGCCATCCCCACCGAGCAGGAAGAGGCGGTCGTCCGCTTCACCCTGCTCCAGACGACGCCCGTCGCCGCCCACCTGCTCACGTTGAGCGCGACCGCGCCCGGCGAGGTGTTGGAGTGCACGGGCGTCGCCACCTGCGCGGCGACGGTGTTCCACTCCGAGGAGCGGGTCGTCAACGTGCAGTAGGCGGACGCAGAGCAGGCAGCGGAGCGGGCCCGGCCCTTCCCGGGCTCGGATTGCCGCTGGGGACCGCCACCCCCACCGTGCCTGGGTACTCCCTTCCGGAGAGGACCCAGACATGGCCCAGAAGAACCCCGACCCGCGTGACGCCGGCCCCAAGCCGCCCTTTCCCCAGCAGTCACAGCCGCACCCCGGTCATGAGGGGCGGATGTCCCCGGAGCCCGACTACGGCGAGCAGTCCTACAAGGGGCTGGGCCGGCTCGAGGGCCGGGTGGCGCTCGTCACCGGTGGCGACAGCGGCATTGGCCGCGCGGTGTGCCTGGCCTTCGCGCGCGAGGGCGCGGACATCGCGGTGTCCTTCCTCAGCGAGGGGGACGACGCCCAGCAGGTGAAGCGCGTGGTGGAGGACGCGGGGCGCAAGTCCCTGCTGCTGCCCGGGGACCTGACGGTGGAGGCCCACTGCCGCAAGCTGGTGGAGGACACCGTGAAGCGCTTCGGGCGCATCGACATCCTCGTCAACAACGCCGCGTACCAGGGCGAGGCGGTGGAGCGCTTCGAGGACTTCGACCCCGAGCGCCTGGAGCGCACCTTCCGCACCAACATCCTCGCGATGTTCCACCTGGTGCGCCACGCGCTGCCGCACATGAAGGAGGGGAGCACCATCATCAACACCACCTCCATCCAGGCGTATGACCCCTCGCCCGCCATCCTCGACTACGCCGTCACCAAGGGGGCCATCGTCAACTTCACCAAGGGCCTGGCGCGGGAGCTCATCAACCGGGGCATCCGCGTCAACGCCGTGGCGCCGGGGCCCGTGTGGACGCCGCTCATCCCCCAGTCGTTCGACGCGGAGAAGACGTCCAAGTTCGGCAAGGACTCGCCCATGGGCCGCCCCGCCCAGCCCGCGGAGCTGGCGCCGTCCTACGTGTTCCTCGCCTCGGACGAGTCCCGCTACGTCAACGCGGAGGTGCTGGGCGTGACGGGCGGGCGGCTGCTCGCGTGAGCTGACGCGCCGCGTGATGTCACCGGAAGCACGCTGGCATGGCTCCAAACAGGGGGCCATTGCCAGTGACGCGAGGTGCAGGCGGGATGTCCTGCCTCGGACGGGCGGTGTGTCCGGGAACAGGCAACCTGTTGGGGCGGGTTGCTTTCCAGGGCTGGGAGCGTTTCAGATCCGTCACGGAGCTCACCTCTCACCCTAGGAGGCAGCCACGCATGCAGTTCAACATCACCTTCCGTCAGTTCGGAGCGTCCGATTCCCTCAAGGAGTACGCACGCGAGAAGGTCGAAAGGGTGAACCGGTTGCTGGACCGAGCCGGCGAGGCCCATGTGGTCCTGTCGTTGGAACGCCACCTCCACCACGCGGACATCACCATCCACTCCGGCGCGTGGGTCCTCCGGGGCCGCGACAAGAGTGACGACATGTACGCGTCCATCGACCTGGCGATGGACAAGATCGAGCGCCAGCTGCGGCGCTACCGTGACAAGCTGAAGACGCACCATGGCCGTGAGCGCGTCCACCACCGGCAGGACCTGGTGGAGCAGCTCCGGGTCCGCCACGCCGTGTTCGAGCTCCCGGACGTGGACGACCTGACGACGCTGGCCGAGGCCTCCGCGAATGAAGCCGCGCCGAAGCCCGCCGTCGTCGTGCCCGCGCGCGAGGTGCGTGCCACCCACCTCACCGTCAAGCCGCTCACGGTGGATGATGCGGTGATGCAGATGAACCTGATGGACAACGACTTCTACGTCTTCCACAACGTGGAGTCGGAGTCGCTGTGCATCGTCTACCGGCGCAAGGATGGTCAGTACGGCCTCATCGAGCCGCACGCCCCGGCTGTCGCCGCCACGGGGACCTGAGCCGTCGCTGACCGCTGATACCGCGCGCCGTCACCCGGTGAAACGGGGTGACGGCGTGTGACGGCTGGAACGCCGCCGCGTGCTGGAGGGCGTCGGTGCGGGTGCCCATGGGGCCCCGTGGCCACGTCCCGCCGCGATGTCGATGACAGTCGACAGGAGCAGATGCTTCATGGGAAGTCCCTTCCGTCCGTGGGGCGGGTTTCCCTTCCGCGTCATGATGCGCAATGAGCGCGGCGAGCGCGCATCCAGACAGGCCACCCTTGCGCTAAAGAGGGGTGAGGAGTAATTGCCGCCAACCAGGAGCGCCAGCGCGGGAGCGTCAGTGAGAATCGCCGAGTTCCTCAGCCCCCAAGCCGTCATCGCCGACATGCAGTCGCGGACGAAGCCCGAAGTCCTGCGCGAACTGAGCGCCACGCTGGTGCGTGCCCATCCGCTGCTGACCGCGGACCGGTTGGTGGAGGTGCTGCGCGAGCGCGAGAAGCTGGGCAGCACGGGCATCGGCGAGGGGGTGGCCATTCCCCACGGCAAGCTGCCGGGCATGGGACAGCTCCAGGCCGCCTTCGGCGTGTCGCACGCGGGCGTGGACTTCGAGGCCATTGACGGCAAGCCCACCCACCTCTTCTTCGCCCTGGTGGCGCCGGAGAACAGCGCGGGGGTCCACCTCAAGGCCCTGGCCCGCATCTCCCGCCTCTTCAAGAACCCGCGGTTCCGGGCCTCCATCCTCGAGGCGCCCACGGCCGCGGACATCCACGCCCTCATCGTCCAGGAAGACGCTCGGCCCTGAGCGGGCGTGCGTTCCCGGGGGGAGCCTCCGCACCATGGACGTCGTCCTGAGACCCATCAGCGACCGCTTCTTCCACGAACACCTGCTGCCCTTCTTCCAGCGGGCCATGGGGGATGCCCCCGGCGCGCTGGAGTCCCTGCAGGAGCAGCTGGGGGATGGCCAGGCGCGCATGCTCTGCGAGCGGATGCTCTCCACGGCGCTGCCCGGCGGCGTGGGCTCCCTGGACGCGGACCCGTGGGCGGACCTGGTGGACCGGCTCGTCTTCCTGCACTGGACCGAAGGCCCCGCGGGCTGGGAGGTCGGTGAGGCGGAGGCGGGCTACGCGGACGGCTGGGACGAAGCCCTGCACCTGGCGCTGATGGTGGAGGAGGCGGACTATCCCTACTGGGAAGCGCGCGGCTCGCGCGACGTCCGGGACCGCTTCCGTTTCCGGCCGCGCGAGGACGTGGGGCTGGCCTCGCTGCTGGCCGGCCTGTGGGAGCCCTTCCCGGAGTTCCCGCCGGACCAGGTGTTCACCACCCAGGGCCGGGGCGAGTACTCCCCTGGAACGCGCTACGCCTTCGCGGACTGGGCCTGGCGCCCCGCGCGGAAGGTGGCGCACTGGCAGGTGAACCTGCCGCGCAAGCTGGAGCGGCTCCTGGCCCGCGAGCAGGAGCGGATGAAGCTGCCGTCGCTGCCGGAGAAGGAGGAGGTGCTCGCCTACTGGCTGGGCAAGCAGCCGCAGCCGCCGCCGCTCACGGTGGCCTTCTCCGGCCTGGGGCCCCGCGCGGCCAACTGGATTCGCGAGCTGGGCGCCCTCACCGCGCACCTTCGCGGCGCGGCGCTGGCGAAGCAGGGGCTGGCGGCGCTGGTGACGAAGAGCTCCGGCGTCCGAATCTAGCCCTTGGGCGCGGCCGGCCCGGGGCTCTCCAGCAGCAGCGTGACGGGGCCGTCGTTGACGAGCGCCACCTTCATGTCCGCGGCGAAGACGCCGGTGCCCACCACGAGGCCGCGCTGGCGCAAGCGCTCACAGGCGCTCTCATAGAGGGCCTTGGCGCTCGCGGGCTCCATCGCGTCGATGAAGCTGGGCCTGCGGCCCTTGCGCGCGTCGCCGTAGAGCGTGAACTGGCTGACGACGATGAGCTGCCGGGACGTCTCCTCCAGCGACAGGTTCATCTTCCCCGCGGCGTCCTCGAAGATGCGCAGCGTGGCCAGCTTCTCCACCATCCACGCGACGTCCGCCTCCGTGTCGCCCTTGCCCACGCCCAGCAGCACCAGCAGGCCCGGGCCGATTTCGCTCACGCGCTGGCCCTCCACCGTCACCGACGCCTCCAGCACGCGCTGTACCACCGCTCTCATCGAAGTCACCTCGTGGACAGGCGTGGCTCGCCGGGGCCCGTGTCAGTCACGCCGTTACAGTTGGAATGTCAGGTTTCTGCCTGCTGGTAGAGCGAGCGCCCAGACGTGGACTCCTGGAGCCACTCACCCTTGCTCGTTTTTCGCCCCGTTCCGCATAATGGCCCCTGACTTCCCCGGAGAGAGTGTGCAGGTCCATCGAGCCAGCTCCATCTTGGCCGCGTCGGCCATTATTTTCCTGTCGCTTTCTCACGCAGCGCACGCCGCGCCCGCTCCGGCGGAGAAACGCGCGGACCGCGAGGCCCTCAAGACGGCGCTGCTGGAGGTCCTCCAGCGCGCGCCGCTGAAGGCCAGCCGCATGGGCGTGTACATGCAGAGCCTGGACGACGGCACGGTGGTGTTCAGCCACAACGCCGACGAGCTGCTCAACCCCGCCTCCAACGTGAAGCTGGTGACGTCCGCCGCCGCGCTCGCGTCCCTGGGGCCCGAGTTCCGCTACGACACCGAGTTCCTGGTGGAGCCGGAGTTGGGCGCGGACGGCAAGGTGAAGACGCTCTACGTGCGCGGCAAGGGCGACCCGTCCATGACGACGGAGCGCCTGTGGGGCATCGTCGCGGAGCTGTGGCACACGGGCATCCGCGAGGTGAGCGAAATCGTGGTGGACGACTCGTGGTTCGACGCCGAGCGCACGCCGCCCGGCTATGACCAGGAGGACACGGACCGGGCCTACATGGCGCCCACTGGCGCGGTGAGCCTCAACTGGAACGCGGCGGCCATCTACCTGCGGCCCGGCAACGCGCCGGGGGCCAAGGGCGTGGTGGAGATGGAGCCGCCCAGCGACTACTTCGTGGTGGACAACCAGCTCACCACCGGGCCGCGCCGCGCGCGCCGCGTGTTCGTCAAGTCGGCCCCCGCGGGCCTCCAGCAGAAGATTGTCGTGCGCGGCCAGCTCCCGGCGGAGCGGAGCGGCGCCGTCAGCGTCTGGAAGAAGATTGACAACCCGCCCATGTACTTCGGCCAGTCGCTCAAGCAGATGCTGGTGACGCGCGGCGTGAAGATGCGGGGCCGGGTGAAGCTGGGCAAGACGTCCACCAAGGCCCGCATGCTGCACGTGTCGCAGTCGGACACGTTCGACATCCTCCTCAAGCGCCTCAACAAGCTCTCCAGCAACTTCGTCGCCGAGCAGCTCCTGAAGACGATGGGCGCCGAGCTGCGGGGCGCGCCGGGCTCCTTCATCAAGGGCGTGGACGTGGTGGAGCAGTTCCTGGAGCGCGACGTGGGCATCCCCCGCGGCACCTATGTGATGAAGAACGGCAGCGGGCTCAACGACGCCAACCGCTTCTCCGCCACGCAGCTCAACAAGCTGCTGCGGCACATGGTGCAGCGCTTCCCCTTCTCGCCGGAGTACATGTCGTCGGTGCCCATCGCCGGCAAGGACGGCACGCTCAAGTACCGCTTCGAAGGCAGCGACGCGGTGGGCCGGCTGCGCGCCAAGACGGGCACCCTGGAGAGCGTGTCCGCGCTGAGCGGCTACGTGACGAGCGCGGGGGGGGAGCGCTTCACCTTCTCCATCATGGCCAACGACTTCGCGGGCCGCGCTGGCCCCATCGTCGCGGGTCTGGACGCGCTGGGCGCGGCGGTGGCCGCCACCGGCTCCAGCCTGGGGCCGTCCACGGCGGTGGCCGCGCTGGCGGACAGCGGGCGCCCCTCGGGCGCCGTGGACGACGTGGCCGTTCGCATCAAGACGTACCTGGAGCTGGGCGCGCAGCGTGACCAGCGCAACATCGGCTTCCTGCGCACCGCGTGGCGCAGCGAGAGAGACCCGGCCGTGCGCGCGGTGCTGGCGGAGAGCCTCTACCAGTCCAACCCGCACGACTACCTGGGCGCGCGCACGCTGCTGGACAGCTATTCGGCCACCGCCGAGGTGTATGGCCGGCTGAAGGACGTGGCGCGGGTGCTGTCCGTGGAGGTGCCGGGCGTCAGCAGCATGGTGGAGCTGGCGGCGGGCGGAAACGCGGAGGCGCTGGCCCGGGTGCTGGAGCTGGCGGGCGCGGCGGGGACGGACGCGCAGGCCCAGACGGAGATGGCCGAGGCCCTGGGCGAGGTGGCTCGCACCGCGCCGGAGGAGCTGGTGGTGGCGCTTCGGGCCGCCAGCGCCGGTGACAGGGACGCGTGCACCGCGCTGCTGGCGCGGGCGCTGGTGCAGGCGGGACAGGCGGACCACCCCTTCTGGAAGTCCCTGCGCCGCACGCTGGGCGCGTCGGACCCGCGGCTGGCGTCCTTCGCCAAGGGGCTGGACTCCACGCTGTCGCAGAAGGTGGCGGAGGCCAAGGCGCCGGCGAAGGCGCCGGCGGGCTTCACCCCCGTGCAGATGGTGGCGCCCGCGGGCAACGCGCCCGAATCCTCCACCGCCGACAACCGCCCGGGCGGGTAGGGCGGAATCCGCTGTATTTCTCGTGAGTTCCCAGCGCCGGGCAGGCCTCCCCGGCGGG
>NZ_JAAIYB010000304.1 GCF_010894475.1 Myxococcus vastator
CCGGGGGCCCTGTGTGATGTAGCATTGCTGACAGTGCCGGGGGGGAAGGGGAGATGCGCGATGGTGGTGGAGGCTCCAGAACCCGGGAAACTATCGGCGATTCTCTTCACGGGCATCGAGGGCCCTGATGGGCTCTCATGGCGTGATGAATCGCTCCAGAACGACATGCGGGATGAGCATGCGCTGCTCGTCCGTGAGTTGTTGCCGCGCCATGGCGGGCGCGAGGTGAAGCGGATGGAGGATGGCTTCCTCCTGGAGTTCGAGGGCGGCCCCTCGGCGGTGGACTTCGGTCTGGAATTGCAGCGCGTCCTGGAAGCCCGCAACGAAGACGTGTCCGCGGAGCGCCGGGTCGTCTTGCGCGTGGGTGTCCATCTGGGCCTGGTGGTCCACCGCGACGGTGACGTGTTTGGCGAAGGCGTCAACCTGGCCGCGCGCATCGAGGCGCTGGCCCGTCCCGGCACGCTCTATGTCAGCGAGACGGTGGCGCGGCAGGTGGAAGGCCGTCTGGCTTCACCGCCGGTTCGCCTGGGCCGTGGCGAGATGAAGAACATCCGGTTGCCCGTGGCCGTCTACCGCATCGACCCGCCCGAGCACCGCCGCCGGATGCCGCTGCTGTCGCGCATGCGCTCCTTCTGGGGGCGCCGGAGCGCGGCGCACTGACGCGCACAAGCGCGGGCGGGCCTGGGCGAGCGGCGTTATAGAGGCCGCCCCATGCCCCAGCTCACGCTCGTCGTCGGTTCGAAGAACTACTCCTCCTGGTCCCTGCGGCCCTACCTCGCGCTGGCCCACACGGGGCAGCCCTTCCAGGAGGTGGTGATTCCGCTGGCGATGCCGGACACGGAGGACCGGATTGCCCGGTACTCCCCCAGCAAGCGCGTGCCGGTGCTCCAGCACGGCGACCTGACGCTCTGGGATTCGCTGGCCATCTGTGAGTACCTCGCGGAGACCTTCCCCCAGGCCCAGCTGTGGCCCCAGGACACGGCGGCTCGCGCGGTGGCCCGCGCCGTCACCGCGGAGATGCACTCCAGCTTCGGCGCGCTCCGGCAGCACATGAACATGAACCTGCGCGCGCGCAGCCCGGGCAAGGGCCGCGCGCCCGGCGTGGCGGAGGACATCGCCCGCATCCAGGCCCTCTGGAATGACTGTCGCCGCCGCTTCGGCCAGGGCGGGCCCTTCCTCTTCGGCCGCTTCTCCATCGCGGATGCCTTCTACGCGCCCGTCGTCACCCGCTTCGTCACCTACGGGGTGGAGCTGGACGCGGTGAGCGCGGACTACCGCGACGCGGTGCTCGCGCTGCCCGCGCTCCAGAAGTGGACCGAGGAAGGCCGGACCGAGCCCGGCATCCCGAAGTACGACTGAGCCTTCGCCCTCGACGCGCTACCTGCTCGCGGGGGCCGGCGTCACCTCTTCGATTCGGGTGGCGCCGTCCGGGTCCACCGCGAGCTTCAGGTGGGGCGTGCCCTTCGCATCATGCAGGACGATGCTCGCCACGCCCTCCTCCACGCCGATGACGATGCGCTCCTTCCAGTCGTGCCGGAAGGTGATGTTGGGCTTGCCCTGGATGAGCCCCATGCACATCGCCTCGTAGCCTTCCTCGCTGTCGAAGCAGAGGCCGTTGATGCCGATGCTGTCGAGCATCGCGAGCCCGCCGACCTCCTGTCCGGACGCATTCATGAACTGGATGCCGTAGGCCTTCACCGCGCGCTTGAGGCCCTGGGGGTCGGGCATGGGGGCCGCGATGCGGATGCGCGCCTGTCCATGTTCGTCGATGATGTTCAGCTCGCGCACGGACAGCGACGCGGCAGCGGTGTTCGCGCTGGTGCACGCGCCCAGCAGCCCCAGGGCGCAGCAGCCCGCCCACATCGACAGCCGGTAGAGAAGGGAAGGGGACATCGCGAGCAGGCCTTTCGGAGGACGTCGGGGGAGGACGCCACCGTAGGGAGCTCGCACACCGCCAGGGCCATGGCGGCGCGGTCGTTTCGTCACGCTTCGGTCATGGCCGTCAGCCCAGCGCGCCGTCGCGCACGCGCTCGAACAGCGCGTCGTAGCGGCCTTCCGCGTAGAGCCGCGTCAGCTCCGGGTAGCGGCCCTGGCGCAGCTCGCGCAGGTACGCGTACTTCGTGGCGTGGTAGCCCGCCACCGCCCACGCCAGGCGGGAGGCCGCCGCGCCGCCGCGCCACAGCGCGCCCTTCAGCAGACAGTCGCGTGCCCAGGACGCCAGGCGCTGCACGCCCACCGGCTTGAGGCCGCGCTGCTCGGCATGGGCGCGCAGGGCCCACAGCAGGGCATAGCGGTCCTCCTTCACCGCGCGGTACTCCACCGACGTGGCGAAGCGGTGCTCGATGAAGGCGTGGACGCGCCCGCCCGCCAGCTTCGGCAGGGCCTCGTGGACAATCTGCTCCGGCCGCCACACGGCCTGGTCCTTGCGCACCAGCCGCGCCCGCCACTGCGTGCGGTAGCGGAAGCGGCGCGCCCCCAGCTCGGCCCAGTCGCGGCGGGGCAGCCGGTACACGGCCTCCGTGGGCGAAGCGGCCTTCCACGCGCGCAGCGTCTCCACCGCCTCGGGCTCCAGGTGTTCGTCCGAGTCGAGGAAGAAGACGTAGTCACAGGGCGCCAGGGCGTTCACCGCGGCCTCTCGCGCGGCGCCGTAGCCGCGCCACGCATGGGGCACGGAGCGCGCGCCCAGCGAGCGCACCAGCGCCGCCGAGCCATCCGTGGCCCCGGAGTCCAGCGCCACCACGTCATCGCAGAGGGCCAGCAGCCCACGCAGGCACGGCTCCAGCGTGTCCCGGTTGTTCCGGTGGAGGACGTAGCCGCCCAGCTTCATAGCCCCAGGGCCTTGAGCTGCGCGTCAAAGGCGTCAGCGGTGGTGAAGAGCCGGCCTTGCAGGCCCACGGCCTCGGCGGCCTGGACGAACTCGGGCAAGTCGTCGAAGAAGACGGCCTCCTCCGGGGCGCAGCCCACGCCCGCCAGCGCGAGCCGGAAGATGTCCGGCTCTGGCTTCACGTGGCCCACCTCGCAGCTCATCACCACGCTGTCGAAGCGCTGGAGCACCGGCAGCAGCGGGCGCAGGTAGGCGATGTGCAGCGCGTTGGTGTTGGACACCAGCCCCACGCGCACCCGGCCCAGGAGCGACTCCACGCGCGGCAGCACGGCGTCATGCAGCGTGAAGTGGCTGCTCCACAGCGGGGCGAACTCCGCCATGGGCAGGTCCACGTCCAGCGCGCGGCACACGTCCTGGCGGATGCCCTCCGCGCCCAGCACACCCCGGTTGGCGTCCGTCCACCCCGCGCCCGTCAGGCGCCGGGCCACCTCCGCGGCCTCCAGGCCCGCGCGGGCGCCCAGCCGGGAGAAGAGCAGGGTGTTGTCGTGGAAGACGAGGACGTTGCCCAGGTCCAACAGCACTGCCTTCACCTGCGCCATGCATGCTCCTTCAGATGCGATAGGCGCGAGCCACGTCCTGCATCTGCTCGGACACGTCCTGGAGCAGCTTCGCCGCCCGGGTGGTGGCCGCCAGGCTCTCCTGGGTGTCGTTCATCATGGAGGACAGGTCCGTGACCGCGCTGAAAATCTGGGCGATGCCCGCGTTCTGCTGGCTCACCGCGCCGGCAATCTGCCGCACGGCGGTGGCGTTGTCCTGGATGATGGCGGCCAGCTCCTTCAGCCGCTCGCCGGTGCCGCGCACCTGCTCCAGGCCGGCTTCCATGTTCGTGTGGCCCAGCTCCGTCATCTTCGCGGTGGAGAGGATGGCGCTGCTCAAGTCACCCAGGATTTCGCGCACCCGGTCCGTGGCCTGGATGGACTGGTCCGCCAGGCTGCGAATCTCCCGCGCCACCACGTTGAAGCCCTTGCCGTGCTCGCCGGAGCGGACGGCCTCGATGGCGGCGTTGAGCGCCAGCATGTTGGACTGGTCCGCCAGGTCCTTCACCGTCTGGGTGATGCCGCCAATCTGCTGCGTGCGCTCGTTGAGCTGGGCGATGCGCTCCGTCATCTGCTCGGCCTGGGACAGGATTTCGGAGAAGCCGCCCAGGCTGTCCCGGATGGCCCCTTCGCCCGCGCGCCCCACCTCTTCGGCCATGGAGGCGCGCTTGAGCACGTCCTCCGCCTTCTCCGAGGCCAGCACCGACGTCTGCTTGATTTCCTGCGCCGTCACCTGCGTCTGCTGGAGGGCCGCGGCCTGGCGGGCCACGTTGCGCTCCTGCTGCGTCGACGCCGTCTGCAGCTCCGCCACCGTCTCGCTGAGCACGCGCGTGCCGGTGTGCAGGCTCTGCGCCGTCTCCCGCAACTGGAACACCAGCAGGCCGAAGGCGCCGGCCAGCTCGCCCACCTCGTCGTTGCCGGCCTTCACGTCCAGCGTCTGCGTGAGGTCGCCCTCGCTCACCAGCCGCGTCACCGCCGCGCGCAGGGCCAGCACCGGACCGGAGATGCGGTGCGACAGCAGCCACGCGCCCACGACGGCCAGCACGATGAAGCCCACCGCCATCAGCAGCGCCACCCGGCTCACGCGCTCCACCGGGGCGTAGGCCTCCGCCGGGTCCACGCGCGCCACGAAGTGCCAGCCGTCGGCCACGTCGCGCACGTCCGTGCCGTTGACGGCCGTGACGGCCAGCAGCCTGTCATGGCCCTGGACGTCCGCGCCGCGCGAGTCGTACAGCACCGTGCCGTCCGGCCGCTGGAGGGTGAGCGCGAAGCTCTTGAGCGCGCGCTGGTGGGCGCGGGCCAGCGCCGGCTGCACCAGCTGGTCCACGTGGGCCCAGTCGAAGGCGGCCAGCAGCACGCCCAGCCGGTGCTTGGAGACCGGGTCCAGCACCGGGAAGGCCAGCGACAGCACGTGGCCGGTGAAGATGGGGTGCTCCTCGGTGATGCCCTCGCTGCTGGTGCGCCCCTGCTGGGCCTCCGTGAACCAGGGGCTGCGCCGCACCTCGTCCTGCCGACGCAGGTACTCGTCACGCAGGGCCGGCGTGTTGGCGGAGATGGCGCGGCCGGTGTCGTCGAAGACGACGATGCCGTTGAGGGTGAGGTAGCGGCTCTGGAGCACGCCGAGCATGGCGTCGGAGGGCGCGACGTCACCGCGCAGCGCGGCACGGACCGCGGCGTCCTCGGACCAGCCGCGGGCGCTGGCCTCCCGTTCGGCCAGCGTGGCCTCCAGCAGGTCCTTCACGCCTTCGGCTTCGCTCAGCAGCGACGCGCGAATCTGCTCTTCCATCACCTGCCGCGCGCTGCGGGCCTGGAGCCAGGTCAGCGTCAGCAGCGGGATGACCGACAGCAGCGTCGCGTAGAGCGTGAGGCGTCCCCGAAGGGACTGGGTTCCAGGAAGAGAAAGGGCCATGTGGCGCGGCGGGCAGCGTGCGGGGGCCTCCCAGGAAGGTCGGCCCCCGTCCTATACCAGAGCCCCGCGTCTCCAGGGCACCCCCGCGCTTGCCTGCTCAGCTCAGATGACAGGCACCCGGCTGGGCAGGTCCTTCGCGGGGACGCTGGAGTAGTCCGAGTCCACGTCCAGGAGGACGCGCTGCCGGACCCGTGTGCTCAGCGCGCGGCGCATCCTCCCCAGGAACCCCGGCGGGGCCGCGATGACCAGCTTGTCGAAGTCGTGCCGGTCATGCCCCTGGTCCAGGAACGAGGACAGCTCGCGAGCGAAGCGGTCGTGCTCCAGCTCCTTTCGCCCGTCGGGCTCATTCTCCATGGGCGGACCGTGGAGCGTGCCGGCATTGGGGTTGTCGGTCTGCTCGAGCAGCTTCCCTTGATGGGCCCGGCTCTCCTCGTGATGGAACTCCTCCACCAGCCGCCAGTCCTCCTCCGCCTTCGCGTCCGTCGCGAAGAGGCGGGCCCGGCTCGCGTTCCCCACCAGAATCCAGAGCGTCCCATTCGCCATGTCGTGCGTCTCCTTGCGCTATAGGGGGGAGATGCGGACCCTGCGGGGCCAAGGCAAGCTTCCCCAGACGAGCCGCGCGCCCGCCGGGCGCAGGGCAGGCAGCCGGGCCGCGCGTCATTGACGGGTTTTGCGGGGACTGGGGGCGTCACTGTCGCCTCATTCCGTTGCGCGGAGCGTCGCGATACAAGGGGGACCATGCGTATTCCCGTTGCTCCCGTCACCGCCCTGCTGGCGCTCGCGCTGCTGGCCGCTCCCGCGTGGGCCCAGGAACAGGGGGGACTGGGCCTGGACCTCACCTCGGACGCCCCCGCCGAGCAGCAGGGAATGGACATGGGGTTGGACCTGCGTCCCAGCAATCCAGACGCGGACCTGCTGCCTCGCTTCGCTTTGGTGGGGCTGTACGCGACGGAGCGCGCGGGCGCGCAGCAGGCGTCGAGCTGGTTGGAGGCCCTGGCGCGCGCGGCGCTGTCCTCCGTCAGCGTGGCGCAGGCGTCGGACCTGGTGGAGACGCGTGAGCGGCTGGCGGAGGGCTACGACGCGGCGGTGCGCTGCGCGGAGGCCGCGTGCTTCGCCGAGCCCGCGGAGCTGCTGGACGCGGACCTGCTGACCACCGCGCGTCTGTCTTTGGAGGACGCGGGCTGGACGCTGCGGACGTGGACCTACGACAGGGATCTCCGCGTGGTGCACGAGGACTTCGTGACGGGGCGCAACCCGCGCGACGAGGACTTCGTGAACGAAGCCGCCGCGATGCTGTCCAGGCGCCTGGCGGCATTGGCCCGGCCGCGCGCGATGCTGACGGTGAACGTCAACGTGCCGCAGGCGGTGGTGAAGGTGGGCGAGCGCATCGTGGGCGTGGGCAGCGTGGAGGTGCGCCAGGCGCCCGGCGCGGTGGCGCTGGAGGTGTCCGCGGACGAGTACGGCACCCGGACGCGCACCCTGGACCTGAAGCCCGGCGCGCGCGAGACGGTGGACGTCATGCTGGAGCTCTCCGGTCCGGCGCCGGAGGGGCCTCCCGATGAGTCCGTGGCCGGCGTGGGGGCTTCCCGGAAGGCGCCTCGCAAGTCCCTCTTCAAGCGGCCCGCGCTCTACACCGCGCTGGTGGGACTGGCCGCGGTGGGCGCGGGTGTGGTGATGGGCCTGGCCGCCAAGGACGTGGAGCAGCGCGGGGGTGACGCGGATGGAGACGGCGTGTTCGACGTCACGCGCAAGGAGCGGCTGGACGCGCAGGCCCAGGCCAACCTGGCCACGGCGCTGCTGGTGGGCGGCGGCGCGGTGACGGCGGGCAGCGTGGCGTGGCTGGTGCTGGTGCCCGCGCGCGTCGCGCCCGCCTCGACGTCCGTGGCGCCTGGAAGCAGCGGCGGCGCCTCCACGTCGCTGCACCTCATGGTCGGCGGGAGTTTCTAGAACCTATGAAGACCTTCGAATCCCGGCTGCGCGTGTGGTGTGGCCTGTTGCTCGTCGCGGGCGCGGTGGGCTGCACGGTGAGCTTCCCGGACGACGTGCCCTACACGTGCACGGAGACCGCCGACTGCGGCGGTGACGGCTACGTCTGCACGTCCCTGCCCGACGACGGGCCGCGGTACTGCTGCCTGCCGGACCCCGCGGAAGTCTGCAACGGCCTGGACGACGACTGCGACGGCCTGGTCGATAACCTGGAGACCGCCTGCTACACGGGGCCGGAGGGCACGCTCGACGTGGGGCTCTGTCACGCGGGTGAGTCCATCTGTACCCGTGAAGGGAGCATCGCGTGCGTGGGGCAGGTGCTGCCCCGCCTCGAGACCTGCGACGGCCTGGATGAAGACTGCGACGGGGCGGTGGACGAGGACTTCGACCTGAAGACGGACCCGGGCCACTGCGGCGCCTGCAACAACGACTGTTCCTTCCTCCAGGACTGCGTGAATGGCGAGTGCGTGCGCCGGCAGGAGCTGGACTGCGCCAATGGCCAGGACGACGACGGGGACGGCTTCACGGACTGCCAGGACCGCGCGGACTGCGACGACCAGTCGTGTGGTCCGCAGTGCGTGTGCCGGGAGGGCTCGAAGACGGAGATAAGCTGCGCCAACGGCGAGGATGATGACGGGGACGGGCTGGCGGACTGCCAGGACCGCGCGGACTGCCCGGTGACGACGGTTTGCACGCGCGCCGATGGCAGTGCGGGCACGTGTCAAATCAACGCGCTCTGCGGGTGATGGCCATGCTTGCTACCCACCACTGTCCGCCATCCCGCACTCACCGAGGGTGGGTGGCGTCCCTGGGAAGACAGAGTGCGGATCCAGGGTTGCTGTTTGCCCCGGACATGGAAATTTCTTCTCACCATGGGCTCCGATGACGCCTTCATGCAGACCGTGCAGTCCCGTGCCGAGGCCACCGTGAGTGACACGGGGCCCCGAGCCAGTGACGAGCTCCAGGAGGGCTCCACGCTGGGGAACTACCAGTTGGAGCAGCTCCTGGGCGAAGGGTCCATGGGCCGGGTGTTCCAGGCGCGGCACGCGCGGCTGGGGCGGCAGGTGGCGCTGAAGGTGCTGCGGCCGGAGCACGCGCGGGACGGCGGCTTCGTGCGGCGCTTCTTCCAGGAGGCCCGCACCGTCAATCAAATCAACCACGAGCACATCGTGGAGATTTTCGACTTCGTCGACGAGAGCGCGACGGGCGGGCACGTCTACTGCGTGATGGAGCTGCTGCGCGGGCAGAGCCTGAGCTCGCTGGCGCAGGCGGAGCCGCTGACGCTGGCGCGCATCCAGCGCTTCGTGGTGCAGGTGTGCGCGGCGCTCGGCGCGGCCCACCAGGTGGGCGTGGTGCACCGGGACGTGAAGCCGGACAACCTCTTCGTCATCCACCGCGCGGGCCAGCCGGACTTCGTGAAGGTGTTGGACTTCGGCGTGGCGAAGCTGCTCACCCCCGAGGGGAGCACCACCGGGACGCTGGACGGCACCATCATCGGGACGCCCGCGTACATGGCGCCGGAGCAGGCCGCCGGCCTGCCGGTGGACGCGCGCTCCGACATCTACGCGGTGGGCAACATCCTCTACGAGCTCATCTCCGGCAAGCCGCCCTTCCAGGCGCCGGCCTTCGGGCACCTGGTGGTGCAGATCATCACCCAGCCGCCGCCGCCGCTGCCCTCGCACCTGCCGTCCGGAGAGCCCGTGCCGCCGCAGCTGGCGGAGCTGGTGATGCGCTGCCTGGCCAAGGAGCCCGAGGCCCGGCCGCAGAGCCTGGCGGAGGTGACGACGGCGCTCCTCCTGCTGCCCGCGTCCGTCCAGGCGCTGACGCCCGCGGAGCTGGCGCTGGAGGCCTCCGAGCGGCCCACGCACAAGGTGCGGGTGGCGGTGACGGGGCGCTGGCGCCGCCAGGCGGCGGTGACGGTGGGCACGGCGGCGTTGGGGGTGGTGGCCGCGGTGGTCACCTGGTCCGGCATGCAGCCGGAGCCCGCCCCCGCGGAGGCCCCGGTGGCCGGCGTCATGGGCCGGCCCGTCGCCGAAGCCCCGGCCGCGCCCGTCGCCGCGCCGCGGCTGCTTCCGCCCGTCACGCTCACGGTGCGCTCGTTCCCGGAGGGTGCGCAGGTGCTGCGTCTGGACACGGGCGAGCTGCTGGGCGTGACGCCGCTGGTGAAGCAGGTGTCCGGTGAGTCCGCGCCGCTGCGCCTGCGCGTGGAGCTGGCCGGCTATGCCCCGCTGGAGCGGATGGTGGAGCTGGACAAGCACGCCGAGCTGGAGGTGCCGCTGGTGAAGGCGCTGCCTTCGCCCCGGCAGCAGCCCGCGGCGGGGACGCAGCGCGTGACGGGCAACAAGCGCCGCACGCGCCCTGTCACGCAGTAGGTGTCGCGGTGGCCCCGCCCTGGGAGGCGGGGCCCGTGTCCGCTCAGCGGGGTGCCGCCGTCTGGGCGAGCACCTGGGCGGCGATGCGGCCAATGCGCTCGTTGAAGTCCTCCGCCTCATGGAAGGTGAGGCGCACGTCACCCACAGTCAGCTGTACGCCGGGCTGCAGCACGGTGGGTTGCTCCGGCTCCAGGGCCGTGCCGCCCAGCGTCACCGGCCGGGAGGCGGCCATGCGCGTCACCGTCCAGCGTCCTTCCAGGGTGGGGGACAGGTGGAGCTGCTCGCGCGACACGGTGGCGTCATTGACGACCAGCGCGTTGTTCGAGGCCCGGCCCAGCCGCAGCGGCCCGCCGTCCGTGTGGCCCACCAGCTCGAAGCACAGTGCGTCACCCGCGGGCAGGCAGTCCCGCAGGTCCGTCAGCGGCAGCCGCGTGGCGGCCACGTTGCCCTCCACCACTTCGGGGACATTCCAAGCGCCCGCCTCCCACACCAGCCACGGGTGTGGGTACTTGGCGCGAAACTTCTCCTTGAGAGCCATGTGCTGCCTCACGAGCAGCGAGAGCAGCAGAGCGCGAGCCATGCGGGTTGAATAGCCTTCCTCCCCCGTCGCGGCCCGAGAACGTGCGCGTGGGGGGCCATGGGATGTCAACGAATGGCCAGATGCCGGGTGGGATGCCCCACTCGCGCACGGACCGACCCCTGTAGTACACCCGCGCCCGCCTCCTGTCCCCCGGACAAGGCCTCCTCCCCACCTGGACGATTCGATGCGCCGCCTGCTCGCCGCCATGTTCTGCGCCGCCGCCGTGCTGGCGGCTTGTGAAGACGACTCCCCAC
>NZ_JAAIYB010000305.1 GCF_010894475.1 Myxococcus vastator
CCCCGCCGCGCACCAGCCCGCCCAGCGCCAACGCCCAGGCGCCGAAGCCCAGCGCCGCCAGGCAGATGGTGGTGATGACCTGCGCCACGTTCTCAATCAACTCCGCGCGGGCGATGATGGAAAAGGCCAGCTGGCGCTCCAGCGCCATCAGCGGAATCACGCGCAGCGAGGACAGGAACAGGCCCAGCGCCAGCGCCCACACCATGGGCACCGCGCCGTCTCCCAGCGCGTAGCCTCGCGTCAGTTGAGGGGCCAACAGACAGACGGAGGCCACCACGACGGCGGTGAGCGCCTGGTGGCACCAGAAGATGGTGAAGGTCTCATCCCGCGTGGGCTCGTGCGGCTGGCGGACCAGCGCCGCGCTCAGGCCCAGGTCGCCCAGGAACACGCCCAGGGAGGCCGCGTAGGACACGATTCCGAACAGACCGTAGTCCGACGGGAAGAGCAGCCGGGACAGGAACAGCGCGCTCACCACGCGCAGCCCCTGGGACGCCACGGTCCGGGCTGCCAGGACGAACATGCCCTTCAGGGCACGCGCCTTCACTTCGACGGAGGTGGCTTCAGGCGCTGCGGTCGCGTTCATGGGGCGGGGCGGCCCGCTCCGGGCGGCATGGGCAGGGGAAATGCTACCGACAGCGCCCAGGGCCTACAAGCAACGCGCGTTGCCCGCACGGAGGGAGGCCCGGCTCGCCTGCCTGGGCGCCGCGCCAGGGTTGCCCTTCCCGAAGCGCCAGGGCTACGGTCCGCCCACATGCGCCCCGGTGGAAACATCCTCCAGTTCCTGAAGCGCGAAGTCCTCGTGGGCGAGCACGAGGTGCTGCACCGCACCTTGAAGGAGGCGCTGGTGGGCACCTGTGACAGCGTGCTGGACATCGGCTGTGGCTCGCGCTCGCCGCTCCACAGCTTCTCGCACCTGCTGCCGCACACGGTGGGCGTGGATGGCCACCCCGCCAGCATCGAGCGCAGCCGGGCCGCGGGCATCCACCGCGAGTACCACTGCATGGACCTGATGGAAGCGGGCCGGCGCTTCGGTCCGAAGAGCTTCGACGCCGTCGTCGCGCTGGACGTCATCGAGCACTTCGACAAGCCAGACGGCTTCCGGCTGCTGGAGATGATGGAGTCGCTGGCGCGCAAGCGCGTCATCATCTTCACGCCCAATGGCTTCCTGCCCCAGGACGAGTGGGACGACAACGTCCACCAACTGCACCGCTCCGGCTGGGAGGTCTACGACTTCGAGCTGCGCGGCTACCGCGTCACCGGCATGAGCGGCTGGAAGCCCCTGCGCGGTGACTACGCGCTGCCGAGCATCCGGCCCCTCCGCCTGGGCAGCCGCCTGTCCATCCTCACCGAGCCCTTCGCCACGCGCTGGCCCCGTCACGCCTTCCAGCTCCTCGCCATCCGCGACATGGACGTGTCCTGACGCCGCGCCATGCCTCCTTCGCGCACCGCGCCCGCGTGGCACGTCCTCACCGGCGAATACCCGCCGCGGCCCGGCGGCGTCGGTGACTACACCCGGCAACTGAGCCGCGCGCTGGCGGGCACCGGGCAGGAGGTCCACGTCTGGGCGCCCGGAGAAGGCGGTGTCCGCGACGAGGACGGCGTCACCGTGCACCGCGTGCCCGGACTCCTGACGCCTGGCGGGCTGCCCGGCCTGTCGCGCGGGCTGGATGCGTGCCCTGGGCCCCGGCGCCTGCTGCTCCAGTACGTCCCCCATGCCCTGGGGCTGCGGGCGATGAACGTCCCCTTCTGCGCGTGGTTCGCCGCGCGGCGGCACGACGCGCGCTGGGTCTACATCCACGAGGCGGTGCATCCGTGGAGCCCGCGCGCCCCCTGGCGCCACCACGTCCTGGCGGGCGCCACGCGGCTGATGCTGCACCTGGTGGCGAGCGCCGCGGACCGCGTCTTCCTGTCCATTCCTCAGTGGGCGGAGCACCTGCCCGCTCGCGTCCGGCCCCATGCGGCCTGGCTACCGGTTCCCAGCAATCTGCCCGTCACCGTCGCCAGCAGCGCCGTGGACGCGCTCCGCGCGGAGCTGGGTGAGGGGCCCTGGCTGGGACACTTCGGCACCTTCGGGCGTCTCACCGCGGAGCCCCTGGAGGCCGCGCTGGTGCCGTTGCTGCGCGACGAGGGAGCGCGCCGGGCGTTGATGCTGGGCAGAGGCAGCCGTGCCTTCGTCGAAGGCGTGGAGACGCGCCATCCCGAGCTGCGAGGCCGGCTCGTGGGCAGGGACTCGCTCATGCTGGACGAGGTCGCGGTGCACCTGGCGACGTGTGACGTGCTCCTGCAGCCCTATCCAGACGGCGTGAGCACGCGGCGCACCACGCTCATGGCGGGGCTGGCCCTGGGGCTCCCCGTCGTCACGAACACCGGGAACCTCACGGAGCCCCTGTGGCGCGAGCACGGCGCCGTCGCCTTGTCCGAAGGCACGGCGCCCGCTGGGTTGGTGGAGCGCGCCGAGGCCTTGCTGGCGCGCGCGGACACGCGGCGAAAGCTGGGCCAGCACGCGGCCCGAATCTACCGCGAGCACTTCTCGCTGGAGCGCACGGTGGAAGCGCTGCTGCGCGCCGGCCCGCCATGACGTCCCGCCTTCCGGCGCGGCTGGCGCTGCTGATGGACCCGCGCGAGGAGGGCTGGCCCAGCATGGACCTGGTGGGCGAGGCCCTCCTGGAGGGGCTGGCCGCGCATCCCTCCGAGGTCCACGCGACGGCCGTTCGGCCCGTCATGCCCGCGGTGCTGCGGCGACTTCCCCGCGTCGGCGCGCGCGACGCGGCGTTCAACGCGGACCGGCTCCTCACCCGCTTCGGCCTCTACCCGGGCCGTGCGCTGTTCACCCGGGGCCAGTACGACGCCTTCCACGTCGTGGACCACACCTACGCGCAGCTCGTCCACGCGCTGCCCGCGGCGCGCACCGGTGTCTACTGCCATGACCTGGATGCGTTCCGCTCCGTGTTGGAACCCCGCCGCGAGCCGCGCCCCGCGTGGTTCCGCGCCATGGCCCGCGCCCAGCTCGCGGGACTGGAGCGCTCGGCCATCGTGTTCCACAGCACCCAGGCGGTGCGCGCGGAGCTGCTCGCGCACGGCGTGGTGCCGGAGTCGCGGCTCGTCTGGGCGCCATATGGCGTATCGCCCGAGTACCGCGCGGAGCCCACGCCTGGAACGCCCGATACCCGCGAAACCGTGCTCTCACCGCTGGGGGGCCGGCCCTACCTGCTCCACGTCGGCAGCGCGATTCCTCGCAAACGCCTTGACGTGCTCTTCGCCGTGTTCGCGGCGCTTCGGGCGCGCGCCCCGGAGCTCCGATTGGTTCAGCAGGGGGGTGCGCTGAACGACACACAGCGCGCGCAGGTGGCGGCGCTGGGCATTGGCGATGCGTTGCTTCAGCCGCCTCGGCAGGAGCGGGCCACGCTCGCGGGCCTCTACCGGCACGCGGCGGCCGTGCTGGTGACGAGCGAGGCGGAGGGCTTTGGCCTCCCCGTCATCGAGGCGCTGGCCTGTGGCGCGCCCGTGGTGGCCAGTGACCTGCCCGTGCTCCGGGAGGTCGGAGCAGAAGCCTGCACCTACTGCCCCGTGGGTGACGTGCCCGCCTGGGTGGAGTCCGTGACGTCGCTGCTCACCGGACGCGGCGCGCAGCCCTCGCGCGAGGCACGGCTGTCACGCGCCGCGCGCTTCACCTGGGCCGCGCACGCCCGCACGGTGCTGGACGCCTACCTGCGGCTGCTGGACACCTCCACGCGGTGAGGTCAGCGGGCCCCACCCAACCCGGAGCGCTCCGTCCGCTCGCGGCGTTTCGGACATGCCCGGGGTCCCCGCGCGAACACAGGGCGCAGCGGCGTTGCCTGTGCCTCAAGCCCTGGCAACGCGCCTTGACCCGGGAGGAGGTGTTTGCTTCGGTCCCTCCGCCGTGCGCGTCCTCTTCCTCAATCCCGTGGGCATTCTTGGCGGAGCCGAACGCGCGCTCCTGGATTTGATGGCGTGTCTGAAGCAGCAGGACGCGACGCTGTCACTCCACCTGCTGGCGGGGACGGCGGGGCCGCTGCTCGACGAGGCGCGCGCCCTGGGCGTGGACGCGCGGCTGCTGCCGCTGCCGGAGCAACTGTCCACCCTGGGTGACAGCGCGCTCCGAGGACACGGTCCGCTGGAGGCGCTGCGCTTCGCCCGCCGCCTGGCACCCGCGCCCGGCCACCTCGCGGACCATGGGCGCGCGCTCCGTCGCGACGTGGCCGAGGTAGGCCCCGACCTGGTGCATTCCAACGGCATCAAGACGCACCTGCTCAGCGCCGCCACCGCCGGGCTGCCCCTGAAGCGGGTGTGGCACATCCATGACTTCCTGGGCGAGCGGCCCCTGGTGCGCCGCGCGCTGAGGCTCCTGTCGCCGCTCGCGTCGGCGGCCATCGCCAACTCGCGGGCGGTGGGCGACGACACGCGCGACGTGCTGTTCCGGGTGCCCGTGCACGTCGTCTACAACGGCGTGGACACCGCGCACTTCTCCCCCGGGCGCGCGGACGGCGCGAACCTGGACCTGCTGGCCAGGCTGCCCGTGGCCCCCGACGGCACCCTCCGCGTGGGGCTGGTGTCCACGTATGCCCGCTGGAAGGGGCAGGATGTCTTCCTCGAAGCCGCGGCGACGCTGACGCGCCTGCACCCCGCCCTGCCCGTGCGCTTCTACCTGGTGGGCGCGCCGCTGTACCAGACGCCCGGCTCGCAGTTCTCCGAGGACGAGCTGCGCAGGCTCATCGCTTCGCGAGGGCTGTCTGAGCGCGTGGGCCTGGTGCCGTTCCAGTCCCATCCCGCCTCCGTGTACCGGGCCCTGGACGTCTTCGTCCACGCCAGCACCCGCCGGGAGCCCTTCGGACTCACCATCGCGGAGGCGCTCGCCTGCGGGCGGCCCGCCGTCGTCTCCAGCGCGAGCGGCGCGGCGGAGGTGCTCACGAACGGCGTGGATGCGCTGCTGATACCTCCGGGCGACGTCCACGCGCTGGTCCAGGCGATGCGCGCCCTGCTGGAGGACTCGGCGTTGCGAGCACGGCTGGGCACGGCCGCGCGCGGCACCGCGGCGGCGCGGTTCTCACGTGAACGCTATGCCAGCGAGGTGCTCACCCTGTATCGAGCGCTCGCGCGGAGCACTCCCTTCCCTGAAGGCCGTGGAGTCCCCATCCCTTGAAGCGGTCACGCCGGCTCATCACGCTCTCCCACTCCTACGTCGTCGGCCTCAACCGGCGCCTCGCCAACGAGATGGCGCGCGTGGGCGCGGGTGACTGGGACGTCACCACGGTGGCGCCCCGCTTCTTCCACGGCGACCTGAGCCCGCTCGCCTTGCGGCTCGAAGCGGACGAGCCCGCCAGGACGGAAGCCGTGCGCGCGTTCTTCAGCCGCTCGCTCCACGCCTTCCTCTACGGGCCGGAGGTGCGCGCCCACCTCGCGCGCGGCGCGGACCTGGTGCATGTCTGGGAGGAGCCCTACGTGCTGGCCGGCGTGGAGTTGGCGCTGCTCACGCCGCGTCGGGTCCCGCTCGTCTTCTGCACCGCGCAGAACCTGCCCAAGCGTTACCCGCCGCCCTTCGCCCAGGCGGAGCGCTTCGTGGTCCAGCGGTCCGCGGGCTGGGTGGCGTGGGGTGAAAGCGTGCGAGACAACCTCCTCACCCGGCCTGGCTATGCGGAGCGTCCCTCGCGCGCCATTCCCATGGGCGTGGACGTGGACCTGTTCCATCCCAATCGCGCCGCGGGCGAGTCCTTGCGGCGCGAGCTCGGCTGGGAGACGTCGGGCCCGCCCGTGGTGGGGTTTCTCGGCCGCTTCGTCCCGGAGAAGGGCGTCTCCCTGCTGATGGACGCGCTGGACGCGCTCGACACGCCCTGGCGCGCGCTCTTCGTGGGCGGTGGCCCCATGGAAGGCGTCCTGCGTGCCTGGGCGGCGCGACATGGAGACGCGGTGCGCGTCCTCACTGGCGTTCCACACTCGGGCGTGCCACGCGCGCTCAACGCCATGGAGGCGCTCTGCGCTCCCAGTCAGACGACGCCCAGGTGGAGGGAGCAGTTCGGCCGCATGCTGGCGGAGGGCTTCGCGTGTGGCGTCCCCGTGCTCGGCAGTGACTCGGGAGAGGTGCCACGCACCATGGGCGACGCGGGCCTCGTGCTGCCGGAGGCGTCCGTGTCCGCCTGGACGCAGGCGCTCGCGAGCCTGCTGGAGAGCCCCCAGCGCAGAGCGGAGCTGGCCCTCCGGGGACGAGAGCGCGCCGTCTCCCGCTTCTCGTGGCCGGTGGTGGCCAAGGCCCACCTGGACTTCTTCACCGAGGTGCTGGAGCGGCGCGGCTAGCGAGGCAGGCGCCTCAGCCCTCGCGCTCCACCACGTCCACGATGGCCTGGGCCATGGTGTCCCACGTCCCCGCCCGGAGCGTCTCCGACAGCGCGGCCACATGGGGCGCCCAGGCCTCCGCGTGCTCGCGCCAGGCCTCCAGGCGCCGCACCAACGCCTCCACGTCATCCGGCGCGTCCAGCAGCAGGCCCGCCAGCGTCTCCGGGTAGCGCTCCGCCACGCCCGCCGAGCGGCTCACCAGCGCGGGCAGCCCGGCGCACAGCGCCTCGTGGACGTTCAGCCCATACGCATCATAGCGCGTGGGTGACACCAGCACGTCCGCGGCCGACAGCAGCAGCGGCACGTCGTCACGGAAGCCGAGGAACTGGATGCGCGGCCCCAGCCCCCTGGCCGCCGCTTCGCGCTCCCACGCCTCGCGCTCCGCCCCCGAGCCCACCACCTTGAGGTCCACGCCCCAGTCCGGCCGTGCGCACAGCCGCGCCCAGGCCTGGAAGAGGGTGTCGAAGCCCTTGCGGCGGTCCCCCAACGCGCCCACGAAGAGGGCCACGGGCCGGGACTCCGGCCAGCCCAGGGCCGCGCGGGCCGCGCGCCGCGCCTCGGGTGAGGCGGGGCGAAAGCGCGCCACATCCCCACCGAGGTAGATGACGCGCACGCGGGACGCCGCGACGCCCGTGGCCGCCACCACGTCCTCCCGCGTGCGCTCCGAGTTGGCGATGATGACGCGCGCGCGCCGCAGCGCCTGCCGCTCCGAGCGCACGTAGTACCGGTGACTCACGTGGCCCTTGAGCTGGCGCAGCACGCCGCCCGTGAGCTCGGAGGCATAAGCGCCGTGGACGTAGTGGACCCAATTGGCCGAGGCCACCGGGCAGTTGCCACCATTGGCCACGACACGCCCGCCCTCGGCACGGGTGCGCAGCGCCCAGGCGCGCCCCACGGCGCTCAGTATCGGCTCGCCGAGCAGATAGGCATTGGCGGGCTTGGGCACGCGCACGAAGCGCACCTTGGGGTGGCGCAGCAGGACGTCCGCCACCCGGTGTGCCACCAGCCGCACGGGGTGCCCCTGCTTCGCCAGCCAGAGCGCCAGCGCCAGGTTCGCCCGGTCCATGCCGCCGGTGTCGACGAAGTCACCGGCGATGAGCGTGTACGGTCTTCGCATGGGACAGGGCGCCGAAGAGCGCCGCGTTGAGCAACCAGAACTCCATGCCCGTCTGGCTCATGAAGAACGGATAGCTGAAGGTGAGCGCCAGGGCGCCCAGGTTGTATGCGAAGAGGACGCTGCCCCACAGCCAGAACTCACTCTGCGGACCATCCCGGCTGCGGGCGACCTGGAAGGCCCACCCCAACGACATCAGCAGGCCCAGCGGGTAGAGCAGCACGCCCAGGATGCCGCCGTCGTAGACCCAGGCCGTCCACTGGATTTCCGCCCACAACGACGGGCGCTCGCGGTCGCTGTTGTCGCCGAAGTAGGCATTCATCATGCCGTAGCGGCCCAGGCCCGCGCCCAGCGGATACTCAGGCAGCACGTCCACGAAGGTGCCCGTCAGGAAGTAGCCGCGGTTGCGGTGGTACACCTCATCGGGGCTCGACTCGAAGAGCGAGGACCAGCGCTTCATCACCGTGTCGCCGCCCACCGCCACGGCCCAACCGAAGGTGGCCACGCCCGCGGTGCCCACCACCGCCAGCAGCGTCAGGAACCGCCCCACGCGGCCACTCAGCAGCAGCACGCCGGCCAGGGCCACCAGACACACCACCAGCATGACGGCGGTGGCGCGCACCTGGGACAGGTAGATGCCGAAGAGCCCCACCAGGATGCCGCCCACGCTCAGCGCGCGCGTCAGCCCACGCCGGGACGACAGCAGGAAGCCGCCGCCCAGCAGCACCGCGTAGAAGCCGCCAGTGGAGGCGCCGCCCGGGATGTCCGTCAGGCCCATGGGCCGGAACACGCGCACGCCGTCCGCGGTCTCGAACTGGAGGCTGCTCACATAACCTTCGCCCTGGCCCTGCACCGCGGACGACAGCGCGGGCTGGAAGCGGCCGGGGAAGTAGACCTGCAGCACGCCCACGCCCGCGCTGGCCGCGTTGAAGAAGAAGAGCAGCGCGAGCGTGCGACGGAACGTCTTCGGGTCGATGGCCAGCCGGGTCACCCACAGCAGCGGCGCGGCGATGGCGAGTTGGATGGCCAACTGCGCCAGCGCCGCCAGCGGGGCACCGGTGCCAGGATTGAAGAACTGGAGCGCGGTGACGCCCAGCGCGGCCAGGACGAAGGGAAGCGCCGGGTGCTTCAGGCTCCGTCCCCGCACCAACGCCAGCAGCGCCAGGCTGACGCCGAAGGCCAGCACACGCACCGCCACCCGGAGCGGCGCGATGGCCTCCACCAGCAGCGCGAGCTGGCAGCAGATGAGCAGACCGACGAAGAGCGGCACCAGCCGGCCTGATGCCAGCAGGCCACCGTCCATGCGCGCACCTCGAGCGGCGGGCGGCGTGAGTGCGGTCCCCTCCAGAGCCGCCTCCAGCACGCCCCCTGGTGCGCGGCGCACGTACCGGCGCTTCAGCACGCCAGGGCCCTGGAGCTGGGGGGCCCTCACACCGGCACCGCCTGTCCGGCCAGCGCGCGCAGCGCCTCCTCCATTCCGCGGAGGAAGCCTCCCGCATCGCTCAGCGCCGCGGCACGCGCGGGCCCCGCCGCGCCCAGCCGGACACGCGTCTGGGGGTCCTCGATGAGCCGCCCCAGGGCCAGGGCCAGTGACTCCGGCTCTGGGTGGACGAACACCCCGCAGGAGGCATCCACGATTTCCAGCGCGCCCCCCATCGGCGTGGTCACCACGGGCAGGCCCGCCTGGAGCGCCTCCACGAAGACCAGACCGAATGCCTCTGGCAGCAAGTTGGGATGGCAGTGGATGTCCGCGGCGCGCAGCAGCCGCGACACGTCCGAGCGCTGCCCCAAGAACCGCAGCCGCCCCTCGATGCCCAGGTGCTTCGCCTGCGCTCGCAGCCCCTCCAGATAGGCTTCCTCATCCGGACGCTGCGCGCCGCCAGCGAACCAGGCGCGCCAGCCCGGCACCGCCCGCAGCCGGCCCAACGCCTCCAGCAACAAGCGCTGGCCCTTCCGCTCCTGGATGCGGCTGGCGTGGAAGACGACGACGTCCCCTTCGGCGGCCCCCAGCTCCTCGCGCACGCGCGCGCGCTCGGACGCCTCCAGCTTGGGCGGCGGCAGGGGCAACGGACAGTGCGTCACGCGCCAGGGCACCTGGGGATAGACGGACACCAGCGTGCCCGCGGTGAAGCGACTGTTGGCCAGCACCAGGTCGGGCGGCGTGACGCGTGCCCACCGGTCCAACCAGTGCCGGCCGGAAAGCGCGTCATGCTGGAAGAGGACCAGGGGAACGCCCACCGCGCGAACCGCCGGCCCGAACAACGCCTGGGGCCAGAGGGAATGGCAGATGACCGCGTCAAAGCGCCCCGAGCGCAGCAGCGCACGCAGCACACTCCGCGCGCGCCACACGGACCAGGGACGGCGGGTCCGCACGGGGCCCAGCAGGTGCAGCTCCGCGCCAGCGTCACGCAGCTCTTCCGCCAGCCGGCCCTCGAAGCAGAGCGCGAAGGCGTGCGACAGCGGCGGGTGGCGGCCCTGCTCGCGCGCCACCGTGTGCAGCAGCGTCTCGATGCCGCCGTAGAGGTTGCCGCTGGAGAGGTGCAGCACGCACAGGGGGCGGCTCATGCACTCCCCGCCAGGCGCTGAGGCACCACGTCGGGCGCCATCCCCGGCGCGGGCCGGCCCAGCGCCTCCGCGTACAGCGACAAGCTGCGCCAGGCCATGACGTCATGCCGGAACTCCGCCACCGCCCGCGCCCGCGCCTCACGCCCCAGCCGCCGCGCCAGCCCGGGCTCCTCCACGAGCCGCCGCGCCGCCGCCGCCAGCGCCGCCGCGTCGCCGACCGGCACCGTCAGCCCCGTCTGCTCATGCAGGCTCACCCACGCGACGCCCGAGTGCGCAATCGCCGTGTTCAGCACGGGCAGCCCGCTGGCCATGGCCTCCACCTGCGACAGCCCATACGCCTCGCTGCGGGCGTTGCCGCAGAACCAGAGCGCGGTGGCCGCGTGGAGCGCGCCGACCAGCGCATCCGGAGGCAGATAGCCCGCCCACGTCACCCGGTCCGCGACGCCCAGCGCGCGCGCCCGGCGTCGGGCCTCCGCCTCCAGCGGCCCCTGCC
>NZ_JAAIYB010000306.1 GCF_010894475.1 Myxococcus vastator
GCAGGGCCTGGAACCTCTCCCCTGAATCCGACAAGACATACGCTGCACACGCTCCCCGGCACCGCCAACGCCCGGGAGGGCAACGCTGTCAGGCAGTGGACGGCGACAGGTCCTGGTGGATCAACGTCGGGCACGCCACCGCCAGGCGGCTCACGGCGCCGGGGTGCGCTCCAGCAGGGCCCCGGCCCACGTCAGGCCGCTGCCCACGACGCTCAGCACCACCGCGTCTCCCACGGCGGGGTCGTCCCAGTGCTCGCTCAAGACACCGGGCGCGCCCGCGGCGCCGGTGTTCCCCCGGTTGTGCACGTTGAAGAAGTGCCGCGCGTCCGGCACCTCACACCGCCGCTGCACGGCCTCCAGCATGCGCAGGTTGGCCTGGTGCCCGATGAGGGTGACGGCCCCCGCGCCCTGGTCCGGGTGGCGGTCCATGAAGCGCGTGCGCAGGGCCTGGAACGTCTCCCCCGCGCGGCGGATGGCGAACTTCTGCACCTCGCCGCCGTTCTGGGTGAAGTGCCCCAGGCGCGGCACGCGCACCTTGTCCGCGCCCGAGGGGTCTCCGGCCAGCAGCGTCTCCGTGAGGCGCCAGCGCCCCGGCACGCGCGGCGACAGGATGGCCGCGGACGCGCCGTCTCCCCACAGCACCGCGCTGGAGCGGTCCGTGTAGTCCACCACGCGCGTGGAGTTGTCCATGTTGACCACCAGCACGTAGTCCGGCAGGCGCTCCGGCCGCATGCCCGACAGGAAGTGCAGCTGCATGCAGAAGGACGAGCAAGCGCTCTGCAGGTCCACCGCCGGCGCGTGGATGTTCAGCAACTGCGCCACCCGGTTCGACTCCGCGGGGATGCACTCGTCCGGACTGCATCCGCCCGCCACCACCAGCCCGATGTCGGACGGCTTCAGCCCCGCGCGCTCCAGCGCCATCAGCGCCGCGCGGCGTCCCGTCTCCGCGTTGCTGAAGAGCGCCGCCTCCTGCGCCGCGCGCACGTCGCGGTTGCGCGTCTCCCGGAGGTAGTCCAGCGGCAGCACCGTGTGCCGCGTGCGGATGCCCACGCGGTCCACAATCCACGCGTCGCTGGTCTCCAGCCCCAGCTCCTCGAAGAAGGCGTTGGTCAGGAGGTTGGGAGGATGGAAGTGGCCGAGCGCGTGGAGATACATTCAGAACCCTCTAACCGCCCAGCCTCCCAAAACTCTGTCAGCCGTTTGTCACGCCCTCGCGCCTTCGCGCACAGCGGACGGCCAGCCAGGCCATCCACCTAACGCGCGGCGTCAGCCTTCCGGCCTGTGAGCCGCAGCCGCATCGCGCCCTCGCCGCGCGCCTCGAAGCCCTGCTCGATGGCGTCGTCGGTCAGCGCCACCTTCACCGGCCCGGACAAGGTGAGCTCCAGCAACTGGATGCCCTCCGCGAGGACGGACATCTGCCCTTGCAGGGGAATGGTCATCAGGAAGGGCGCGTTGCTTTCCTGGCGCGACACCGTCATCGCCACGTCGAAGACGCCCACGGCGCCGCGCGACTCCTGACGCACTTCGACCAGGCGCGCGCGCGTCTGGGTGACGCGGGTGTCGTCGCCCTGCTCGTCCACGATTTGCTTCGCGAGCGCATCGGAGAAGCCGTCCAGCGTGGCGCCCACCGCCAGCGGCTGCTTCGGGAAGGCGGCCTCCAGTCGGTCAGGCCTGCCGAGCTCCGGCAGGTGCTTCGTCACCTCGTCCGCCTCCTCCTTGGACACCGGCGTGCCCTTCGCATCCGTGATGACCACGCGCGCCTTCTTCCACTCCGCCAGGTACGTCTTCCGGCTGATGGGGCTCGCCTTGCGCTGGACCTCGCCCTGCTCCTCGGTCACCTCGCCCACGTCGCCGAACGCCAGCTTCACCTTGGAGACGACGTTCCCCTTCGCGGCCAGCACCGTCACCGTGTGGCGGCTGGACGAGGTCACCGACATCGCCACCGACATCGGCTTGTCCATGTCCGAGGCGCGCAGGTCGAGCGCCAGCCGCATGTCCACGGCGTTGTCCAGTTCCTCCTGGTCCCCCACGCGGGCCTTCACCTGCTTGAACTGGATGGTCGGCGCCTTCACCTCGGCCGCGGGCGCACCCGGCGCCTGGGCATGGGCGGCGAGCGGCGCGAGCGAGAGCCCCAGGGAGACGACGAACAGAGACACGCGGTGCATGTGCTGCCCTCCTGGGGCGCCATCCTTTCACGGGCCCCTCGCACGTGTGCCGCTGAAATCGTGCAGTCCGCCAGGAAGCCCTTCGTCTGAACCCAGACGGATGGAAGCGCGACCCACGCCACTGGAGGGACGACCCTCCGCCGCGCGCTACAGTTCCGCAGATGAGCGCGACTCCGGCCCCCCAGGTCCACTTCCGCACCTGCAACCTCTGTGAGGCCATGTGCGGCCTGCGCATCGAACTGGACGCCGGGCGCATCACCTCCATCCGGGGCGACGCGGAGGACCCCTTCAGCCGGGGCCACGTCTGTCCCAAGGCGCTGGCGCTGGAGGACCTGCACCAGGACCCGGACCGGCTGCGCGGCCCCCTGCGGCGCACCGCCAGCGGCTGGGAGTCCGTCTCCTGGGACGACGCCTTGAATGAGACCGCGCGCCGCCTGCACGCCATCCAGCAAGCGCACGGCCGTGACGCGGTGGGCTCGTACCTGGGCAACCCCAACGTCCACAACCTGGGCAACATGCTGTTCGGTCCGGAGCTGCTGCGCACGCTGCGCTCGCGCAACCGCTTCTCCGCGACGTCCGTGGACCAGCTGCCGCACCAGTTCACCGCCTACCTCATGTTCGGCCACCAGTTGATGGTGCCGATTCCAGACATCGACCACACCGGCTACATGCTCGTGCTGGGCGCCAATCCCCTGGCGTCCAATGGCAGCCTGATGACGGCGCCCGACGTGCGCGCCCGCCTCCGCGCCATCCAGCAGCGCGGCGGCCGCGTCGTGGTGATGGATCCGCGCCGCACGGAGACGGCGGCCATCGCCGACACGCACGTCTTCATCCGGCCGGGCACCGATGCGCTCGCGCTGCTCGCCCTGCTGCACGTGGCGGTGGTGGAGCACGCGCCACGCCTGGGGCCGCTGGGTGCCTTCACCGACGGCCTGGAGACGGTGTGCGCGCTGGCCCGGGACTTTCCTCCGGAGCAGGTCGCGCCGCACACGGGCGTGCCCGCGAACACCCTGCGCCGCATCGCCCGGGACTTCCTCTCCGCCCGGGCCGCCGTGTGCTACGGGCGCATGGGCGTGTCCACCCAGGCCTTCGGCGCGCTCTGCCAATGGCTCATCACCGTGCTCAACGTGGTGAGCGGCAACCTGGACCGGCGCGGCGGCGCCATGTTCACCCTGCCCGCGTTCGACATCGTCGGAGGCCCCCGGGCCCTGGCCCTGGGCCGAGGCGGCTTCGGCCGCTGGAAGAGCCGCGTGCGCGGGCTCCCCGAGTTCGCGGGGGAGTTGCCCTCGGCCGCGATGGCGGAGGAGATGCTCACGCCGGGACCGGGCCGCGTCCGCGCGCTGCTCACCGTCGCGGGCAACCCCGCGCTGTCCACGCCTGATGGCGCGCGGCTGGAGCAGGCGCTCGCGGGCCTGGACTTCATGGTGAGCATCGACCCGTACCTCAACGAGACGACGCGCCACGCGCACCTCATCCTCCCGCCGGTGTCACCGCTGGAGCGCAGCCACTACGACGTCGCCTTCCATGCGCTGGCGGTGCGCAACACCGCGAAGTACTCGCCCGCCCTCTTCGACCCCGGGCCCGGCGGCCGGCAGGACTGGCAGATTCTGCTCGCCCTCCAGCACCGGCTGCTGACGCTGCGCCGGGGCCGCCCCTCCGTGCGCGCCATGCTCAAGTACCAGGCCCTGTCCCGGCTGGGGCCAGAGCGGGTGCTGGACCTGGGCCTGCGGCTGGGGCCCTACGGGGCGCGCTTCCACCCGGCGAAGCAGGGCCTCAGCCTGGCGAAGCTGCGTCAGTCTCCCCACGGCATCGACCTGGGGCCGCTCCAGTCCTGCCTGCCCCGGCGCCTCCAGACGAAGGACCGCCGCATCCACCTGGCGCCGGAGGTGCTGGTGGCGGACATCCAGCGCCTGCGAGCAGCCTTCCCCCAGGACACCGCTCCCGCGCCGGACAGCGGCGAGCTGCTGCTCATCGGCCGGCGGCACCTGCGCGACAACAACTCCTGGATGCACAACGTTCCGGGCCTGCTGAAGGGCAAGCCGCGCTGCACGTTGATGATGCATCCGGAGGACGCGGCGCGGCGGGCGCTGGCCGACGGCATGGAGGCCACCGTCACCTCGCGCGTGGGGACGGTGACGGTGCCCATCCACGTGACGGACGAGGTGATGCCCGGCGTGGTGAGCCTGCCCCACGGCTACGGGCACGGGCGCCAGGGCACGCGGCTCGCCGTGGCCAGCGCCCACGCGGGCGCCAGCCACAATGAGCTCACGGACGCGCAGGCCGTGGACGCGCTCTGCGGCAACGCCGCCTTCAGCGGCACGCCGGTGCGGGTGCTGCGGGCAGCGGCGCCCGAATCCGCCACACCAGCGGGATGAGCGCGCCCACCAGCACGAAGAGCAGTTGCACCAGGTGCCCCAGCAGCGCCACCGACATGGCGCGCGCGGCCGTGGTGTCCAGCACGCCCGCCGCCAGCGCGAAGGCGCCGTCACTGACGCCCACCTGCCCCGGCACCAGCGAGCCCACCGCCAGCGCGCACAGGTAGAGGCCCTGGGCGAAGAACGCCTGCACCAGGGACGTGTCGATGCCCACCGCGTGGGTCAGCACGCCGTACTGCGCCACCTGGAACAGCCTGCTGCACAGGAACGCCCGCATGGGCGACCACGGCAGCAACGCGCCACGCCGCGCCGAGGCCTGGAACTGCTCCGCGTGGAGCGCCCAGCGGCTGAAGCGGCACACCAGCCACGCGCCGGGCCGCTTCGCGCGCATGCACGCGCGCACGCCCACCGACAGCAGCACCAGCAACACGCCGTGCGCCAGCATGAGCAGCGTGAAGAGGGACATGCCCGTCAGCAGGTAGGACGCCAGCGCGCAGGGGAACGAGATGAAGCCTCCCGCCGCCAGGGACGCCGCCTGGGAGGTCGCCGCCGCCGCGGTGGCGGCTCCCCCGCCCATGTAGGGACTCAGCAGGGCCGCCTTGGTCGCCTCCGCCGCGGCGCGGCCCGCGGGGGCCATGCTGGACACCGCGGTGCCGATGAGCTGCGCGCGGGCCAGGACACGCCAGGGCACGCTTCGGGCACCCGGGCCATAGGCACACCGCGTGGCCAGTCCATCCATGCACTGCCGCCCCAGCTCCAGCAGCACCACCCACGGCAGCCAGGGCGCCGCACTGGACAACACGGCGGCCAGTTCGCGAGGCCCGGCCTTGTGGACCAGCAACGCCAGCGTGCCCACCCCCGCCAGCGCGAAGACGGGCCGGAGCCCCACCACCATCCACCGCTTCAGAACCCGCTGCGGCGCCGCAGCTCCCACAGCGCCGGCTGGCGGGGCCAGGGCCAGCTCCCCCTGCGCGTTGCTCACCATCGACCTCCTCGCCGTCCCGTTGCCCGCAGCGGAAGGTGGGCAGCGTGGACGCGACTGGCGAGCCCCGTCTGTCCGCCTGTCCCCGCCCACCCGGGGCCGCGTCGAGAGGTGGACAGGCGCGCGCCCGTGGCAGACGTGGCGGTGGGGGATACAGCACGCCTCCAAGTCGGCGGTGGGCCGCGCCATCGTCAATCGCCTGCCCACGTGAGTCCTGCGCTTGCCTGAGCCCCAGGGACGAGCCGCTCCTCGTCCCGTCAGGCGCTTCTGGTATTCCTGGCTCTGGTCGCAGGGGCCCGAGCTCGGAACCGGAGGACGAGGATGAGAGCGCATGCGGTCATCTGGCTGTCGCTGGCGCTTGCCGTCACAGGCTGTTCGACCACGCGACTCGTCCGCCTGGACAGCGCAACGGCGCGCTGCCGTTCGGTGGAGGAGTGCCGCACGACTCTGACGAAGGCGCTTCAACAACTGGCCAAGGAAGCGGTTACGCAGGGGACGGACATCAACAAGCTCCTGACTAAACGCAAGCAGCGATTGAACCCCACCATGCCGACCCGATTCTTCGACCTCGCTGAGAACGTTCAAGCCGGGAACTGGTACCTGGGGGATCCCGAGGATGACCGAGGCCAGGAAGTGGACGACCCCTGGCTCTTCAGGGCGGGGCAGTACATCCAGGTCCCAGGCCCGCTACGAATTCCCATCGACGAGCCAGGCAATGCGCTGGACTTCTCCACGGCGGGAGTGGGCGTGACGCCTGTGGTCCACGTCAGAGTGGCGGAGCTCTTCACGGAGCGAGCCCCCAACGACGTGCAACTCATCCCCATACACATTCAGGGATACCCGGACCAGTACCTCATCCTGGTAGCCACGAAGCTCATCCGCTGCATTGACGACGCAGCGTCCAAGGTACAGCGCTGGAAGTCGGAAGACGGGCTGCCCGAGAAGGTAGGCCAGTATTACGCCGTCGACGACATGCGCATCGACCACAGGAAGGTGGGGGACGCCAAGGTCTTCCGAACGGAGGGCTGGGACATCGCGCTCATCGTTTCCGAGGACATCAAACAAGCGCTGGAGCGTATGAAGGCTACCGGCGTGAAGTTCACTCCGGTTTAGCTCGTGCGACCGCCCCCACCTCTGTTCTCTGAATCACCGGGATACAGAGGGGGGCCTGATGAGTCCGCCCCGCTTCCTTCGCTCTCCCCCACTTTGTGTGACGCGTGGCACCGGGCGGGCTGTTGCTGCGCACTTTTGTTGATGGCCGGCCGGCTGGCTGGCTGGCTGGCTGGCTGGCTGGCTGGCTGGCTGGCTGGCTGGCTGGCTGATAGCCTCGGAACTACTGCTCTGCATTCGCGTCAAGGCCTTGACCGCCTTCGGCGGTGCCCTTCGGGCAGCCCTGACCCGACCGGAGAGCAGTAGGATGGGAGCAATCAGTTCCGCTAGTCACGGAAACTGCTGTCGCGTCAAGGAGTTGAGTCCCATTGCAAACGTGACTTCCAGTGGTCCGGCTCCGCGATGGTTTTTTTCGGAGCTTCCCATCCATCGGGAGTCCATCAACTTGGGCGCTCGAACCCGGGCGCCCATTCATCAACCACCGTGCTCAGCAACAGCGGACCCACGAGAGTTGCTATTCGGGTGCGCGGACTCCGAGGGGGCGAGCCTGTTCGTCGTCAAAGACCAGATAGAGTCCGGCTTGAAATCCTTTCAGGAAGATTAGTTTCAATAGCGCCCTGTTGCGTCTGCCTGCCCGTCCGAAAAGATCACGCAAAGTGCGGGAGATCCACGGAATCGATGCAGGCGCAACACCGCCCCTGAACGGTTAGGGCCCGCTCACAATTTATTTAGCCCTGAGAGGATTTCCCATCCCCGGAAAATCGGCCACCAGACATAAAAACCGGCTAAGTAGTTTCTGAGCGGGCCCTTACCGGAGCCTACCTTCCTCGTCTTCCGTCGAAATCCTCTGGAGCGGCGGCAGCAGTCCGAGGGATCAGGGGACAGGTGACGCCGCACCGGCTACATCCGTGCGTGAGCTTCCCGTCCACGCATGTGTGGTGCTCGGCCCGGTGGGCTGTCACACGCTCATCGAGTTCCGTGGCGCCTAGGCGGTGGATGTCGATGATGTGCGCTGCGACCTGTGCCGAACGAACGGCCTCAAGCGTCGAGGAGAGCGATGGCACCGAGCCAGTGTGCTCCTCACGAGTCACAGCGGCGAGGATGTGCGCGGCGCCTTCCATCCCAAGGAGTGTCGCACCGATGGCCGCCGCAACATGGTCGAACCCCACTGCTGCATCCGTGGGGATTGGCCCCAACGGCATGACCGGATAGCCCGTCGCTGCGAGCATCAGGCCGACGCGGTGGATGTCCGCAGGGCGCGCGTGCCCAGGGGACTCGATGACGACACCAACACCTGCATCCGTTATCCGCTTGGCCAGAACGAGCTGCGCGTCGATTTCCGCCAACTGCGTGCAGTCGAGCGCATCGAGGATGTTGGCCGAGCGGAAGGTGGCCCCAAGGCTCAGGACGGTTCCGTGCCGGGCCGCGGCCCGGATGAGGTCCGGAAGGATGCGGAGGTAGACGTTCTCTTCACGGTCCGACGCGAGCATGTCGTCGATGACGAGCCCACCACCGCGCGACGTCCATGGAACCCGGCGCGCCTGCGCGCTCTCCACGAGGGAGCGGCTCGCCGTCGGGTGAATCGTGAGAAGCCCGACGCCGGCATCCATCTGCTGCACGGCCGTCTCAAGAAGTTCCTCCGGTTCTATGCGCCGCTCCCGGCGGCGGACCGAGTAGACCGGCAGCGTCGCGGCCCGGTGCCCTGCCTCCAGCACATGCGCCCAGAGCGGCTTGGTCGTCGGCACGATGCTCAGGTCCGAGATGAGGTCGGGAGGCGCGTCCAGACCCAGCAGTGCCTCCAGTTTCTGGAGTTGGCTTGCATAGCCTCCAGGGGTGCTCGTCCCAATGAGCGCCATAACGCGTGTCGGAGTACCATGGCCAACTGCGAGCGGTGCCCGCCTGGGACAGATGATGGCGACGTTCATGCGCAAAATGTCCTCTGGATACAGTCCACAACGTCCTCAGCAGAAGGGCGCTTGGTGCTCGCCGCGCTGACGTACCTGGGGGAGAGCGCATTCCGAATCCCAGCATCCTTGAGCAGGTGCGCCGCCAGCCCATCTTGGGCCCCAGGAACGGGCACGATAGTGCACCCCAGCGTCCGCGCCACCTCGACCTCCGCCTTCGTTCCCTTGCGGCCGTCGAACACCACCATGGTGTGCGTCGCGCGCAGCAGGCTCGCCCTCCACTGCTTTAACTGACCGAGGAATGCGTCATCGTTCGCGAAGGCAGGGTTGAACGCGTAAGGATTCGGAAAGTACCGGATGCGGTCCCGAATGTCGGTATGCGCCCGAACACACGCCGTTCCGAAGGCATTGGCGGCGGTTCGCCCAATCCCCTCCGATTGTCCGTCGAGAAGAACGACGTCCGGGCTGTGCGCGAGGAGCCTTCCCACCGCAGCGGCCTTCGCGTCATCCGCGGTGTGGGCGCCGGTGATGAATACGCTCCGCCCTCGTGAGCCGAGCGCTAGCTGGCCGACTAGCTTCTCGAGTTCCTTGAAATCGTCAATGAGCGCACTGCGAATCCCGACGCGCCGGAGGTCCAAGAGCCAGAGTTCCTGCCGCCTCCGGCTCTCCTTCTCCTTCTCGCGCCTGGTTACGAGAAAGTGCTCGCGCGTCGCCTTCTTGGCGAGCCGCCGTGCTTCGACGAGGATGGTGGCAATGTTGGGGTCACTGTAGCTGTACCCGAGGAACAGGAGCGACCGGTGCAGCAGGTCATTACGAAGCCGCTGCGCCAAGGCGGGGCGCCGCGCAGGGAACTCCTCGTAGTCCTCCCGTGTGAGCACGAGTTCCTCGGACGAGCTCCGGTCGATGCAGCCGTGAATCTTCAGCAACTCCAAGTCGACGTCGCCCGTCCCCCCTGTCAAATCCGCATCGTTGGCGCGCACGCCCAACCGCGCAGGGGCGAGCGCCTGCTCGATGAGCGTGTCGAAGTTCGTCGTCCAGAGGGTCCGGACATTCGTGCGTGAAATGGCAGTGTGGTACGGGTTTGCACGACGAGGCCGACGAGAGAGAGCGCGCTTCAGCCGCCCGATGAGGGGGCCTCGATTACCTGCATCCGCGTTGACACAGTGCTGGGCCATCAACGCGAGATCATCCTTCCTGGTGATATTCAACCCCAGCGGAGCGGCCACCTCCTGCATCAGTTCCAGCCAGTCGGGAAGCCCCGATGCCGCCGAGATTCCCGAGCCGATGAAGTAGGCCCCCTCCCCTCGCTGGAGCGCGCGCCCCATGTCGCGGCTCACGTCCTCGATGCTGAGGCTCAAGTCTGAACGCACGTGTTCGTCTCCCGCGAGGAACGGGTGCTCTTCGAGAATGGAGGGAAGTGGGCTCCCCAGACTCAAGCACTCGCTACATCCCAGACTAGAAAAAGCCCCAAGCCCCAAAGACTTGGAGTCTTCATTCGGAGCGTTCTAGGGCGGGATTGCAATCAAGTACAGGAAGATGGAAAACCTTAAGCAGAACAGTCCCCACTCCACCCGACCCACAACCACCTTGCGCCACCTGATTTTGCTTGACTCCGCCAGAGGCGGCACATGGCGAACTCCATTACGAGAAGTCAACGAAGCGCGCACCACACATACGCATCCTCGTCATCGCTGTTGCTATTAGATCTCAGTGCTCCCCAAATCACGGCCCCAGCAAGCCCCGCGAAGAGTCCGGTGAGCGCCTTCTTGCCACTCTCTCCCGCGAGCTGCCTTTGGAGCTGGCGCACTTGGCTCCGCTGGAACTGGGTCGAAGGCGGTAACCGTTCAGGGCTGGTGTTGAGGCCGTCGTCGCGGTGTGCAACCCGTGGCGGATGCGGACGAAAACCCCTGCGACGCTGGAATCGAAAATTGAACGATTGCTCCACGAGCACCTGGTGGAGCAG
>NZ_JAAIYB010000307.1 GCF_010894475.1 Myxococcus vastator
GCACTGGGGCGTCTCGGTCTTGAGCCTGCTGGGGCTGGCCGGGGCCTTGGCGCGTGCCCGCCGGAGCGACGCTGTCGCGGAGCGGCTCTTCTCCCTCGCGTGGCTCCTGACCGTCGCCGTCTTCCTCGCGGCCAAGAGCTACTGGGGCCAGTACAACGCGAGCCTCGCGCCCGCCACGGCCGTGCTCGCCGGACTGGGCGCTTCGTTGTCGCTGGACTGGGCGGAGCGGCGCTCACGTCGACTCGAGGTCGCCATGGTGGCGGCGGTGGGGCTCCTCGCGCTCTCCTCGCTGCCGGCGGCCCTGCGCTCCGCGAACCAGCGTGACCGGGGACTCCTCACGATTGGCAACGCGATACGCGCCTCGGTCCCCGCGAAGGCCTCGCTCTGTGCCTTCGAGCCAGCCTGGGCCATTGCCGCGGGCCGTCTGCCAGGGCTGCCATGGGGAAGCCCCCTCCTGGTCGACCCCTACGGCCTCATGTTGCATGACGCATCGGGCGGCTCAGCGCGCTTCACCTCGGCCACCGCGGCCTTCGAGGACGAGCGCACCCAGCGCACCGTGCTGCCGATGCTCGAGCGCTGCGACGCCCTGGTCCTCCTTGGGAGAGGTGAGTGGCAGTTGTCCGAGGCCAGCGAGCGCTGGGTGGGCGAGCACTTCACGCGCGAGGGCGACGTGTGGAAGCGCCGGCCGTGAGCGTCAGAACATCTGGCCGAAGGTGACGTAGAACCGCTGTCGCCCGGAGCCCGTGGAGCGCGCGTAGTCCGTGCGGACCACCGCCGCGCGCCGGGAGAACCGCAGGCCTCCGCCGACGCCCGGGTGCCAGTGCCACCACTTGCCATCCGAGACGCCCGGGTGCCACACGCGGCCCAGGTCCACGAAGGCCACCGCGCCCAGCTTCAGCTGCTGTCCGAAGACCTGGAACTGGGCCGCCTGATAGCGCAGCTCCGTGTTGGTGAACGCCTTGATGTTCCCAGCGAAGCGGTTGCGCTCGATGCCGCGCACGCTGTTCATGCCGCCAATGCCTTCGGACACATTGACGCCGCCGGTGTTGCTCCACTCGTAGAACGGCACGTCGCCGAACAGCATGTCCAACGTCATCCGGTGCGCCAGCGTCAGCCGTGACGTCAGCGGGAAGTAGCGCCGCTCACTCAGGGTGATGCCGACGTAGTGGTAGCGGTTGCCCGTGGCGTTGCCGGAGATGCGCAGCGACAGCTCCTCGACGCTGCCTTGTCGCGGGTCCGATTCGTTGTCGCGGGTGTCCCAGAGCATGCCGGCGAGCAGCTGCCCCATGTTGCCGCCGTCCATGCCCAGGGGCTTCTCCCGCGACAGCATGGACTTCTCATAGGCCGCCACGCGCATGTGCCGCCAGCCATAGCCCACATAGGACTGGAGCGGATGTTCCTCGCCGAAGGGGTGTCCGCGCAGGCGGAACCAGAAGCCCGGCGTCCCCTTGTCGAAGTTGTACAGCTCGTTGTTCACATCCCCGCGGAAGCCCGGCGCGGACAGGTTGCCCGCGCCAAAGAAGGGGCTGCGAAGCTCGCGCCGGTAATCCAGCCGCCCTTCCACGCGGAGCGGCCCGAGCAGCTTCGGCCCGTCGTAGCGCAGCGAGTGGTTCTGCACGCCCCGGTTGCTGAAGAACGTCTGCGCGCTGATGGCGTGCGCGTAGGGCTGCTTCCCAGGCGCATAGAGGTACATCCCGCCCACGGCGCCGTAGCCCATGCCCTGGTCCGAGTTGAAGCTCACCAGGGGGATGGCAATCGCATCGAAGCCGGACGTCCGCACGGGCTCGAGCCCGGGCGCGGGGCGCGCGCGGGCTGCCGGAGCAGCGCTCAGGCTGACGAGGAGGACGGCCGTGGCGGGAATGAGCATGAAGGGGCCGCGGAGGACGCCCGGGTGGCGGCGTTTCTTCCCGCACGGAGAAGCCTCGGCGGTTGCCCGCCCGCCCACCTGGAGGGCGGCTCCCACTTCAGGGCGGCTGGCCTCTCAAGTGCTCATCTTGGCTGCCAGAGGAGGGGAGGCGACACCCGTGAGCGCTGTGCTTCCACCAGCGATGCACCTGTGGGCCCATGGCCTCGTGCGCCGGGTCCGGGAGAAGGTGCCGCCCGCGGCAGGACGCAGGGCGAGGAAGCTGCTCATCGTCCACCTGGACGGCGTCCCCAAGCGCCTGCTGGATGAAGCGCTCGTCGCGGGGCGCATGCCCTTCCTGGCGCGGCTCCTTCGCTCGGGGGCCCATCACCTGGACGAGGCCTTCTGGGGCGCGCCTACGTCCACGCCCTACTTCCAGGCGGGCCTGCTCTACGGCATGCGCCACTCCAACCTGCCGGCGTACTCGTGGTTCGACCGCGAGCTGGGTCGCAAGGTCCAGATGAACACGCCGTCAGACGCGCTGGCCATCGATGAGCGCCTGCGCGGCGCGGGGCGGACCAGCCTGCTCGACGGTGGGGGGCACGGGTATTTCTCCCTCTTCCGCGCGGGGGCTGAGAACGCGCTGAGCATGAGCACGCTGGCCAGCTTCAAGCAGATGTCGCGCGCGTTCTCCCACGAGATGCGGGGGCTGCTCAGCGCGCGCACGCGCGGCCTCTGGGACTATCTGCGCGCACTGGGCATGGACACCTGGGCCGCGGCGCGTGAAGTCACCCACTGGGCGCGGGGGCTTCACGACTGGCGCCACGAGCCGGCCTTCCTCTTCAGCCACGTCTTCCTCCAGCGCCTGGGCTGGAGCTTCGCCTTCACCAAGTCCCTGGTGGACCTGGCGCGGGGCGTGCCCCTCATCTACCTCGTCTACGGCAACTACGATGAGGTGGCCCACCGCCGGGGGCCACGCTCCGAGCAGGCGCGCGCGGAGCTGTACCGCGTGGATGCGTACCTCGCGGAGCTGTACGCCGTGGCGGGCGCGGTGGAGCAGCCCTATGACGTCGTCTTCCTCTCCGACCACGGGCACGTGGACTGTGTGCCCTGGGAACAGCGGAGGGGCCAACCCCTGGCGCAGTGGTTGACGGCGCCCCATGGCGACGGCCCCCTCTCCGACGACGTGGTCCGCGGCCTCTGCGACGGCAGGACTCGCCCGGAGCCGGACACGCAGCCGCGCGCGCCCTTCACGCCAATGGCCGTCGAGTGCGGCGACTTCGCCCATGTGTACGTGTCCGGTGAGCCCGAGCCGCTGGAGGCCAGGTCGCTGCTCGCGCGCCACCCCGAGGTGCTGGCTCGGGTGACGCGGAGCCCGGACATCGGCCTCGTCGCCCTGCGGCGAGGCGACAGCGCGGTCGCGCTCGTGCGTGGCGGCGTCTACACCGTGGACTCCTTGGACCGGGCCCCGCTGTCCACCGAGTTCAGCAAGCGCGCGGTGGCGGACTTCCTCCGCGTCCTCCCCACCATGTCCACCGCGGGGGACCTGGTGCTCTTCGGCGAAGCCGTGCGGCGCGGTGGCACCGTGGGCTTCGCCTGGGAGTTCGGCTCGCACGGAGGACTCACCCGCACGGAGGCCAACAGCCTGGTGTGCTGGCCCGCCAAGGCCCCCGTGGACCTGTCCGGCCTGTCGCACTGCGCGCAGCTCCATGAGCGGCTCGCGGCGGCCTATCTCGAAGACACCCCACGACTCCGGAGGGTGCCGTGAAGGGCAGGGCGAGGCCTTCTGGGGGCCGGGCGTTGTTCAAGGTGCTGCTCGCCGTCTTCGGGCTCGTGCTGTCCGTCGTCCTGCTCTCCACCGCGTTCTTCAAATGGAACCTGGGCGGAGCCGGGCCCCTGCTCCAGCCCCGCTTCCCGCTGGGGGAGTTCGTGAGGGACTTGCCCGGCCACCTCGTGTGGCTGGTGCCCTTCATGCTGCTCCAGGCCTCGCTCATCCCGCTGCGCGCGGTGCAATGGCAGCGCACGCTCCGCAGGCCGGTGCCTTTCAAGGAGCGCTACCACCTGGTGGCCATTGGCGCCTTCGTCCACAACGCGCTGCCCGGGAAGCTGGGCGAAATCATGCGCTCGTTCCTCCTGTCGCGGACGCAGCGCATCCCCTTCCTGCGCTGTCTGGGCACGGTGGGCGTCTGCAAGCTGATGGAGTTCGCGGCGCTGATGTTGCTCGTCACGCTGTCGCTGCTCGGCCCGTTTGGCCAGACGCTGTCCCGCTTCCAAGGGGAGCTGAAGGTGGCCGTGTCGCTCTGCGTGGGGCTGGTCGCGCTGGTGGTGCTGCTGGCGCACTGGTCCGGTCCGCTCGCCTTCGCCCTGCACAAGCGCCACAAGCTCCCCCGGGTGGAGGGCTTCCTCCACCACGTCAGCGAGGGCCTGGGCACCGCGCGCTCCTTCACCGGCATGGCGAAGGTGTTCGTCTACTCGGTGGGGCCAGTCCTCGCCTCCGCGCTGGCCTACGGCCTGGCGCTGCAGGGCATCGGCATCTCCGGGGGCCTCTTCGCCGGGGCGGTGGTGCTGGGGGCCATCTCCCTGGGGCAGTCGCTCCCGGGCGTCCCGGCGGGCATGGGCATCTACTACTTCGTGACGAGCTGGGCGGCCCGCAGCCTGGGGGCCTCGCCGGAGGACGCGGCGGCCTTCTCCACGCTCACGCACCTGGGCACCGTCATCAGCCAGGTCGCCGTGGGCGCCGTCTCCGTCCACCTGCGGAAGATTCGCATCCGCGACTTGCGCAAGGGCGGGAGCCTCGCGCGGGAGGCGGCGAGTCACGTGGCGCACGACGCCGTGGAGCCCGTGAGAAGCTGACCCCTGAAAAGCGAAAAGGGGCCCCGGTTTGAAACCGGGACCCCTTCTCAACTTTGTGCCCAGGAGAGGACTCGAACCTCCATGCCCTTGCAGGCGCTAGACCCTGAATCTAGTGTGTCTACCAATTCCACCACCTGGGCAGGTGGGGCATCGCGGTGCGGCGCTGCGATGGGCCGGACATATAGAGTTCCTGCCCCGCCCCGTCAAGCACTACGTAACAACCTCACTTCTTCAGCGGCCATTTCCCTTCGGCCTCCAGGGAGCGGCGCAGGACGGGGTTCTCGTCCATGAAGGCGGTGAGGGACTCCTCGGTGATTTCGACCAGGAGGTCCTCGGCGCCCAGCTCCGTCTGGCAGCTCAGCCGGGAGTAGGGGCGGACGTCGAAGCCCATGTCCAGGCGGTCCGCCTCCGCGTCCGTCTGCTCGCTCAGCGAGTCGAGGCCCTTGCGGACCCAGACGTGACAGGTGGAGCAGCCGCAGACCCCGCCGCAGCTGTGCCCCACCTGGGCGCCGCAGGCCTCGGCGGCGTCCAGCAGGGTGGTGCCGGTGGGCACGTCGGCGCTGACCTCGGCCAGGGGGCTCTTGAAAGTCACCTTGGGCACGTCAGTAGTCCTCCACGGAGTGGCCAGCCACCACCTGGGTGATGGCCTGGTTCATCACCCGCTCGATGAAGGGGCGGGACGCTTCATCCAGCGCGTGCACGGCCTCCTTCAGCTTCAGGTGGTCCTCGCCCTTCATCAGCTCGCGCACCCGGGCGATGGCGGCATCAATGACGGCGCGCTCCCCGTCCTGGAGCAGCGCGCCGTGCTCACCCAACTGCCGGTCCGCCTCGGCGAGGACGCGCTCGGCGTCCACCCGCTGCTCCCGGACCTGCCGGGCCTGGATGTCGTCCTCGGCGTAGTCGATGGAGTCGAGCAGCATCTGCTCAATCTCCTCATCCGTGAGGCCGTGGCTGGGCTTCACGGTAATCGACTGGCTGACGCCGGTGCTCTGCTCCTGCGCGCTGACGGAGAGGATGCCGTCCGCGTCCACCTGGAAGCGGACCTCCACCCGCGCCAGGCCCGCGGCCAGGGGGGGGATGCCGGACAGGGTGAAGCGCGCCAGGCTGCGGTTGTCCTCCACCAGCTCGCGCTCGCCCTGGAGCACGTGGACGTCCAGGCCCGTCTGCCCGTCCTTGAAGGTGGTGAACACCTGGCCCGCGGTGGTGGGGATGGTGGAGTTGCGCTGAATCAGCTTCTCCACGATGCCGCCCATCGTCTCCAAACCCAGGGACAGCGGAATCACGTCCAGCAGCAGCACGTCGTCCTGACGGTCCGCCGTGGTGAGCAGGTTGGCCAGCACCGCCGCGCCCAGCGCCACCACCTGGTCCGGGTTGATGTCGCCCAGCGGCTCGCGGCCGAACAGCTCCGCCACGTAGCGGCGCACCGCCGGCACGCGCGTGGCGCCGCCGACCAGGATGACGCCGTCCAGCTCCCCGGCCGTCACGCCCGCGTCCTTCATCGCCCGCCGGCACACCGTGCCCGTCTTCTGCACGAAGGGCTGAATCCAGGCGTCGAAGTCCTCGCGCTTCACCGCGTGCGTCTGCCCGCCCGCGGTGAACTCCACCGACGACGCGTCGGTGAGCGCCTCCTTGGCCTTGCGCGAGGCCGCCAGCACCTCCGCCACCAGGGCGGGGGCCGGCGCCTCGGACGCGCCCAGCGTCTCCAGCACGCGCTGCGCAATCGCCCGGTCGAAGTCGTCGCCACCCAGCGCGGAGTCGCCGCCGGTGGACTTCACCTCGAACACGCCGTCCACCAGCTTGAGGATGGAGATGTCGAAGGTGCCGCCGCCCAAGTCGTAGACGGCGAAGGTGCCCTGGCTGCCCTTGTCCAGGCCGTAGGCCAGCGCGGCGGCGGTGGGCTCGTTGAGCAGCCGCAGCACCTCCAGCCCGGCCAGCCGGCCCGCGTCCTTGGTGGCCTGCCGCTGGGCGTCGTCGAAGTAGGCGGGCACGGTGATGACGGCCTGCTCCACCTTGGTGGAGAAGTGCGCCTCCGCGCGGCGCTTGAGGGCGCGCAGCACCTCACCGGAGACTTCAATGGGCGTCACCGGCGTGCCGCCCGCCACGTCGAAGCGCACCACCTTGGCGCCGGGCGCGAACAGGTAGTGCCCCAGCTTGCGCGTCTCCGCGTCGTCCGGGCTGCGCCCCATGAAGCGCTTCACGGAGGCGATGGTGTCGGTGGGGTGCTCGGAGGCCAGCGCGCGCGCCCGGGCGCCCACCACCACGCCGCCGTCCTTCGCGTAGTGCACCACGGAGGGGAGGAGCAGCGCGTCGCCCTCGTCCACCGGGACGCAGCGGGGCGTGTCTTGCACCACCGCCGCCACCAGCGAGTTCGTCGTTCCCAGGTCGATGCCCACCGCCTGCCCCTTGGGCTTCAGCGGGTCGTGAATCTGAAGGTAGCCGTTCTTGCTCACGCCTGAATCTCCTCCTCGAACGCGTCCACCTGCTCGAGGAAGCGCGTGAAGTAGCGCACCCGCCCCAGCGCGTGCGACGCCTTTCTCACCAGTTCCTGCCCGTCGTCCCCCGGCGCGTCAGCCTCCAGGGTGCGAAGCGACTCCGCCGCCTGGGTGAGGGCCGCCTTCTTCCGGGCCTCCACGTCGTCCGCCATGGCCCGGGCGCGGCCCAGGTCCTTCTTCGCCATGGCGGTGTCCAGCGCCTCGCGCAGGTCCATGACCTCCTCCAGGAAGGCCAGGGGCATGTCCTTCTGGGCGCCCGCGTCCTCGCGGTCCAGGTCGATGCCGTGCAGCTTGAGCAGGTAGAAGGCGCGGCGCACCGGGTCCTTCAACGTCTTGAAGGCCTCGTTGAGGGCGGTGGTGCCCTCCAGGGCCTGCAGGCGCTCGCGCGCGCTGGCCTGTGCCACGCGGTCCGGATGGAGCTGCAACGACAGCTCGCGGTACTGCTTCTCCAGCGCCGGCACGTCCACGTCATAGGCGCGCTTCAGGCCGAAGACGTCGAAGTGGGTCCTCACGGGGGGCTCTCCAATGCGGGGAGGGGACAAACGAAAAGGGCCCGGCGGCTGGCCGGGCCCGCGTGGCGGCGGCTCCACCCCGGCGAGGGGGCGGAGCGCGTGCCGGCGCGTCAGACGGAGAAGCTCTCTCCGCAGCCGCAGGCCGCCTTGATGTTGGGGTTGTTCAGCTTGAAGCCGGAGGCCATGAGCGTCTGCTCGAACACCAGCTCGGTGCCGATGAGGTACAGGTAGCTCTTCGGGTCCACGAAGACGCGCACGCCGTCCTTCTCGAAAATCTTGTCGCGCTCGCGGGACTTCTCCGACCACTCCATGGAGTACTGGAGCCCCGAGCACCCGCCGCCCTTCACGGCCAGCCGCAAGCCGGCCTCGGGCGTCTGCCGCTGCTCCAGCAGCTCCTTCAGCCGGGTCACCGCGCTGTCGGCGATGGTGATGCCCTTGGGGGGCTTGGCCACGGGCGCGGTGGCAGGCGCCTGGCGCTGCGTCGTCTCCTGGGTCGCCTGCTCGCTCATGGTTCGCCTCTCTCTTTCCCGGAACGTCAGGACGCCTTGGCCTGACGCGCGGCGCGCTTCTTCTTGAAGTCCTCGATGGCCGCCTTGATGGCGTCCTCCGCCAACACGGAGCAGTGAATCTTCACCGGCGGCAGCGACAGCTCGCGGGCCACGTCCTTGTTGGAGATGGTCATCGCCTGGTCCACCGTCTTGCCCTTCACCCACTCGGTGACGAGCGACGACGAGGCGATGGCCGACCCGCAGCCGAACGTCTTGAAGCGGGCGTCCTCGATGAGCCCGTCCTCGGAGATCTTGAGCTGCAGGCGCATCACGTCGCCGCAGGCGGGCGCGCCCACCAGGCCGGTGCCCACGTTCGGGTCTTCCTTGTCGAGCGTCCCGACGTTCCGGGGGTTCTCGTAGTGCTCGATGACCTTGTCGCTGTAAGCCATGCCTGCTCCTTCAACGGATGCTTCTCACCAAAGGTTCCGGGGGGCAACGCCCTCCGGGGGAGGGGGCTTGTGCCCCCCTGTCTACCAGGGAAGGCGCTAATGCGCCGTCCACTCGATGCTCTTGAGGTCGATGCCTTCCTTGGCCATCTCGTAGAGCGGGCTCATGTCGCGCAGCTTGCGGACCTTGTCCACCACGAGGTTCACCACGTAGTCGACCTCCTCCTCCGTGGTGAAGCGGCCCAGGCCGAAGCGGATGGAGCTGTGCGCCAGCTCCTCGTCCACGCCCAGCGCGCGCAGCACGTAGGACGGCTCCAGGGAGGCGGACGTGCACGCGGACCCGGAGGACACCGCCACGTCCTTGATGCCCATCATCAGGGACTCACCCTCCGCGTGGGCGAAGGAGATGTTGAGGTTGCCCGGCAGCCGGTGCTCCATCGACCCGTTGATGATGGTCATGTCCAGCGCGTCCGTCAGGCCCTTGCGCAGCTTCTCGCGCAGGCGAAGGATGCGCGCCGACTCCTCGGGCAGCTCCGTGCGCGCCAGCTCCGCCGCCTTGCCGAAGCCGACGATGGCCGACACGTTCAGCGTGCCGGAGCGCATGCCGCGCTCATGGCCGCCGCCGTCGATGATGGGCGCGATGCGCACGCGCGGCCGGCGGCGCACGTACAGCGCGCCAATGCCCTTGGGGCCATACATCTTGTGCGAGGTGATGGAGGCCAGGTCCACCTTCATGGCCTCCACGTCGAAGGGCACCTTGCCAATGCCCTGCACCGCGTCGCAGTGGAAGAGCACGCCCTTGGAGCGGCACAGCGCGCCAATCTGGGCGACGGGCTGGACGACGCCAATCTCGTTGTTGGCGAACATGATGGAGACCAGCACCGTCTTCGGCGTCATCGCCGCGGCCAGCTTCTCCAGGCTCACGCGGCCGTCGGGCTCCACGTCCAGGTAGGTGACGCGCGCGCCGCCGGTGGGCAGCTCGGCCCACTTGCGGTACGTCTCGTCGGCGTCCACGTCGTGCTTGGCCAGCAGCGCCGCCTGGTTGTCCTCGGTGACGTCCTGGCCCGCGAGCTGCGCCAGCCGCAGCAGCTTCAGCTCGTCCAGGCGCTCCTGCCGCACGCGCTCCAGGCGCTTGCAGGTGTCCAGGATGGCCTTGTGCTCCGTCTTCAGGGTGATGATGTGGTCACCCTTGGACTTGTAGAACTCGATGACGCCCTTGATGGCCAGGTTGTCGGACTCGGTGGCGCCCGAGGTGAAGACGATCTCCTGCTCGGCCGCGCCGATGAGCTCGGCCACCTGCTGCCGGGCCTTGTTCACCGCCGCCTCGGCCTTCCAGCCGAACACGTGATTGCGGCTGGCCGCGTTACCGAAGTCCTCGCGCAGGTAGGGCAGCATCGCCTCCAGCACCCGCGGGTCCAGCGGGGTGGTGGCGTGGTTGTCCATGTAGATCGGCAGCTTCACCATTGCTTCGAACACCTTCCTGGAGGGGACGTCGACGGGCGCCTCGGAGCGCCTGTGCCGCAGGGGGACCTACACCGTCACACTTGAATGTGGACCGGACTGGTCAAATATAAAAGGGGGTGCCTTCGGGTCAAGCGAACATCAGGAGCGCTACGGGTGTGGGTGCGTGCTCCCAATAGGACGCCTTAAGTCAACCCCGCGCCGTCGTGGATCAGTCCGGGTGCGCCGTCCTGGAGCGAGGTGCCCCGGAATGGCGCACACCCCCTGGCCAACCGCTTGATTTCCCAGCGAGCCCCTCCCTGGCCGGCCGCCTGCACTGGCGGGGGCCACCACAGGGAGGCACGCACATGAGCGCGAAGCAGACGGCCCGCACGAAGGAGGCGCAGGAGACGGGGGAGGTG
>NZ_JAAIYB010000308.1 GCF_010894475.1 Myxococcus vastator
GCAGGGAGGTGCTGACCGCCGGCATCCTGGGCCTGGGCGTCCGCCGCCTCGCGGGGAGCTGCGAGGTTTGCGGCGACAGGGTCTGCCAGGTGTGCCTGAGCACGCAGGTCCTGGAGGCCGGTGACTTCCGGCAACGCCCGGTGGCGCCCGGCCCCGCGAACCGGAAGGCCCGGGGCCGCGTCTGCCGCGCCTGTTGGTGGGAGCACCTGACGGAGCGAGGCCTCAAGCCCCCCTTCCCCGCCCCGCCTGGACAGCGCGAGCGGGCCGCCCACGCGGCGAGGTCCTCCTGCCAGCACCCGGACGTCACGCAGGCCATGGGCTTCTGCCCCGGCTGCGGCGACGAAGTCGAATGGAAGGCCGAGCACGGCAACCCCGTCTGCGTGGCGTGCGAGGCGCCCTCCCACCCGCGCTTCAATCACTGCTGGGCCTGTGGCGAGTCCTTCGACGAGGCCAACACGCCCGAGCCCGTGGCCCAGGGCTACCGGCTCGAGTTCGACTGCGACGCGGACGACTGCGCCGGGAAGCTGGCGTGGCTGATGCCCTGCTGCCCGTGGTGCGGAGAAGCGAAGCACTGGGAGCCCGCGAGCGGCGGCGACCTGGAGTGCACGGAGTGCGAGCACCGCCTGGACCGCGCGTGGGCCCACTGCGTGCGGTGTGGCGAAGAGGCACCCCTGCCAGACGACTGCCTCCGGTGCGGCCAGGACCTGGACGACGCCCCCTCCGCCGCGCGCTGTGAGTCCTGTCGCAACATCGTGTGTGGGGACTGCTTCGACACACGCGTCGTTCCCTCCGACTCCGGTGAGCCCCAGGAGCGGCTCCTGTGCGCCACCTGCGGCGTGGGCTTTGACCGGCCCGCGCCTCCCGTCGAACCTCCCGAGGAGGTGGAGGAAGAAGCCGACGACGCGGACGAATCGCCAGACGCGGAGCCTGAGCCGGAGCCGGAGCCTGTGGCGTCTGCTTGGGAGGTGCTGGGAATCACTCCCGGCACTCCGCTCGCGGATGCACGGCGGGCCTATTTGTCACTGGTGGCCCAGTACCATCCAGACAAGGTCGCGCAGCTCGGCCCCAAGCTGCAGACCCTGGCGCAGGAGGAAACGCGCAGGCTCATCGAAGCCTGGGAGCACGTTCGCAGGAAAACTTCAGATACAGGAAAAACTTAGTTTCCTGGAAACTCCAACCATGCTCCCGCCGACAACCTCGCGGAGAACGGCGATGACAGGAGCCATGGGATGAAGACGAACGGGATGACGTGGAACACCGCGCTGGTGTCAGTGGTCATCGTGCTGGGTGCGTGTGGCGGCGCCGTCGAGGACACGGAGGCGCTCACGCCGGACGCGCTCGAAGCCGAGACATCCGAGCTGAACTCGCCCATCTATGACAGGGCGCGGGCCTTCGCCGCCGCCAATCCCAAGCGGGACGGCGGCACGTGGGACCAGTGGTGTGGTTCGTTGATGTGGCGCTTCGGCCAGTTGCCGGAGTCGTCGGCGCGGCCCTCCGCCATCGAGGCGTTCCGCGCGTCACGCATCATCTCCATGGACCCGACCCAGGCGCCCACGGGGGCGTTCCACTGGTGGGACATTGGCGCGTATGGCCACGTCGGCGCGGACCTGAATGGCGGTGGCGGCACCGTGTTCATGGCCACGCGCAAGCTGGCGCAGTCATGGGGTGATGCCATCGGCGTGAACAGCGTCCACGGGTATTCGGGCGCGACGGGCGCGCGCTATCTCGGCTGGTCCATGGACTACGCGGGCGGGCGCATCGCGGGCGGTGGCACGCCTCCGCCGACCGGTGGTGGCCTGCCGCATACGACGACGGAGTACGACGGCGTCCCCGGCCCCATCTATTACAAGCGCATCCAGACGGTCGCCCGGCGCGACTACGGCTACACGGGCCCCATTGACGGCGTCACCGGGCCCAACACGGAGATGGCCCGCGTGCGCATCACCGCGCGCGAGCTGAACCGTCGCGGCGGGCCCCGCACGTCGGCCCAGGAGGACGGCATCCCCGGGAAGGTCTATTGGACGCGCGTCCAGACGGTGGGCCGGAGCTTCGGCTACACGGGCCCCATTGACGGCATCCCCGGCCCCAACACGTACAAGGCCGAGCACAAGATTTGCGGGTACGCGGTGAACCGCGCGTTCTGACGCGGCGTCCGCGGTCCTGGGCGCGAGGCCGGACCTCACCCGGTCCGGTCCTCATGCCGTCCAGGTTCAGGCGCGAGAGGACGGCTGCACGTCCGCGCCCTCGCGAATCTTGTCGGAGCGCTCCCGCAGCTCGCGCCACGAGTCCTCATAGTCCTTCTTCAGCTTCGACCAGTTCTCGCCGTGGCTGCTCATCAACCGGCGGAGCGCGGACTCCGTGTCATGCAGCGAGCGACGGATGAACTCGAGCTCCTGCCGCGTGAGCCGTGAGTCCTCGGCCCGGGACTGCGTGGCGGACGCTTCCCAACCATCCACCTGCGCGCCAAGCGCTCGAAGCTCCGCCTCCCGCTTGCGCTCATAGCCGGCACGGACGAGCGCCATCTTCGCTTCCATCTCGATGACCGCCTGGTTGGTGTCGTCGTAGGACTTCCGGAGCTCGGCCTTGCCCTGGTCGAAGTTCTGCGTCTGCCGCTGGCCCAGCTCATCCAGCTTGACGCGGAACTTGTCGAAGACGCGGCGAATCGCGGACATGTCCTTGAGCTCGTCGCTTGCCTGGCGGACGTCGGCCTGCGCCTCCGTTTCCGCGATCCGGGCGTCGAGCCTCCGCTTCTCCGCATCCATCTGCTTCACGTAGGCCTCTTGCTCCGTCATGACGCGTGTCTCCTTCCGCGCGACCTTCCGGGCGCGGCGCTGTGCTGATGTCATGCATGAGGGCTCACCCCCATGGACGCACACACTGCGGCGGCCGAGGCCCGGGCGTCCGGCTCCCCGGGCCGGCGGCTGACGGAGCGCGCGCCTGGCGAATGCATGTCAGGGCGAGGCGCCATGCCGCGTCAGGGGCGACATGCCGAAGCTGAACCAGATCATCGCCGTCGAGAAGGGCGTCAAGAACCGCTCCCAGCAGGAGCTGACGCAGGCCCATCACGACCTCCAGAAGCCGCAGTTGCTCAGCGGCATCTCCCGCACGTATCAGCCCCGCGACGAGGAGGGTGAGCGCTTCCCCCCCGAATCCACCCGCGTGCAGGTACGAACGCAAGACGTCCTCAAGAAGACGCAAGAGATTCTCACCCGGCTCTTCGACGTCACCGCGACCAAGGACCTCACCAACTGTCACGCGAAGGTAGACGTGCGCGTGGATGGCAGGGTCCTGCTGAAGGGTGTTCCCGCCACCTATCTTCTCTTCCTGGAGAAGCAGCTGGTGGACCTCCACACCTTCGTGATGAAGCTGCCCACGCTGGACCCGTCGGAGTCGTGGGTTCCCGACCCGGCGCAGGGCCTGTGGGCCACCGAGCCCGTGCAGACGGCGAAGACGAAGAAGGTCCCCCGCAACCACGTGAAGTCCGAGGCCACCGAGAAGCACCCGGCCCAGGTGGAGGTCTATTACGAGGACATCGTCGTCGGTTACTGGAAGACGGTGAAGTTCTCGGGGGCCCTCCCCGCCACGCGCATGAATGACCTGCTGGAGCGCGTGGAGAAATTGCAGCAGGCCGTCAAGTTCGCCCGCGAAGAGGCGAACGCCGTCGAGGTGGAGGAAATGAAGGCCGGCGAGGCCCTCCTCGGCTACCTGTTCGGCTAGACTCACGGCCGCAGACCTTTTGGAGTCCAGACTCAAACTCAGCAGCAGCTTCACGCCGAGCGTTCTCCGGCCGTCCCCCAGTGCAGGTTCGAGCCCTGCCCCCGCCATTCCGCATCCCCTGCGGCGGGGTAGCCCAATCACGGTAGAGGCAGGCGGCATCACGAGCGCGCGAAGCACCCCAAACTCAGATTCCCACTCCAGACTCAGCATTCGCTGTCGCAGGCCCGATCAACCGTTCCCGCCCCCTCCCTCGTGATGCTGGTGCAATTCCAGCCCGCCGCTCCATTCCACCTTGCGCGGCGGTCGTTCAATCGCAGGACCCGAGGTCTCAACCGCAGGCGGGAACTTAAACGTGCGGGTCTCATCCATGGCAGCACCCCGAGCCCGGGCAGGAGGACACCCTGCTCGGGCTCACTCTTTCCAGCGGCGCAGCGGGACTTGACGCGCCTGGGCGGGAGCGCTCGGATGCGCCCCCATGAACCGGCTGCTGACCCGCGCTGAAGCGTCGAACTACACACAAACGTCCCTTCACTCCGACGTGCTGGCCTTCGTGGACGAGCTCTGCCGCCGCACGAAGCTCGCCCACCGGGTGGACTTCGGCCTGAGCGGCGAGGGCCAGCCCCTGGTGGCGCTGGTGGTGAGCGACCGCGGCTGCTTCACGCCCGAGCAGGCGCGCAAGCAGAAGAAGGTCGTGGTGATGGTGGAGGCCAACATCCACGCGGGCGAAGTCGAAGGCAAGGAGGCCGTGCTCGCGCTCGCGCGCGACCTCACCCTCACCCGGCTCGGGCAGACGCTGCTCGACAAGGTGTGCCTGGTGCTGGTGCCCGACTTCAACCCCGACGGCAACGACCGCATCAGCCCGAACAACCGGAGGCTCAACCTCCAGGACCTCGAGGGGCAGGTGAACCCCGAGGGCGGCGTGGGCACCCGCTACACGGGCGAGGGCTGGAACCTCAACCGCGACAGCACGAAGCAGGAGGCCCCGGAGACGCGCGCCATGGCCGCGCTGCACCAGACTTGGTGGCCCCACGTCTTCATCGACTGCCACACCACCGACGGCAGCATCCACGCCTTCGACCTGACGTTCGACACGTCCCATTCGAACGAGCCGCTCTTCTCCAAGCTGCGCGCCTACAACCGGGGCATGCTGGAGCGCGTCGCCAAGGCCGTGCAGGGCCGCCACGGCTTCGACAGCTTCTGGTACGGCAACTACAAGGACGAAGGCGATCCGCGCTCGGGCTGGCACACGTACCCGGCGCTGCCGCGCTTCGGCAGCCACTACCGGGGCCTGCTCGGCCGGCTGGACGTGCTGCTGGAGACGTACAGCTACATCGACTTCCCGCGCCGCTGCGCGGTGATGCGCGCGTGGCTGCTGGAGCTCTTCCGCGACGCGGCCCGGAACGCCGCCACCTACCGGGCCATCACCGACGAGACGCAGGCGGACATCATCGCGCGGGGCAAGGCTCCCGACGTGGAGACGCTCGTCGGCATCAACTACGGCGTGGCCACGCGCGATGCCCAGGGCGCGCTGGCGTTCGAGTACCCCGCGTACGCCCGGCCCGGGGACACGGCGAACATCCTCGCGTTCGACGAGGCGAGCATCACCGCGCGGCGCTACCCCGGTAAGCGCAAGCGCACCTACGCGATGCCGCACCACCGGACCTTCGTCCCCACCCAGTCCGTGAGCACCCCGGAGGCCTATCTGGCCCCCGCGGAGCTCGCCTCGCGGCTGGAGGGCCATGGCATCCAGTTCGAGCGGCTGCCCAAGTCCCGGCCGTTCACGGTGGACAGCTACCGCGTGGCCCGGCGCGAGGAGACGTTCAGCCCCGACGTGGCGGCGAACGTGCCGCCGCCCGGCGAGGCCGAGGTGCCGCTCAGCCAGAAGCCCAAACCGGTGCGCTTCGAGACGGTCCTCACGGTGGCCCCGGAGCGCACCACCCGCGAGTTCCCCGCGGGGACGCTCTACGTGCCCACGGCCCAGCGCGCCGGCACGCTCGCCGTGTACCTGCTGGAGCCCCACTCCGATGATGGCTTCTGCCGCTGGCAGTTCCTCGACGACGCCATCACCCCGGGCGATCTGTACCCGGTGCACCGCGTGGTGGGCGCCGCCACCGCGCCGAAGAAGGCGGAGTAACCCCACCGCCGGGACTGGCCGGCGGGGCGCTCAGCGGCGTCGGCTGGGAGGACGCCGGTCGTCACGGACTTCCCGCCGGGACTGGTTCAGCTCCCGCTCCGCCACCTGGATGAGCTCCAGGATGAGCGTGCGCTTGTAGCTCAAGGCCCCGGGCTGCCGCAGTCCCTCGATTTCGTCGAGCTCGCGGGCAATGGCCTTCCGTGTCCGCAGCGCGGCGTGCTCGGCGCGCAGGTCGCTCCGGGCTTCGACGGCGGAGGCCCGGCCCCAGTGGGCCGCCCGGGGTCCGCCCCACTGGGCCACGCGCGCATCCCGCCGGGACCGCCGCGACTGCGCCCAATCCTTGGACAGCTCCCGCTCGCTCTCCGCCAGCTCGGCGCGGAGCAGCTTGCGCAGACTGACCTCCACGTTCGCCATCTTCCGTTCGCTCCGGCTGCTCCACGCGGCGTCGAAGCGGACCAGCAGTTTCCGCAGGTCCTCCACGTCGCGGCGGTCATCGCGCAGCTCGCCCCGCTCCACGCGCGTGGGACGGGGGCCGAAGCCCTGGGCCTGGGCACTGCCAGTGAGGAGAAGGGCTGCGACCAGCGCGGAAGCGATGCGGTTCATGGGGTGCGTCCTCGTGAGCTCAGGGCCCGCCGTCGTGTTCATGAGGGCAGACGCATGCTCCGCGGCTCTATTCAGAACCCATCACCCCGCGGTGGGCCGCGGAGTGTGCGACACCACACACCTCTCACGGCACGCCGTCGCACGTTGGGGATTCCGTTCGGGTGAATCCAAGCCCATCTTCCTGGAATGGACCCCAGCAGCGCGTCAGGACGACCGAAGGAGGACGCGCCCGTGCGCGCCACCATCCTCAACGTCAATGACACGCCCGCCGTCCTCTATCTCACGGGTCGCATCCTCACGAACGCGGGCTATCACGTCGTGGACGCCACCAGTGGAACGGAGGCGCTCCGGTTGGCGAGCGGGCGCCCGGACCTGGTGCTGCTGGACGTGCACCTGCCCGACATCGACGGCTACGAGGTCTGTCGGCGCCTGCGGGAGCAGGAGGAGACGCGCGACCTGCTGATTGCACACCTGTCCGCCGTCTCCGTCCGCCGCGAGGACCGGCTCCGCGGGTTGGCCCAGGGAGCGGACGCCTATTGGACCACGCCGCTGGGAGACGACGAGCTCCTCGCCAACATCGAAGCACTGCTGCGGCTGCAGTCACGGGCCCAGGCGGCGGTGCAACTCCGCGACGAGTTCCTCGCCATCGCGGCCCACGAGCTGAGGACACCGCTCACCGCGCTGCGGCTCAACCTGGAGCGAGTGCTCCACCACCTGGCCCGCACGCGGGGCGATACAGTGTCCCGGAAGACGGTCGAAGCCAGCACCGCACCCGCGCTGCGCCAGTTGATCCGGATGCAAGAGCTGCTGAACACGCTGCTGGATGTGTCCCGAGTGGGCCACCGGAGGATGCGCCTCCATCTGGAGATGATGGACCTGGCCGAGGCCGCGCGCGACGTGGCCCAGCGGCTGGCCATGCAGGCCCGGGCAGCCGGCGTGGCGTTGACGCTGGCCCTGCCTGAGCGGCCCGCGCTGCTCGCGGGAGACAGGCTCCGGCTGGAGCAGGTCATCAGCAACCTTCTCACCAATGCCTTTCGCTACGGAGACGGCAAGCCCGTCCGCCTCATGGTGGAGGAACATCCGGACGTCCTCCAGGTCCGCGTCAGGGACCAGGGCATTGGCATCGCGGAGCAGGACCTGGCCCGCATTTTCAACCGCTTCGAGCGCGCGGTCACCACCGCTGGCACGGATGGGCTGGGATTGGGGCTCTACATCGCCCAGGAAATCGTCGCCGCGCACGAAGGAACACTCACGGTGGAGAGCCAGCCGGGCGAAGGCTCGACGTTTCAAGTCACGCTGCCCCGTCACCGGGTGGAAGCGTACTGACCGAAAGGAAGGCGTGTCGTGTCGTCAGGGGAAGACGGTGGAAGCGAGCGAAAGGCGATGACACCCCGGCTGGAGACCGGCGTACGCCGGCTCGACTTCATCACCAAGGGCGGCCTGATCCAGGGCGCCTCCTACGCGGTGTTGGGCCCTCCCGGCTCCGGCAAGACGTTGTTGGCGCACCAGATTGCCTTCTGGCATGTCAAGCATGGCGGCAAGGCGCTCTACGTGACGCTGCTCACGGAGTCCCACGCGCGCATGCTGGCGAACCTGGAGGCGATGTCGTTCTTCGACGCGTCTGTCATCCCCGACAAGCTCCACTACATCAGCGCCTATCACCAACTGGAGACCGAGGGGCTCAAGGGGCTCCTGGAGCTGGTGCGGCGCGCGGCCCGGCAACACCAGGCCACGCTGCTCATCATGGACGGCATGGACGCGGCGAAGGAGTTCGCCCGCGGCGACCTGACCTACAAACGCTTCCTGCAGGAGCTGCAGACCTTCATCGGCATCATCGGCTGCACGACGATACTGCTGTCGCCTCACTTCGCCGGAGACATGCCTCCGGAGACCACGGCGGTGGACGGCGTCTTCAAGCTGTCCCTCTGGCTGTCGGGACCGCGTGCCGTCCGCGAGCTGGTCGCGCTCAAGTTCCGGGGCAGTGACTCCTTGCTCGGCAAGCACGAGCTCGAAATCTCCGACCGGGGTGTCATCGTCCATCCCCGGACCGAGGTGCTGTTCTCCAATCCCCAGGAGCGGGAAGAGGGGCAGCGCAGCCGGATGGCCTTCGGGGTTCCTCGCCTGGATAAGTCCCTGCACGGCGGCCTCTTGTCGGGGTCCACCACCCTGCTGCTGGGCGCTCCCGGCACGGGCAAGACGCTGCTGGGCCTGCGCTTCCTCCTGGAGGGCGCCAGACAGGGACAGCCCGGTGTCTACTTCGGCTTCTACGAAACGTCCCAGCGGCTCATTGAAAAGGCCGAGGGCGTGGGCATGGGCGACTTCAAGAAGTACGTGGACGCGGGGCTCATCGAAATCCAGTGGCAGCCGCCGCTGGAGCACAACCTGGACGCGCTCGCCGAGCGGCTGCTGGAGCGCATCCAGGAGCGCAAGGTGAAACGGCTGCGGCTCTTCGTCGACAGCATCGCGGGCTTCCGCTCGGCGACCGTCTACCCGGAGCGGATGAGCCGCTTCTTCTCCGCCCTGTCCCACCAGCTGCGGATGCTGGACGTCACCACCGTCTACTCCGATGAGACGGCCCTCTTCTCCCCGAACGTGGACGCGCCGCAGCCAGATGCCACCGCGTACGTGGAGAACGTCATCCTGCTGCGCTACGTGGAGCTGCGCTCCCAGCTCTACCGGCTGATCTCCATCATGAAGATGCGGGAGAGCCAGTACGACAGCGGCATCCGGGAGTTCTCCATCACCGACAAAGGCATCACCGTCGCGGAGACCTTCGAGAGCGCCGAGGCCGTGCTCACCGGCCATGCCGTGGTGAGGGGAGCACCGCCCAAGGCCAAGGCCACCAGAAAGTCGCCCATGGGCGTCAGGGCGGCGGCGAAGAAGGCGGCCCGGAAGCCCAAGCGGAAGCCCGCGGGGCGGAGGCCCTCATGAAGACGATTCTGGTCGTCGACGATGAGCTGGACATCGCGGAGGCGGTGAAGTCCATCCTCGAGGACGAGGGCTACCGGGTCGTCACCTGCGCGAATGGCCGTGAGGCACTCGACTGTCTGAAGGACGCGCGTCCAGACCTGGCCATCATCGACGTCATGATGCCGGTGATGAATGGCTTCGAGACCATCCGGGCCATCCGCGGCTCGCGGGAGTTCGCGTCGCTGCCGGTGGTCATCATGAGCGCCATCGACCCGTCGGTGCGGCCGCCCGACTACGACTGGGCGGGGTTCCTCAAGAAGCCATTTTCGCTCGAACGCCTGCTGGAGCAGGTGCACAAGCAACTGCCGCCCGTCCCGGCGCCCGCGTGATGACGGTGCCCTCCGTCTACTCCTTGCGCAGCAGCACGAACTCCACGCGGCGGTTCAGCTCGCGCCCGCGGGGCAGCAGGTTCGGCGCCTTGGGCCGGGTGTCGCCCAGGCCCAGGGTTTCGATGCGCGACGCCTCCAGGCCCGCGGCGACCAGGGCCTTGGCCACGGCGTCGGCGCGCGCTTCGGACAGCGTCTTGCGGGCGGCGGCCGCGGGGCGTTCGCGGTTGTCGGTGTGCCCTTCGATGCGGAGCCGGAGCTTCTCGTCCCGCACGAACATGTCCATCAGCAGGGCCAGCCCCGCCGTCGTCCCCTTGCGCGGCGCGGCCTGCTTCTCCGCGAAGCGCGGCGCGCGCGGCAGCTCCACCACGTCCTTCTTCAGGCGCACCTTCTGGGACTTCTTCACCGGCGCCTTCGCCAGGGTGAAGGACACCGTGGGCACCGCCTCCCGGGAGAGCGTCACCTTTCGCGTCTGCGCCAGGTAGCCCTGGGACAGCACGTCCAGCCGGTACTCCCCAGGCGGCAACATGACCTCCACCGGCTTGCGCGCCTTGCGGTCCACCATCACCCGCCGCGGCGCCCCCGAAGCGGACTTCACGTACACGGTGGCCGCGACGGGCCGCTTCCCCGCCAGCACCTTCAGCAGCAGCTTCGCGGGCGCCACCGGCCCCTGCTCCGGCGCCTCCACCGTCTTCACCGGCGAGGGCACGGGCGGCGTCGGTGAGATGGGGGC
>NZ_JAAIYB010000309.1 GCF_010894475.1 Myxococcus vastator
GACTGGAGCACCACCGCGCCCGCCCCGTCGCCGAAGACATACATGGAGAGGTAGCCCTGCAGCGTCTTCGAGCGGCCAGGCCCGGCCGGCAGCTCGTCCGTGTAGACCTCGCGGTTCACCAGCGGGGACGTGAAGGCAGAGGCCACCACCGCCACCGTGCGGAAGCGCCCGCCGTCCATCATCTTCTTCACCATGTCCAACACGTACGGCGTGCCGCCGCAGCCGTCGTCCAGCACCAGCCCGAACGCGTCCTCGCGCATCTCCAGCCGCCGGTGCAGCTCCATGGCGTCGTGGTTGAAGTGCGGCGCGTCCGGCGTACACGTCACCACGAAGAGCGCGTCCAGCGCCTGGGGGTCCACACCCGCCTGGGCCAGCGCCTTGCGGAGCGCCACCTCACACATGTCCGTGTTGTTGGCCGGGTAGATGTGCCCGTCATTCTCGGGCGGCGGAATCGCCCGGCCCGTGGCCTCGTCGATGTCCCAGAGGAAGCGGCGCTCGCGGATGCCGACCTTCTCCTCGATGCGCGCCGCCGGCCACCCCGGGATGGCCCTGGCGATTCGCTCGTTGCTCACTACGCGTGAAGGAACGAAGGCACCGGCTCCGACGACACAGACATTGGGTGTCATTTAATGGCCCCGTTCTTTCACAGTCTCACCATATGGGAGGCATTCCCTGGCGAACGGGGGTTGAGCAGGATTCAGGCCATATACGAAGTCGTTGAAACAACTGCCGCTGGCGAACGGGGCCAATTCATCCGTGAATCACCTTCTTGCCAGATGCTCCATGAAGCTCCTGAGATTACTGGAGATTCTCGTTGCTTCACAAATGAAGCGGCGACCGTTGAGAATGAAGCGCTTCGCCACGAGAATTTCCTCTCAGTGACTGAGCATGTCACCCCAGGTGTCGCCAATGACTACGCTGCACAGTGAAAAGGGCGCATGCGTGCGTGAGTATTTACAGACCCACACGACAGAGCTGGGCGCCGAGCCTCTCACTGGGAGTCTCTGGCTTGAAGGGGGGGATGAGACGGCTGTGCTGAAATCAACACATCGGGAAGGCCGCCCACCCATGGGGGCGGCCACTCAACGACCTGGCGTGGCTCAGAACGGGATGTTGTCGTCGTCGTTCGGCGGAGGGATGTCGTCGCCGCCGTAGCCACCGCCACCGCCACGGCCGCCGCCGTAGCCACCCTGGCTGCCGTAGCCGCCGTCATTGCCACCGCCCGCGTCGCCGCCCCGCTGCCGCGCGATTTCCGCTTCAATGGCGGCGAGCAACTGGCGCTCCTTGTCGTGCCAGCGCGACTTGCTCGCGTCGTTCAGCGAGCGGCGCGCGCCGTTGGCGTAGAACTCCAGGTCGCCCATGCTGGCGCCGACAATGGGCCCGCCCTTGCTGCGGCCGTAGTTGGGGAAGACCATTCCATCCCCACCGCCACCACCGCTGCTCGCGGGCGCTGAACGCCGCGCCGCCGGGGCCGCCGCGTCCGGCGTGCCGCCAATGGACATCTCTCCCAGCGTCAGCGTGAAGCCCTCGCCGCTCTTGAACGCCGTGCCCACACGCACCTGCTCCACCCGCCCGTCGGGACGACGCACCGCCACGGTGACCGGATAACCTTGCTCGCTCATGCCGGGCCGAATCCCATCCCCGCCCCGTTACTGTCAACGGAGACTCGAAGGGGATGTCCGAGAACCGGCCGCTCGTCCGGCCTGCTCACCGCGCTCCCTGGATTCCACTGAAGCCGCTCGGGCCCGAAGGCCCGAGGGAATCCGCGGCGCGCGGCGCTCGAATCAGAACAGCGAGCCCTGGGAGGAGGACCGGCCCTTCTTGCGCTTGCCGGCTCCGGCCTTCGCCTTGGTGGTCTTGACGTTGCGCCCCCCCTTGACCGCGGCCTTCTTCGCGGCCGGGGCCTTCTTGGCCACCGACTTCTTCGCGGCGGCCGGGGACTTCTTCGCCCGTGCGGCCTTCTTCGCGGCGGCCGGGGCCTTCTTCGCGGCGGCCGGGGCCTTCTTCGCCCGCGCGGCCTTCCGACCCGCCGACTTCTTCGCGGCGGCCGGGGCCTTCTCCTCGGCGGGCGGCGGCGTCACCACGGGGGCGGCGGGCCTCGCTGAGGCCTTCTTCGTGGCGCCACCCTCATGCAGCGCCTTGCTGGCGGCGCGCCCCCGCGGCAGCTTCACGTCCGCCACCGATTGCGGAAGCGCGTCGTCCTTCCACGCCGACGGCCTGCGGTTGGTCCGCATCAGCAGCCGCAGCTTCTGGTAGTGCGCCGAGCAGTAACCCTTGGAACGGCTGGGCCGGTCGCAGCCGATGACGGCGCACGCCCGGGTGCCTTCCTCCGCACGCGCCTGGCTGACCGCCGGCTTCGCCGCCACCGGCCTGACCACGGCCGCGCGACCCTTTGGCGCCGCGACCACCTGCTTGCGGCCTCCGCGCGTGGACGCGGGCAGCTCCGTGGGCGGCCGCACGCCCGCCATGGCGCCGAGGCGACTGGTCAGCGGCGCCAGCCGGTCCGTCACCGCGCGCAGCAACTCCAGGGCCTCCAGGCCTTCCTCCATGCGCCGGACCGCCTCCTGCAACGGGACCAACTGCGCATCGAGTTCGCGCCGGAAGATTTCGCCAAGAGCATTCGCAATGGACATTGCCCGGGAGAATACACGGCCCCCTGGGAAACCGGTGTGAAAACCTGTGCTTGGCTCGCACCAATCGTTGACCGGCGGGCGAAGCCATACATCCCGAGAGGTCGGCCCCTCCCGCGCAGCGCGGCGGCTACCCCCGGGCGCTGACGGCGGCCGGCGGCTCGGCCCGAGGGAGGGAGCGCTCCGGGGGCTCCCGTTGGAGCTCAGGCGGCCGGGTGACGGCGGCCGTCCCGCAGGTGCGCACCGCCAGGGAGACGGCTCCCACGAGCAACAGTGCTGGAACAACCAGGTGACCCATGGCGCCTCCGCGAAGCAGGTGACAGGCGGGCGGGCGGGCCGGCCAATCCCGCGGGTCCTCCCCCGCCCGGCCGCCCGGCTGCCTCCGCCCGAGACATACGAATGAGCTTGCCGTCCGGGTCTGACGTTTCCGGAAGCCCCGGGCAGGCGAGCCCCCCAGACACCGCGGCGGGTGTTAAAGGGCTGGAGCATGAGCCAGGCGCCCACTCCCGTCCGCTTCAAAGGCACCGACACCTACCTGACCCACGAGAGCCTCCAGGCCGCGGTCAACTGCGCGCTGACCCTCCAACGCCCCCTGCTGGTGAAGGGTGAGCCCGGCACCGGCAAGACGCTGCTGGCGGAGGCCATCGCCGAGGCCCTGGGGCACCGGCTCATCACCTGGCACGTGAAGAGCACCACCCGCGCGCAGGACGGCCTCTACGTCTACGACACCGTGCAGCGCCTGTATGACTCGCGCTTCAACGACGGGGACGTGCGCGACATCCGCAAGTACATCCGCCAGGGCCCGCTGGGCGAGGCCTTCTCCTCGCCCGAGCGCGTGGTGCTGCTCATCGACGAGGTGGACAAGGCGGACCTGGAGTTCCCCAATGACTTGCTCCACGAGCTGGACCGGATGCGCTTCCGCGTCACCGAGACGGGTGACGAGGTGGTGGCGAAGCACCGCCCCGTGGTGGTGATTACCTCCAACAATGAGAAGGAGCTGCCCGACGCCTTCCTGCGCCGGTGCGTGTTCCACTTCATCGACTTCCCGGACACGGAGCTGATGCGCCGTATCGTCGACGTGCACCACCCGGGCCTGGACAGCGCGCTGTCCGAGCAGGCGCTGAAGGTCTTCTACGAGCTGCGCAGCTTCACCCGGCTGCGCAAGAAGCCCTCCACCAGCGAGCTCATCGACTGGATTGCCGTGCTCAAGGCGCAGGGCGTCCACGACCTCAAGCTGGACGAGCAGCTCCCCTTCCTGGGCGCGCTGCTGAAGAAGGAGCAGGACCTGGTCTCCGTGGCGGAGGCCTTCGGGCGCGGGCGCCGTCCCCGGGCCTGAAGAGGCGCTGCCATGTTCCTACCCTTCTTCTACGAGCTGCGCCGCCGCGGGCTGAAGGTCGGCGCCCAGGAGGCGCTGGCCCTGGCCGGCGCGCTGCGGGCGGGCCTCCACGACAGCCACCTGGACGGCTTCTACCATGTGTCCCGGGCGCTGCTCGTGCACTCGGAGACGCAGTTGGATGCGTTTGACCAGGCCTTCCTCGCCCACTTCCAGGGCGTGGAGACGGCGAGCCTGGAGCTGACGCAGGAGCTGCTCAACTGGCTGGAGGAGGCGCGCGAGCGGCCCGACCTGAGCCCCGAGGAGCTCGCGCTGCTGGAGCAGTTGGACCCGGAGGAGCTTCGCCGGCTCTTCGAAGAGCGCCTGAAGGAGCAGAAAGAACGCCACGACGGCGGCAACCGTTGGGTGGGCACCGGCGGGACGTCTCCCTTTGGGAACAATGGCTTCGGCCGCGAGGGCATCCGCGTGGGCGGCGGCGCGGGCAACCGCCAGGGCCGCGCGCTGATGCAGGCCGGGGCCCGGAGGTACGCGGGCTACCGCGACGACGTGGTGCTGGACACGCGGCAGATGGCGGTGGCGCTGCGCAAGCTGCGCGCCTTTGCTCGCGATGGCGCACCGGACGAGCTGGACGTGGACGAGTCCATCGCCGCCACCGCGCGCAACGCCGGCGAGCTGGAGGTGGTGACCCGGCCGCCCCGCCGGCCCAACACGCGCGTGGTGCTGGCCATGGACGTGGGCGGCTCCATGGACCCGTACGCGGCGCTGGTGAGCCGGCTGTTCAGCGTGGCCAGCCAGGCGACACACTTCAAGGAGCTGCGCACCTACTACTTCCACAACTGCGTCTACGGGAAGCTGTACGCCACGCCGCAGCTCACCGGCGGCATCACCGTGCCGGAGCTGGTGGCCCAGGTGGGGCGGCACCACAAGCTGGTCATGGTGGGGGATGCCTCCATGGCGCCCTACGAGCTGTCCATCCGCACGGATGCGCAGGGGCATTACAAGACAGACGGGCTGGAAGGGCTGACGTGGCTGATGCAGTTGGCGCAGCACTTCGAGCGCAACGTGTGGCTCAACCCGGAGCCCATGGGCACGTGGCGCACGGGGACCATCTCCGTGATTGCCCGCGTGTTCCCCATGTTCGCCCTGACGGTGGAGGGCCTGGGTGAAGCCGTCACGCACCTGACGCGGGGACGCACCGTGCGAGGCGCGGCGGCGCGGCGGTAGGCGAAGCCCCAGTCGGTGCCGCCGCGACGGTGCCCGTCCACGGCACCTCCGGCCGTCGGCGTCAATCACCCCCGGGTAGGAACCCCGGCCTATTGCCAAACACTTCCACCGAGTGAACACTTGCGTGGAAGGGTTGCAATACGCTGGCAGCGGGGGAACCCATATGCATCTCCATCGTGGCAGGAACGCGGCTCGTGGTTTCCTGTATGTCCTGTGTCTGCTGGCATCCGCCGCGGCGTGGGCGCAACCCTACGAGCTGTTCGCCATCTACGAGCCAGCGACAGGCGGGGGAACGGCCAAGGCCATCCGGCTGAAGCTCACCGAGAACGCCTTGATTCCAGACGGCGGCGAGAGCCACGCGCTTGACCGCATCATCGTCAAGTTCGACGCAGAAGGGGGGCCCCTGAGCGCGCTCTCCGTCTTCAGCCACCTCTACTTCCAGGTCGACATCGGAGCACAGCCGTCGTCCGCCAAAGTCAAGACGAGCGATATTGACCGACTGCCCAATCGCGAACTCACGCTCGCGCGCTGGCGCGGCGACCAGGAGAAGGACGCCGTCGTCTCCGTCAAGATTGGGGTGGAGGCGCTCTACGCCGGAGACTTCCTCTGCCTGCAGGAGCGGGAGCTCCTCGTGCCCCGGAACGGGAGTGGCACCAGCCTACGGGACTCGAAGCCCGAGAAGATTCCCTTGAGAGACATTCAAGCCAGCAGCCCTTCAACTGGCCAGAAGACATCCCCACCGGACCTGCGCACCCTTCTTCACACGTCCGACGGGGACCGCATCCTCTATTCACTCTGCCGTGACGAAGAGGGCAAGCTCCTGAATGACGCCGTTCATTGGGACAACGCTCGTCAGGATCCAGACTTCAAGCTGGGCGACGACGCCAACATGAAGAAGTCCACCGAGAACTTCCGCAGGGCCCATAAGCACGCGCTGGCCCGGCGAATCTCCGCGCGACTCAACTCGCAGTTCCCGAGCTTCGGCCGCACGGCCATCGTCGACACGGACTTCACGGAGTTTGACGGCGCCCGTTTCCAGGTGTCCGCCAGGTCCGGGTTCTTCGTCATCAAGGGCACGGGCTCCCTCTTCCTCATGGAGGAGTCGGGTGGCGAGGTCCAACGTCTGGCGGACCTCATCGACCAGGACGCGGACGTCGCCATTTCGCTGAACCAGGCCACCTGCGCCCAGCTTCCCCCCGCGGTCCTGCTGAACAGCCCCTGGACCTTCGAGCTGGAGGTTCCCGACGGCAAGGATGGCAAGACGCGCAAGGTGAAGGCGGAGCTGGACTTTCGCAACGGCTGCACCCGCTCCCTCCCCATCCCATGGAAGGACTATCTCAACCAGCGCGTCACCTTCCGCGCCATCTACCGTGTACCGGGCAATGAAGACATCGTCGTCTTGAAGGATTCATTCTCCATCTACAACCTCGGGCTCATCACCACGGTGCCCATCTTCACGGAAGTCATCGCAGCGGCCCAAGGCGCCTCTGCTTCCGACGTCGAGGCCACGTCAAGCATCCCCGTCTCCTACGCCATCCCCTTGAACGACCAGAGCACGCGCAGAGGGTCCTTGGCGGTGACCTTCCCATTCACGGTCAGCTACAACTCGCGCAAGGCACCAAACCTGGCGGAGTACGTCGCCTTCGCACCGTCCATTTCACTCATCAGCGGTGGATACAAGGACTCGGCCAGTGCCTCCGCGGACAACAAGGACGGCGCCCCCAGTGTCCGGGTTGCCATCGGCGTGGGCTTCAACGTCGCGCGGGCCTTCCACTTCGGCTACGCGTGGGCGCCCCAGGATGGCGGCCAGTACACGCTCATCGGGCTGTCCATCCCGGACCTGCTCCCCCTCCTCAAGGTGGGAGAGTGATGCGGACAGCGCGCCCACCCGGATGGGAAGTCCGTCTACTGGCCATTGCGTCGCTGGCGGTCGCGTGTGCGAGTCCCAGCTTCTTCATCACCGGCGACGCGCCGCCCAAGCCTGCGGGACCACCCGCCAGGGCCATTGTCCTGGCGTGTGATGAAGCCCCTCGGCGCGTTGTCGTTCCCGAAGCCGCCTTCTTGCGCGCCCTGGGGCCCTTGGACGTCGACGTGATGGACCCTCTTTCGGGCACGCCACGAGCGAAGGACACCACGCCGCACTCCCACATCCAGGAGGTGCCGGCGAAGGCCATGCTGGAGATCAAGGTCCAGGGAATGGTGAAGAGCGGCAACGACTGGGGAGCGCTCTGCTTCTGCCGCAGCCGCTTGGGAACGTGTACGCCCGACTGCGAGGACGCAGCTTCCCGGATTGACGTGCGCGTGACGTGCCCCGCGACGCGGTTCGCGAAGCGAGAGGGCCCCGGACACATCTCGTCGCCGCTGCCCGCGCACCTTCCCGTGCAGCTCACCTGCACGAGGAGCCATGAGACGTCGAAGCCGCTCCACTGCGCGCCGACGCTCGTCGCGCTGGAGGACGCCGGGCTCTCGGTGTTCGGCGCGCTCAAGCTCGCGCGGGAAGAGGCCGGGGCAAAGGCCCATACCGGACTCGTCTTCTCTGAGGCCGAAAGCAGCGGCCCGCCGCGGTCCTCCGCCGCGGCCTTCCTCTGCCTGCGCGGTGCCTGCTCCAACCCCGCCTACTACCTCCCGCTTGAAGTCACGTTCATGCCTCCGCCCCGCCCTGCGCCTCCAGTGTCCACTTCACCGGAGGTGCCGCCGGTTGACACCTGTTGCATGACGAGGGCCTATTGCACGAAGAGCGCCGTGCATCCCGCGGAATGAGGGCACCGTGCCCCCCAGGGCAGGAATTCCGGGGGCGCCCGTGGACTGGCGGACGGCCGGGCGGGCCACAGCGCATTTGGTGCAGCACCTGGAGCGTCACTTGCGGCATGGTGCGCGCGCACGCGAGCGGGACCGCGAGGACACCATGACAACCGACAAGCAGGACGTGCTGGCCATCAACACCATCCGCACCCTCGCCATGGATGCGGTGCAGCAGGCCCACTCGGGCCACCCGGGGGCGCCCATGTCCCTGGCCCCCGTGGCGTATCAGCTCTGGCAGCAGGAGCTCCGGTACGACCCGTCCCACCCCATCTGGCCGGACCGGGACAGGTTCATCCTGTCCAACGGCCACGCCTCCATGCTGCTGTACGCGCTGCTCCACCTGGCCGGGGTGAAGCGCGTCACGCGCGAGTACACCGTCGAGGACGCGCCCACCGTGTCGCTCGAGGACATCAAGAAGTTCCGGCAGCTCGACTCGTCCACCCCGGGCCACCCCGAGTACCGGTGGACCAGCGGCGTGGAGACGACCACCGGTCCCCTGGGCCAGGGCGTGTCCAACAGCGTGGGCATGGCCATGGCCAGCCGCTGGCTCGCCGGCTACTACAACCGCCCCGGCTTCGAGATGTTCGGCTACGACGTCTACGCCATCTGCGGCGACGGCGACCTGATGGAGGGCGTGGCGTCCGAGGCGGCGTCCATCGCCGGCCACCTCCAGCTGCCCAACCTGTGCTGGATTTACGACAGCAACCACATCTCCATCGACGGCAGCACCGACCTGGCCTTCACCGAGGACGTGGGCCGGCGCTTCGAGGCCTACGGCTGGCGCGTGCTGCGCGTGCCGGACGCCAACGATTTGAAGGCCATGGGCGAGGCGCTGCGCACCTTCAAGACGGCGCGCGGCAAGCCCACGCTCATCATCGTCACCACCCAGATTGCCTACGGCGCGCCCAAGCTCCAGGGCTCCTCCAAGGCCCACGGCGAGCCGCTGGGCGACGAGGAAATCAAGGGCACCAAGCGCTTCTACGGCTGGCCCGAGGACGAGAAGTTCCTGGTGCCCGACGGCGTGCGCGAGCGCTTCCAGGAGCGCATGGGCGCCCGCGGCAAGCAGCTGCGCACGGAGTGGGAGCAGAAGTTCGCCGAGTACCGCAAGCAGTTCCCCGAGCTGGCCGACCAGTTGGAGCGCATGCAGCGCCGCGAGGCCCCCCAGGGCTGGGACGCGGAGCTGCCGACGTTCCCCACCGACGCCAAGGGCCTGGCCACGCGCGACTCCAGCGGCAAGGTGCTCAACGCCATCGCCAAGCACTACCCGTGGCTGGTGGGCGGCTCGGCGGACCTCAACCCGTCCACGAAGACGTACATCACCGGCGGGGAGGCGATGAAGCCGGGCGAGTTCGCCGGGCGCAACGTCCACTTCGGCGTGCGCGAGCACGCGATGGGCTCCATCGTCAACGGCCTGTGCCTGAGCAAGCTGCGCGGCTACGGCGCCACGTTCCTCATCTTCAGTGACTACGAGCGCCCCGCCATCCGCCTGTCCGCGCTGATGGAGCTGCCCGCCATCCACATCTTCACCCACGACTCCATTGGCGTGGGCGAGGACGGCCCCACGCACCAGCCGGTGGAGCAGCTGGCGTCGCTGCGCGCGATTCCCGGCATCATCGTGCTGCGCCCCGGTGACGCCAACGAGGTGGTGGAGTCGTGGCGGGTGATTGCCCAGCAGCGCAAGCACCCGGTGGTGCTGGTGCTCACGCGCCAGCCGGTGCCCACGCTGGACCGCAGCAAGTACGGCGCGGCGTCCGGCGTGGCCCGCGGCGGCTACGTGCTGTCCGAGGCGGAGGGCGGCAAGCCGGAGGTCATCCTCATCGGCACCGGCAGCGAGGTGTCGCTGTGCCTGGGCGCCCAGGAGAAGCTCAAGGCGGACGGAGTCCCCGCGCGCGTGGTCAGCCTGCCGTCGTGGGAGCTGTTCGAGCAGCAGTCCCAGGAGTACCGGGACAGCGTGCTGCCGCCGTCCGTGCGCGCCCGCGTCGCGGTGGAGAAGGGCGCCGCCTTCGGCTGGGAGCGCTTCGTGGGACATGACGGCAACATCGTCGCCATGCGCAGCTTCGGCGCCTCCGCGCCCATCAAGGCGCTGCAGCAGAAGTTCGGCTTCACCGTGGACCACGTGGCCCAGCAGGCGAAGGACTCGCTGAAGAAGACGAAGACGCGGCCGTAGCCCGCAAAAAGTAAGGGCCTCGGACCGTCCCCCAACGGTCCGAGGCCCTCGGGCCTTTTCGGCATCCAGGTGCTCGTCCTGGCGAACTCATGGCGCGGAGAGGCGCGACCCCCGTCGCATCCCAGCCCCCCGGCTGGGGTTCCCCCCGCGCCATGAGCCCATCAGGTCACTTCAACGTCGTTCCCGGCTGACTCGTGGGCGTGAGCGTCGCGTCCCCCCGGTCGCAGCCTGGTTCCCCCGAACCGGCTTGTCGCTCACACCTCCAAGTCCTCCAGGTC
>NZ_JAAIYB010000030.1 GCF_010894475.1 Myxococcus vastator
GCGCGGGGGCTTCAGCCCTCCTGGGGGCCGAACTCCTCGAGCGTGCGCTTCGCCGCCTCGACGAACGGGGCACCGACCATGGTTCCCTCGACCACGCAGATGTTGAAGTCGCGGGCCTGGCTCTCCGTGACGATCTTCCGCGCCTTGCGCAGCGTGTTCTCGTCCGGGGAGAAGGCCTGGTTGATGACCTCCACCTGTCGCGGGTGGACGGCGGCCTTGCCGCTGAAGCCCATGCTCCGGGCCAACTGGCACTCCCGGCGCAGTCCCTCCATGTCCGCCATGTCGAACAGCGGCGAGTCGACGACCTGCACGTTGGCGGCGCGCGCCGCGGTGACGAGCCGGGAGCGCGCGTAGTGCAAGGACTCCCAGGACAGGGACGCGCCGATGCTGAAGGAGAAGTCCGCCGAGCCGAACACGAGCGCCTTCAACCGCGGGGTCGCGCTGGCGATGGCGTGGACGTTCTCCACGCCGCGAGGCGTCTCCACCAGGGCGAGCAGGTCCACCTGCGCGCAGCTCGCGCCGAGCACCTGCTCGACGATCTCCAGGTCCCTGGGGGATTCGACCTTCGGCACCAGGACGACGTCGGGTTTGACGGCGTAGTTGCGCAGGGCGAGCACGTCACGGAGGCCCTCGGGCCGGGTGACGGTGTTGATGCGGATGGCCCGGCGGCTGGGGCCGCGTGGCGCGGTGAAGAACGCCTCCGCGTGCTGCCGCGCCGCGTCCTTGTGGCTGGCGGCCACGGAGTCCTCCAGGTCCACCAGGCTGATGTCCGCGCCGGCTTGCTGCCCCCGCGCGAAACGGTCCACCGCGAGCGCTGGAGTGAACAGGATGGAGCGGCAATACCGGGTGAACTTCATCACGCCTCCGGGGGTAGGGCCTGCACCGCGCGCACCCGTGACGGCGCCATCCGTGAAACACGGAGGGCTCGCTCGATGCGCGAAGAGTCAGTGATTGTCTGGGTACTCCTGTCGCTCCGCTCCGTCAAGGAAATGGGCAATCAATTGCGACAGGGTGCCCGGGAGGTCGTGCTATGTCTTGATATGTCTTTTGATATTTAGAGACGTATTTCTATGTCTCTACGCGTGCGCGTGTTGCCCTGGCCGCTCAGCGCCGCGGCTTGCCAGGTGCCTTGCCGTCGATGAACGCGGCCAGCCCATCGAGCACGCGCTCGAGGCCGAAGGCAAACGCGCCCTTGGGGTCGTGCGCCCCGTAGGTCTCTCCCGCGGCCTTCCCGACGCGAGACAGGACAGGGTAGGGCGTGAAGTCGACCGTCTCGAGGAAGGGCGCGACGCGGTACCACCACTCCTCGTCCGTCATGCCGGTCAGGTCCTTGACCCGCTTCTCCCGGGCCGCGTTGCGGACCGCGCCGTGGACGTAGTCGAGGACCAGGGTGAGGGTCCGGTCCATGTCGAGGTCCGTGAGCCCCAGGCCCTCAATCGCACTCAAGGCGATGTCGGCCGAGCGGAAGGTGTTCGGACCCAGCACGGTCCGGTGCGTCGCGAGCGGAATCACCCACGGGTGGGCCAGGTAGAAGTCGCGGTAGTCCGTCGCCACCCGCGTCAGGTTGGCGCGCCAGTCAGCGGGCTTGAAGACAGGCCGGTCCTTCAGGATTTCGCCGGACACGGCATCCATCATCAAGTCCAGCAGCTCCGCCTTGCCGGGGATGTGCGTGTAGAACGACATGGGGGAGATGCCCACCGCCTCCGCGACGCGGCGCGTGCTGACCGCCTCGAGCCCCTCGGCGTCCGCGATGGCGACGGCCACGGACACCAGCTCCGCGACGCTGGCCTTCGCCTTCGGGCCGCGCTTCGGCGCCTCCGTCCGCCCCCACAGCAACTGCAGTGACTTCAACGGGTCACCCCGTCCGGAAATCTCGTCGCTCATCCGTGCCTCGGGATAACTATTTACAGTGTACGGGGTTGTTGTGCTAAACCTCGTGTGCTGTACGAAGTTACAGGGCGACTGAAAAGTTGTCGAGCGATTTGCGGGCAGGGCGTCACTCCAAGGAGAAGCCAATCATGTACGGCTCCATCAAGATTCGCGGGGCGCGAGAGAACAACTTGAGGAATGTCTCGCTCGACATCCCCAAGCGGAAGATCACCGTCTTCACGGGCGTCTCGGGTTCGGGCAAGTCGTCCCTCGTGTTCGGCACCATCGCGGCGGAGAGTCAGCGGCTCATCAATGAGACGTATCCGGCCTTCGTGCAGCAGTTCATGCCGCACTACGGCCAGCCGGACGCGGAGAGCCTGGAGAACATCTCCGCCGCCATCATCGTGGACCAGCAGCGGCTGGGCGGGAACTCTCGCTCGACGGTCGCCACCGTCACGGACGCCGCGCAGATGCTCCGCGTGGTCTTCTCCCGCCTCGCCGAGCCGCACCTGGGCAGCCCGGGGCTCTATTCCTACAACGACCCCCGGGGGCTCTGCTCCGAGTGCGAGGGCATTGGCCAGGTCGCGTCCATGGACATGGACGCCGTCATCGACAAGTCCAAGTCCCTCAATGAGGGCGCCATCCTGCCCAGGGACTACGCGGTGGACAGTTGGTACTGGGCCATCTACGCGCGCTCCGGCTACTTCGACGTCGACAAGAAGCTGTCCAGGTACACGAAGGAGGAGCTGGAGAAGCTCCTCCACCTGGACGACGGCCGGAAGATCAAGGTCGACAAGATGAACCTCACCTACGAGGGCCTGGTCCCCAAGCTGCGCCGGACGCTGGGCTCCAAGGACCCTGAGACAGTCCAGCCGCACGTCCGCGCCGAATACGAGCGCATCTTCACCCGGGCCACCTGTCCCTCCTGCAAGGGTGGGCGGCTCAACCAGGCCGCGCTCGGCAGCCGCATCCAGGGGAAGAACATCGCGGAGTGCTCCGCGATGCAGGTGTCTGACCTGGCGGCGTTCGTCCGGAAGATTGCCGCGCCCTCCGTGGGGCCCATGCTGGAGGCCCTGGCCCACCGGCTCGACAACCTGGTGACCATTGGCCTGGGGTACCTCAGCCTCGACCGTGAGAGCTCGACGCTGTCAGGTGGAGAGAGCCAGCGGGTGAAGATGGTGCGGCACCTGGGCTCCAGTCTCACCGATGTGACGTACATCTTCGATGAGCCCAGCGTGGGGCTCCACCCGCACGACGTGGGCCGGCTCGCGGGCCTGATGCAGCAGCTCCGCGACAAGGGCAACACCGTGCTCATCGTCGAGCACAAGCCGGACATGATTGCCATTGCGGACCATGTGGTCGACATGGGGCCCAAGGCTGGGAGCAAGGGTGGACAGGTTGTCTTCGAGGGGACCTACGAGGGGCTGTTGACCTCGGGCACCCTCACGGGCAACCACATGAAGAAGCACCAGCCGCTGAAGACCACGCCTCGAAAGCCCACAGGGCAGCTTCAAATCAAGGGCGCCCGGCTCAACAACCTCCAGGACCTGTCCGTTTCGATTCCGCGGGGCGTGCTCACGGTGGTGACGGGCGTGGCGGGCTCGGGGAAGTCGTCGCTGATTCAGGGCTGTCTGCCCAAGGCGTACCCGGAGACCCTCATCATCGACCAGAACCTGGCCCGGGGCTCGCGCCGCTCCAACACCGCCACGTATACCGGCATCCTCGACAACGTCCGCAAGGCCTTCGCCAAGGCGAACAAGGTGGACGCCGCGCTGTTCTCCGCCAACTCGAAGGGGGCCTGCCCGGACTGCAGCGGATTGGGCGTCATCTACACGGACCTGGCGCACCTGGACCCGATGGTGACCGTCTGCGAGACGTGCGAGGGCAAGCGCTTCACCGAGGAGGTGCTGGCGCACCGGCTGCGCGGCAAGTCCATCAGCGACGTCTACGAGATGGCCATCAGTGACGCGGTGGCCTTCTTCACCGAGCCGGCGATCGCCAAGATTCTCCAGGGCCTGGATGACGTCGGGCTCGGCTACCTCACGCTGGGGCAGCCGCTGTCGACGCTGTCGGGCGGTGAGCGGCAGCGGCTGAAGCTCGCCGCCGAGCTGGGCCGCTCGGGGAATATCTACGTGCTCGACGAGCCCACCACGGGCCTGCACATGAACGACGTGGACACGTTGATTGGCTTGTTCGACCGGCTGGTGGAGGCCGGGTCGACCGTCATCGTCATCGAGCACAACCTCGACGTCGTCTCGCGCGCGGACTGGGTCATCGACCTGGGGCCCGGGGCCGGGCATGAGGGCGGCCGGGTCGTCTTCGAGGGGCTTCCTGGGAAGCTCGCCTCACACAAGGGTTCGTTGACCGGGCAGCACATGGCCCGTCGAGGCAAGGCGTAGCGGCGGGCCCGCCGGAGCGGCGCGAGACTTCTCGCGCCGCTCCAGTTGATGCGCGCGACTCAGTCCTTCACAGGCTCCAACTTCCAGGGAACGAGGTTGTAATAGTCGTCCTTGGGGTAGAGCCTGCCCTCGTCGCCGTAGAAGGCGAGCGACTTGTCCGTGCGGCGGTCGCCCTTCTCGGCGTGCCAGCGGCTGCGGATGTAGAACTCATCCATCTTGCCCGGCACGGGGATGAACTTCCACGGGACGAGGTCCGCCACGTTGTCCCGGTGGTAGAGCTTGAGCGCGTCGTCGTAGAAGGACAGGTGGTAGTCCAGCCGCCTATCGCCCAGGTCCGCGCGCCAGCGGCTGCGGATGTAGTACTCGTCTGCCTTTCCGGGCACGGGAATCAGCTTCCAGGGGACGAGGTCGTTCGTGTTGTCCTCCGGGTACAGCTTCACGTCCTCCCCGTAGAAGCCCAGGGACATGTTGACGCGCTTCTCGCCGGGGTCGGCACGCCAGCGGCTGCGGAAGTAGAACTCCTTGTTCGCGAGCGCGGAGACGTCGGGGCGGGTGAAGCCCTCGGTCCGGATGTGCTTGTCGACGGCCTGCATCATCCAGTTCTTCTTTGTCTGGATGTCCGAGTCCTTGGGGAAGTAGTCGGACGTGAAGAGCTCGTACAGCGGCTTCAAGTCGAGCTGGAGCGGCTTGGGGTCCTGCCGGATGCTCTTCACCCACTCATTGAAGTCCGTGCTGGGCGTGCCGCCCACCCACTGGACGCTGTCGATGGTCAGCCCGCTGGACTGCTTGAAGGCGGAGCTGGAGGACGTGGAGGTGCTGCTCCCCGTGTTGGCGGTGGCGCCCTTGAAGGTGGCCGACGCGGCGGTCGAGATGTCGACGCCGCGCTCCACGAGCTTGGAGTACTCCTGGGCGGAGATGTGGATGCGCTGGTACATCCTCCCGCCGAAGGTGACCTCCCGGGCGTAGTGCGTCCCGAACGTCTTGATGAACGCGGCGCAGGCGGCTTCCGACGTGAGCTTCGCCACCTCGCCGGTGAACCGGCTGCTCAGTGGCAACTTGCTGGTGAAGTCGTCGTTGAGCTGAAGCGAGCAGTCCTCGAAGAAGCTCTGGACGAAGGTCTCAATGGTTTCGTTCGAGCCACTCGTCTTCTCGAGCTGGCGGTAGGTGAGGCTGGCGCTGAACGACACCAGCAGCGGGATGTCCAGGCCCGCGCTGACGGTGTGCTCGAAGGACTGCGAGAAGTCGAAGGAGGAGAACCAGGTCTGCGTGCGGGAGGTCCGCTCGCCCCGGGACTCCGGGAGGTAGCGTGTCCCTTCGGGGATGTAGAGGCTCTTGTCCGGGGTGAGCTGGGTGCAGGACTCCGGGGCAATCTGGATGATGCTCTCCGTGGTGGCGCCTCCGCCGTCCCGGATGCGCTGGCTCAGGTCCAGCGGGTTGATTCGGATGATGTCGTAGCACCTGCCAAGGAAGTCGACGTTCTTGTAGGGAACCGTTCCCTCGAACTTGTTGAAGTCGATCTGCATTGGTTCGGCCATGCGCGGAACTCCCTGGGTGAGGTGGGGGTGGGCATTCCTGGAGGTGGTGCCGGGCGCGACGGAACCACGGGCCGAGGTGAAATGGGTGTGAATGTCTGGGTGCCTGTGTTGTTGAGCAGGGATTGTCCTGGAGCAGAAAGTGCCCTCGCCTCAAAGGGGGGCTGCCGCTGGGCCCGCTAACGCGCGGCGGAGGTGGGCGCGGCGCTGAAGGTGTGGGGGGCGAAGAGGGCCGCCTTCTCCTTGTTCCGCACCCAGGGCGTCTCGCCGTCCAGCAGCATGACAGTCTCTTTCAGCGCGCCGCGCTCGTAGGCATACGTCTGTGTAATGCGATAGCGGTCGAAGGGCGCGAAGCGGCTGAGGTCTGGACGCATCACCAGGACGGCGCGCCGGAACTCAACGTCGGTGTGGCCCGTGCCTTCGCCCAGGGACGAGCGGATGGTGCTGGCGACGCGGCCGTCTTCTCCCGGAGCGGTGTATTCCAGCCGGAAGAACATCGTCTGCTCGCGAGGGCCCGCGCTGCCGTCGTAGTCCGGGTGGCGGCGGCGAAGGCTCTTCACCGACTCCCAGTGGTGGGCATAGCGGCGTTGCTCGACGGTGAAGTCGTAGTCGAACTCCGGAACCCGCTTCCACGCTCCGTCTTCCAGGCGCTCCGCTTCGCCCCTGCCGACCCAGACGAGGGTGAGCACGGGCGCAGGTCCCGGCGTGGCCTCCATGGGTAATGCGCTGGTGCGCGCGGTGCCGCAGCCCGCGACCAGCAGGCAGCACAGCCACAGCCACTTCAGTCCTGGAGGCGTCATCGTCTTCTCGTGGGAGCAAGGCGCCGGATGCGCCCGTGAGCGGAAGGCTCGCTGGGCACAGTGCTCGTGAGCTGCCCGGACAACAATCCAGCACGCGTCAGAAACACTGTTGTAGAAACGCAACAATGGACCTGAACCACCTCGCCATCTTCCAGGCCGTCGCGGAGACGCAGAGCTTCACGAAGGCGGCTGTGCGCTTGGGGCTCGACAAGTCGAAGGTCAGCCGCGCGCTGCGGGCGCTGGAGGCCAGCTTCGGCGCGACGTTGCTTTCACGGACGACGCGAATGGTGCGGCTGACGGCGGAGGGGCAGTCCTTGTTGAGCCAGGTGGCGCCGCTGCTCTCGGGGCTCAGGGACGTGGTGGCACGGTCGCCACAGGGTCCCAGCGGAGAAGTCACCCTCACCGCGCCGCCGGACGTGGGGCGCGCGCTGCTGGCGCCCGTCCTGGCGGGGTTCCGGCTTCGCTTCCCGTCGGTGCGGGTGCGCGTGGTGCTGACGTACGACGTGGTGGACCTGCTGGGGGAGGGCATGGACCTGGCCCTGCGGGTGGGCAGGCCCGGCTCGGGGACCTTCGTCGCGCGAAAGTTGATGGACCTGGAGGCGGGTTTCTTCGCGTCGCCTCGCTATCTGGAGCGCAGGGGGCAGCCTGCGTCACCGACGGAGCTCGCGCGCCATGAGGGCCTGTGGCCCGCTCCTCCCAGGGGCAAGCGCCCGTTCTGGACGGGGTCGGGGCAGCCGCCTCGCGCCGCCTCCCTGGCGTGTTCCGATTTTGGCTTCCTGCTGGATGTGGCGCGGGCGGGAGGTGGCGTGGCCTTGCTGCCCACCTTTCTCGCGGCGCGGGACGTGGCCGTGGGGGCGCTGGTGCGCGTCCTGCCGGAGGTGGCCCTCCGCGACGCGCCGCTCTTCCTCGTCTCACGGCCCGGCAAGCCCGTCCCGCCGCGTGTCCAGGCGCTCAAGGCGTATTTGATGGAGACGCTTGGACGGGCGTGAGTCATCAGCAAGGGCTTGCGGAGGACCTGGACGTCCTGGCGGCGCGGGGGGGCCAGCGGATGACTGGCGCTACATCGGCTCCAGCCGGAATTGCTGGCAGTCGTTGTTCGCCCAGATCCATTGTTGGATGCGTGCGCCGTCACCAGCGGTCCAGCAGTCCGCCACGTCGAGCACCTTGCCGCTGTGACGCGCCTCCAGTCGTTGCCAGCCGCTGCCCGTGGAGACAGGCCGGAACTGCTGGTTGGCGCCACCGGCCCACGACCACTGCTGCGCGAGGGCGCCATCCGCGGTGCTTGCGCCCGTCACGTCGAGCATCTTGCCGCTGTAGCGAGACACGAAGCGCACGTAGCCATTGTCGGTGGGCTCCATCGTCCACTGCTGGCTGGCGCCGGCGTGGCAGGCCCACTGGTGGATGGCGGTGCCGTCCGCCGCGGCGGGCCCGGCGATGTCCACGCACTTCCCGGTGTGCTTGTTCACCATCCGGTACGCGGTCGCGGAGCTGCCGCCCCACTTGAACGACGCGACCGAGCGCGCGGGCAGGGTGTACGTGAAGGACTGGCCGCCCCACCGCACCTTGAAGGTCCGCGAGGCACCGTCATTGGAGTTGAGCGCAATCAATGCCAGCGAGCCGTCCGGGTTGCGGAAGGCCACCGTTTCGAGCTCGTTGTTGCCCAGCGTCGTGGCGCCAATGCGCACCGCGCCGCCACGCACCACCTTGGCCAGGTGCCCCCAGGCATAGAACTCCTCGTTGCGCGTATAGGTGCCCGCGCCGTTGTTCACGGTGAGCATGCCCCGGCAGTCCGGGCAGCCACCCACGCGAGGACCATGGCTCGGGTCCAACGCGAGGTTCCAGTACAGCGAGCTGCGCGCGTGGTGGCGCAAAGGCCCGAAGAGGTTGTTCTGGAGCGCCCACTCCAGGTTCCCCGCGGCGTTCGTCGACCAGGCGCCGCCAGTGCACTCCGTGAAGTGGACCTCTTTGTTGGGATAGGCGTTCTGGAAGGTGCTCTGGACGCTGTAGCCGCCGTCGGGGCTCTCGTAGCAGTGGTAGGCGACGCCCGCGACGGCGGACTGGGCCTGGCCGTTGTTGAAGCTCATGACTTCGAGCGGATAGCCAGCGGGACCACCGTGGTCGTACCAGTTGTGGTCCCACGCGATGATCTTCACCGCGCCGAAGCCCGCCGAGTTCATCGCCGGGCGCAGGTGGTGGGCCGCGAAGTTGGACTGGTCGTTCGACTCCATCTGCATCGTCGCGTAGCTGGGATTCGCGTTGTGCGGCTCGTTCTGGATGCTCACCGCGTGGATGGGCACGCCCGCCGTGTTGTACGCCTGCAGGAACCGCACGAAGTAGCTGGCGTACAGGCCGTAGGCGTCGTTGCGGAGATAGCCACCACCCAGCAGCGAGTTGTTGAACTTCATCCAGGCCGGAGCGCTCCACGGCACCGCGATGATTTTCAGCTCCGGGTTGAGCTGCCGCGCCTGCTGGAGGAGGGGGATGATGTACGGCGTGTCGTGCGCGACGGAGAAGTCATTCAAGTCACAGCAGGTGTCGTCGTAACTGTAGTGATTGCGCGCGAAGTCCGATGAGCCCATCGGCAGGCGCAGCATGCTCTGCCCCGTGCCAGCGCTCACGCTGAACAAGTCATTCATGATGGCGTTGCGATGGGGCGAGTTGAAGATGAGCCACGCCGACGCATCCGTGAGCGCGCCACCAAACCCGTCGATGCGCTGGTAGGTGAGCGCCGGGTTGACGTCGATGGCCGTCACCGCCCCGGTGTCGGGGCCGAAGCGCTGGTTCGGCTCGGCGTTGAGTCGCTTCACCAGCGCGCTCCCCGACGTCGTCGTCAACCAGACCTGGACGGACTCGTCGGCGGCCAGGGCAGGGGCGGCGCAGAGCGCGGTACACAGCAAGGCTTTGAAACGCATGAGGCACTCCAGGAATCGTGGAAACGGCCTGCTCTTAATTGCAGGTTATTCCTGGAGTGCAAGTCTTGCGGGGGTGAAGGGCTACCGGCGGCGGCGCTGCTGCATCGCCCGGCGAGCCGCGGCCCGGGCCTCGCCGCGCGCCGCGACTTCCTTGAGCGCCTCTTCCTCGCCGCTGTCGCCCGACAGGAAGCCGGAGAGGGTGCGGATGGTGGGGTAGCGGAAGAGGTCCACCAGCGTGAGGGGCTTCTCCACCTGGGCCTTGAGCTTCTCCAGCACCTGCACCATCAGCAGCGAGTGGCCGCCCAGGTCGACGAACTTGTCCTCCACGCCGACCTTGTCGAGTTTGAGCACGTCCTGCCAGATGCTGGCGATGAGCGCCTCCGTCTCGCCTTCCGGCCGGACCAGCTCCCCGCGCGCCTGCGCCTGCTCCGGGGGCGGCAGGGCCTTGCGGTCCACCTTCTTGTTCGGCGTCTGCGGGAAGGTGCTCAGCGTCACGAAGGCCTGCGGCACCATGTACTCGGGCAGGCGCGTGCGCAGGAACTCGCGCAGCGCGTCCGCCGCGGGCGGCTCACCCGGCTTCGCGATGAGGTAGGCCACCAGCCGCTTGTCGCCAGGGAGGTCCTCGCGGACGATGACGACGGTCTCCCGCACCGCCGGGTGTTCGCCCAGCCGGGACTCGATTTCACCCAGCTCGATGCGGAAGCCGCGCACCTTCACCTGGTGGTCCAGGCGGCCGATGAACTCCACCAGGCCGTCCTGCCGCCACCGCGCGGCATCTCCGGTGCGGTACATCCGTGCGCCCGGCTGCGAGGAGAACGGGTCCGGCACGAAGCGCTCGCGGTCCAGCTCCGGACGGTGGTGGTAGCCGCGCACCACGCCCGCGCCGCCGATGTACAGCTCCCCCGCCGCGCCAATGGGCAGCGGACGCTGCTGCGCGTCCAGGATGTAGAGCTGCGTGTTCGCGATGGGCGTGCCGATGGGGACGCCTTCTCCCACGTTCTTCACCGGGTGGGTGGAGGACCAGATGGTCGTCTCGGTGGGGCCGTACATGTTGATGACGTCACCGGCCACCGTCTCGGAGAGCTGGCGCGCCAGCGGGACGGGGAAGGCCTCGCCGCCCACCATCATCTTCTTCAGCCGCTTGAGGCCCTCGCGCGAGCGCTCCTCGGCCAGCAGCATGCTGGCCTGGGACGGCGTGCACTGGAGGTGCGTCACGGCGTGGCGCTCCAGCAGCGCGGGGATGGAGCCGTCGAGCTCCGGCTCGGCGCCCGGCTGGCTCACGCCCGCGTTGGCGCGCTGGCGCACCTCGGCGAGCAGCGGCAGGTGCTTCATCACCAGCTCCGTGGGCACACCGAAGTCCACGAGGCAGGCAATCTCATCCACGTCCAGGCCCTTGAGCCGGTCCACCGTCGCGACGCACGCATCCACGCCGCCGAACAGGCCCGACGACTGGAAGTACCGCTCGAAGGAGAAGTCGAGCAGCGCGTCCAGCTCCTCGGCGGACAGGTGGTCGGTGCCGAAGTTGCCGTTGGCCAGCGTCGTCTGCGCCTTGAAGGCGGGGAAGCTCCAGGCCGCCTCCTTGATGAGGCCCACTGACGACTTGAGGTACGACTTCATCGGCTCGCGGACGACCTCCTTCACGGAGGCCTCGGAGTCGCCGACGAAGGTGTGCAGCATCAGCGACACGGTGCCCTTGCCGGGGTGGCCGGCCTTGGCCCACGTCTCCCGGTAGAGGGCAATCTTCTGCGCCACCTCTTCCACCGACTGGCCCAGCAGGTGGGTGAGGACGTGGCAGCCCGCGCGCGCCGCTTCCTCGAACGTCTCCGGGTTGCCCGCGGTGGTGACCCAGATGGGCAGCTCCTTCTGCACCGGGCGGGGCAGGGTGCGCAGCTTCACGGTGTGGCCCGTGCCGCTCTTCGTCTCCAGCGCCTCGCCGCGCCACAGCCGGCGCACGTCTTCAATCTGCTGGAACATGATGCGCTTGCGGTCCGGGAAGGACTCTGGCCGCAGCGCGAAGTCGTTGGGCTGCCAGCCCGCGGCGAAGGAGATGCCCACGCGGCCGTGGGAGATGTTGTCCACCACGGACCAGTCCTCGGCGATGCGCAGCGTGGGGTGCAGCGGCGACACGAGGCTGCCGGCGCGAAGCTGCACGTTGCGCGTCACCGCCGCCAGCGCGGCGGACGTCACGGCCGGGTTGGGGAAGAGCCCGCCGAACGCGTGGAAGTGGCGCTCCGGCGTCCACACGGCGCAGAAGCCGTTCGTATCCGCGAAGCGCGCGCTCTCCATGAGCAGGTCGTAGCGGCCCTCGGGGCGCTCGCCTTCGTCGCTGGAGAAGTAGAAGAGGCTGAACGCCATGGCGCGCGAGGCGTGCTTGCCGGCCTGCGCCGCGTCGTGTCGCTCCGCGTGCAGCACCACCGTGAAGCCGCGCGTGAGCGTCCAGAGCAGCTCCAGCACGGAGATGTCGAAGTTGAGGCTCGTCACCGCCAGCCAGGTGCCGCGCTCCGTGCCCAGGCGCTCGTCCATGCCGACGCCGAAGTTCACGACGTTGCGGTGCTCAATCATCACCCCCTTGGGCTTGCCCGTGCTGCCGGAGGTGTAGATGACGTAGGCCAGGCTGTCCGGCGTGGCCGGCGGCGTCTGGGCCTCCGGCGCGGCGGCGATGCGCTCCCACTGCTGGTCCACCGCGAGCACGGCCTTCGCCGCGGACGGCACGCGCGACAGCAGCCGCTCCTGGGTGAGCACCAGGTGGCAGCCCGCGTCCTCCACCATGAAGGCGATGCGCTCGGCGGGATAGGCCGGGTCCAACGGCACGTAGCAGCCGCCCGCTTTGTGCGTGGCCAGCACGCCCACCATCATCTCCAGCGAGCGCTCCATGAAGATGCCCACGCGCACGTCGCGGCCCACGCCCGCGCCGCGCAGGTGCCGCGCGAGCACCTCGGCGCGCGTGTCCAGCTCGCGGTACGTCAGCGAGGCGCCCCGGCAGATGAGGGCGGTGTCGTCCGGCGTGCGCAGCGCCTGGGCTTGGAAGAGCGAGGCCAGGGTGGCGTCGCGGGGGAAGTCCCGCCGCGTGTCGTTCCAGCGAGCCAGCAGCTGGCGCTCCTCCGCGCCCAGCAGGTCATGCTCGCCCACCGCCTTGCCCGGCGCGTCCCGGAGCGAGGCGAGGAACGCGGTGAGCTGCCGCGCCACGTCGTCCACGCGGGCCTGGTCCACGCGCGTGGCATCGAAGTGCAGGTGGGCGTGGCGGCCCTGGGCGTCCACGTCGATGACGAGCGCCGCGCCCCCCACGGTGGGGTTCGTCGCGCCGAGGCGCAGCGCGACGGGATACGCCACTTCACCCGCGTGCCGCTGGAGGTTGGAGAGCTGGGCGGAGCGGCCCAGTGCGTCCCGGGCGAGCACGCCCTTGTCGCGCAGCTGCGCCAGCGCCTTGCGGAAGGCGCCCGCGGCCTGCTCCGGCGCGTCCTTCATCGGCAGCTCGATGCGCAGCGGGAGCTGCGAGGCGAAGAAGCCCTCCACGCCTTCGATGCGGGCGCGCGTGGACGCATCCGCGTAGCCGACGTCGAAGCGGGGCTCGGGAGACAGGCGCGCCAGGAAGGCCACTGCGGTGAAGAGCAGCCGCTCGTCGGGAGGCAGGTCGGTGGCCCAGTCCGGGGCAAGGTCGCTGGCCTCGAACTTCAGCGTGTGCGTCCCCACGTCCTTGGAGCTGCCGCCCAGGAAGGACAGGTCCGGTGGCGCGAGCGTCTCCAGGCGACGGAGGAAGAACGACTCCGCCTTGCCCGCCTGCGTGCCCACCTCGGTCAACCGGGCGCGCAGCTCTGGCGAGGCCGCGGGGAGGAGGTCACCCCTGGCGAGCATGCGCGCGCCGAGCACATCGGCCCACGACAGCGGCGCGCCGCACAGGCCCTTGGGGCCCTTCAGCGTGAGGTCTCCTCCTTGGAGCGCCACCGTCAGCGCGTCACCCTCGATGTCGAGCACCGTGCCCGGGGCGGCCTCGGAGGCTGGCTCGGCGCGGCGGGCCTCGGAGAGGGCGACAGGGCCATTGCCCAGCCACACCTTCGCGAAGGACAGCGGGTTGGGGTAGCCGCCGTAGTCGAGCGCCGACACCAGCGCGTGCGCCACGTCCACGTCGCCGTGCAGGTCGAGGACGCCCGCGGCCTCCGGACGCTGCGCGAGGCCGAAGTAGCTGCGCTGCGCGAAGTCCTGCGCCTTCGCCTCGGACGTGCCCGCGACCAGCTCCTCCGCGAGCTCCGCGAAGGTCTCCATGCCCAGCGTGTAGCAGCGGGCGTTGAGGCTGAAGGCCGTCTCGCCGGGCGCGATGTCGAAGAGGCGCTGCTTGAGGATGCGGCCCTCGTCCGCGCCCTTCGTCATCTCGTGCCAGGTGACGCCGTGCTGGGGCTCGCGGTTCAGCAGCGCCCACGAGGTGACGTTGAGGCCGGCGTAGCGGGGCAGCGGGCCGTCATGGAAGTTGATGGCCATGCGCCGGGGCAGGCGCAGGACTTCGTCCTTCACCAGGCTCAGGTTGACGATGCTGAAGAGCCAGTCGAAGGGCGCCTGGGACAGGAAGGGCAGCACCTGCTCGCCGGGCGGCACGTGCGGCACGCCCTGCGCCTCCGCCCACTGCTGGAGCGCGGGCTCGCGCGTGACGAGCCCGAGAATCCGGACGCCGCGCTCGGTGAGCGCCTGCGCGCAGGGGACGACGAGGGTGCCCTCGCCGATGATGAAACAACTGGGCGACTCCGGAGCCGCGCTCATTCAGTACCTCCTGTGGTGCAGCAATTCGGGTGCCCCCGGTTCACAAGCCCAGGCCTTGCCGGGCGTCTGCGAGCGCGGGGGGATGCTTCAAAAGGTCGGCGTGCCCGATGTCGGGGTACACCTTGAGGGGAGCGGCCAGCGCGCGGCTGACGCGCTCGCCCTGGACGAGCGGCAGCGCGCTGTCCGCCCCGCCATGGAGCACGAGCGTGGGGAACTGCCCGTGGGTCCGCAGCAGCGGCCGGTTGTCGTACTCGTGCCGTCCGAAGACACGGCCCATGAAGCCCGCGGGCCGCACCTTCATCCGGAGGAAGGGCGCGAACAGCACCAGCCCCCTGGCGGGGGTCTCCCGCTCGTGGAGCGTGTTGGCAGCGGTGAGCGCCGCCATGCTGCCCATGGAGAAGCCCACGAGATGGATGCCCTGGGCCGCGGTGGGGTGTGTCGACACCAACCAGCGCATGGCGTTCGTGGCGCTGTCACGGAGCGCCTCGGGGGAGGGTTCCCCCGGTGAACCGTCAAAGCCGGGCGGCGCGAAGGCGGCGAGGCCGAGCCCGCGCCCCTGGTCCAGCGAGAGCAGGATGGACTTCGCCTCGGCGAGGTATCCCGGGGTGTTGCCGCCGAAGTAGACCAGCCATCGCGTCTCACCGGCGGCGGGAGGCCGCGTCAGCGCGAGGTTCCAGGGTGGCGCGTCCGGGCCCGTGACGGTCCATCCGCCGGAGGTCAGCTCGCTCCGCGTCGCCGCTGTCAGCGGTGTGCCGGTGTACGGGAACGGGCCGGGGAATTCAGGGTCGAATCGAGGCCATCCCACCATGAGTATCCACACCACCAGGACGACGGCGAGCGCAGGCGTCGCGTTCCGGGCCGTCAGCCACCTGGCCTCACGGCTTGAGGTCTTTACCTCGAACCAGTCCATCGCGCCTCTCCTCGCGCGCCGCGCTGGGCGTCGTCCAGGGCCTCGCGGAGCAGCCGCCCCAGGACGTGGACGTTGGGCTCGCGCACCAGGCTGTCATGGTCGCCCGGCACCTCGCGGATGTTCAGCGCCGGCACCAGCGGCTCCCAGCCGAGGCTGGTCCCCATGTGCGCGTAGATGGCGTGAATCTCCTGCGCGCGGAACAGCGTCACGGGACCGGCATAGGGGCTGGGAACGTAGCGGCTGGCCAGGGCCTGGAAGCGCTCGGTGAGCTGGAGGTTGCGCAGCTCGATGGGCAGCGCTTCGCCGCGCTGCTCGTACCAGCGCAGCTTGAGCTGGCTCACCAGCCGGGTGCCGTCGCGCTCCACCTTGGTGCGCAGCTTCCGGCTGACGTAGCGCGCCGCGCCCTCCCGGCGCAGCTCCCGCAGGCGCTCATTGAAGGACTGGCGCCGCTCCTGGGTGGACGGATGGAAGGTGTCCAGGAACGCGACCAGCGCCACCGGCTCGCCCAGCGCCCGCAGCCGCTGCGCCATTTCGTAGGCGACCACGCCGCCGCCGGAGTAGCCGCCGAGCAGGTAGGGTCCGTGGGGCTGCACCTGGCGGATGCCCTCCAGGTAGATGGACGCCATCTCCTCGATGCTGTCGGCAGGAGGCAGCTTGCCGTCCACGCCGCGCGCCTGGAGCCCGTAGAAGGGCTGCTCCTTGCCGAGCGTCTGCGCCAGCTCGCGGAAGTTGAGGACGTTGCCGCCCGCGCCGTGCACGCAGAAGAAGGGCAGGGCCTTGCCGCCCTTCTGGATGGTGACCAGCGGCGACCAGCTCTTCGGCGCCGCCTTGACGCCCGGGGCCTGCGCGGCCGGCGCCGCGTCACCCAAAGCGGCGTCCGGCGTGAAGGGAATCCCGGCGGCCTCACGCACCAGCGCGGCGCACTGCTCCAGCGTGGGGGCCTCGAACAGGGTGGCCAGCGTCAGGTCCGCGCCCAGCGTCTTCTTGATGCGCGCGAACAGCCGCACCGCGATGAGCGAGTGTCCGCCCAGCTCGAAGAAGTTGTCCTTGAGCCCCACCTTCGGCGCGCCGAGCAGCTGCTGCCACAGCTCCGCCAGCTTGCGCTCCACGTCGTCGCGTGGGGCGTCCACGGCCGCCACACCGGACGGCGCGCCAGCCTGGGCCGTGGCCGCCGCCGCCGCGGGCTTCGCCTCCTGCTTCGGACGCATGCGGGCCGCGAGGGTGTGCAGGTCCATGGAGCTGACGAAGAGCGCGGGCGTGTCCTCCAGGGCGAGCGCGCGCAGGAAGGCGTCCTGACCTTCCGCCGGCTTGATGCCCAGGGGCAGCCAGCTCTCCAGCAGTGAGCCCTTCTTCTGCGGCGAGCGGCCGAAGCGCCGCGCCTCGACGGACGCGACGAGGTAGCCCTCGATGGCGCAAAAGACGTTCCCGTCCGCGTCGGTGAGCGTGACGTCGAGCAGCGCGCCGCGGCCTTCCTCCTGGCGCACGCGGACGTGGCTCAGCGCCACCTCGGGCCAGGGCCCCCAGACCTGGAGCTGCCGGTAGGAGACGGGCACGTGCAGCCTCCCCGGCTGGCCCGCGTCGGGGAGCAGGGAGAAGGCGAAGCCGGAGGCGATGTCCAGCAGCCCCGGCGGAATCCCGTACGTCGACAGGTCCTCGCGGTAGGCGCCGGGCAGCTCCAGCCTGCCCAGGGCCTCGCCCGTGCCGAAGCCCGCGCCGCGCAGCACCTTCCAGCGCGGACCGAACGCGATGAGCGCGTCCTGTGGCAGCGTCTGCTCGCCCTCGCCGAAGGTCAACGGCCGCTCACCACAGCGAGCCTTCGCCGCGGACACGTCCAGCGCGGCGGGGTGCTGGCCCGTGGCTGGGTGGAGCCGCGCGGTGGCGTGCTCCGTCCACGCGTTGCCGGCCGCGCGGCTGCGCACGCGGAAGGTGAAGCCGTCGCCCTCCGGCGCCAGCCCGAGCTCCACTTCCCGCACCTCGCCGTCCGGAACGTCCAGCGGCGACACCAGCGAGAGCTGAGACAGCGCCAGCGGCTCGCCAGGACGCGCCAGCGCCCAGGCGGCGCGGGCCAGCTCGACATAGGCCGTGCCGGGGAGGACGGGGCCTCCGCCGCGCATGCGGTGCTCGTCCAGCACCCAGTGGGCCTTCGCGTCGTAGATGGCGCGGAAGACGTGATGTCCTTCGGGCGCCTCCACGCGCCGCTGGAGCAACGGGTGGCTGACGGACTCGCCGGGCGGCAACCGCGGCGCGAGCTGCGCCGCGGCCATGCCGACCTCCTGCCAGACGCCCCAGCCCAGCGCGAGCGCGCGCTTCGCGACGCCCAGGGCCTTCAGCCGCGAGGCCTGGGCAAGCAGGTACGCGTTGGCCGCGACGTAGTCCACCTGTCCCGGGGGCCCGAGCCACGCGCTCGTCGACGCGAAGGTGACGAAGAAGTCCAGGGCCGCGCCTTGCAGCGCCTCTTCCAGCGCGAGCGCTCCCAGCGCCTTGGGCGCGAGCACCCGCAGGGCCGAGTCGCGCGTCTTCGCCTCCAGCGGCCCGTCCTCGAGCGTGCCCGCCGCGTGCACCACGCCATGCAAGGCGCCGAAGCGCTCCCGCACCTGGGCGATGGCCGCGCGCAGCTGGCCGGCGTCGGTGGTGTCCGCCTTGAGCAGCAGCACCTGCGCGCCGAGGCCTTCCAGCGTGCGCTGGAGCTCCGCGTGCGACGCACTGGCCGCCGACCGAGACACCAGCGCGAGCCGGGCCTTCACCTTGCGCGCGAAGAGCTCGGCGAGCGTGCGGCCGATGCCGCCCAGGCCGCCGGTGATGAGGTAGACGCCCTGGTCTCTCAGCGGCGTCGGGCCCTCGTCCAGCGCCGTCCGCTCCAGCACCTGCACCAGTCGGCGGCGACCGCGCAGCGCGACAGGCGCCTCGACGTCCGGGCGCAGCAGCTCGTCCGCGAGCTCCCGCGCCTGGCCCATCACGTTGACCACCAGCTGCAGGTCCACCACGCGGGCCTTGAGCTCGGGGAGCTCCTTGGGACCCACGAGCAGCGGACCGAAGCTGAGCGCCTGCTCGGGGCACATGGCGTGCCCCTCGGCGGGCAGGGCCTCCTGGGTCACCCGCATGTAGCGCAGGCCCGGGGGCAGCGATTCAGCGGTCAGCGACTGCATCAGCGCCAGCGGCGTCAGGAAGTTGCGCGACACCGCGCGTTCCCAGTCGAGCGGGGCCAGGTCCCGGGCGGTGACGTCCACGATGCGAGGCGGCACGCGCCCTTCGGCGCCCAGCGCGTCCCAGAGCGCTTCCCAGTCCTCGCGCGCATCGAACCGCAGGGTGAAGTGCCCCTCGTCTGCGCGGCCGAAGACCTCGCCCGGCAGCGCGCGCAGCACCTGGGCGCCGCGCGCCGCCAGCTCGCGCGCCAGCTCGCTGATGAGCAGGTGCTGCTCGCCCACGAGGAGCCAGCGCTCGTTCTCCGCCGGTGCCTCGGGCGCCGCGCCGGCCTGCTCGCGGAAGCGCGGCGCGTAGCCCCAGCGCGACACGTTCTCTTCACGCACCAGCGGGCGCTCACCCTCGCGCCGCGCCATGAAGGTGCCGCTGCCCGGCTCCACCCAGTGGCGCTCGCGCTCGAAGGCATACGTGGGCAGCGCCACGCGGCGCCGCTGCTGGCCGTCGAAGAGCGCCGCGGCGTCCAGGTCCACGCCCGCGGCCCAGAGGCGGCCGAGCGCGAGCTGGAAGAACGCCAGGTCGGCCACGGTGTCGTTCGGGTGCCGCAGCGACGGCACCAACTGCTCGGCCTGCGGCTTCTCCACCTGGGCGCGCAACAGCTGCGTCAGCGTCTGGCCGGGGCCGACCTCCAGGTAGACGCGCGCCTTGTCCGTCAGGAGCACGCCCGCGCCCTCGGCGAAGCGCACCGGCTGGCGCAGGTGCCGCACCCAGTAGTCGGGCGACGTGGCCTCCTCGGGCGTCACCCATGCCCCGGTGACGTTGGAGATCCACGGGCCGGTGGGCTTGGAGAAGCGCACCGTGCCCAGGAACTCACGGAAGGGCGCGAGGATGGGCTCCAGCATGCGCGAGTGCGCGGCCACGCGGATGTGCAGCCGCCGCGCCTCCACCTCGCGCGCCTTGAGCTGGGCCTCCAACGCTTCAATGGCGGCCACTTCACCGGAGACCAGGCACAGCCCCGGCGCGTTGTGCGCGCCCAGGTCCAGGCCCTCGCCCAGCAGCGGCTTCAGCTCCGCCTCGGGCAGCTCCACGCTGAGCATCGCGCCCGCGGGGAGCTGGTCGAAGAGGCGGCCACGGCAGGCGACGATGCCCAGCGCGTCCTTCACCGAGAACACGCCGTTGAGCTGGGCGCAGGCGTACTCGCCCATGCTGTGGCCCATGCAGGCCTGCGGCGTCAGCCCCCGCGCCTTCCACAGCGCTGCGAGCGACAGCTCCACGGACAGCAGCGCCGGCAGCGCGTACGTGGCCTGCTCCAGTTGGGCGCGGGCCTCCTTTTCGGCGCCGGCCTCCGGGAAGAGCAGCGGACGCAGCTTCAACGACTGGTGCTGTTCGAGCAGCGACAGGCACTCATCCAGCGCGCGGCGGAACACGGGCTCCTGCTCGTAGAGGCCCTTCGCCATGCCCGGGTACTGCGCGCCGCCGCCCGGGAAGAGGAAGACGACGGAGCGGCCCTCCGCCTCCGTCTGCGCCTGGGCCGTCCGCGCGGCCTCCGGCTGCGACAGCAGGCGCACGGCCTCCTCGCGCGACGACGCCACCACGGCGCGCCGGTGCGCGAAGCGGCGGCGGCCCGCGAGCAGCGTGTAGGAGGTGTCACCCAGGTTCGGCGCGTCGGCTTCACCCAGCCGCGTGGCCAGCCGCTGGGCGGCGCGCTCCAGGGCGGCGGGGGTACGCGCGGACAGCCACAGCGTCTCGAAGGGGCGCGCGGCGGACGTCTGCTGCTGCGCGGGCGCCTCCTCCAGGATGACGTGCGCGTTGGTGCCGCCCACGCCCAGCGAGTTCACCGACGCCCGGCGCGGACGGCCCTTGGCGGCGGCCCAGTCGCGCAGCGTGGCGTTCACGCTGAAGGGCGAGCGCGCGAAGTCGATTTGAGGGTTGGGCTTCTCGAAGTGCAGCGTGGGCGCCATCTGCTTGTGGCGCAGCATCTGGACGACCTTGACGAAGCTCGCCACGCCCGCGGCCGTGTCCAGGTGGCCGATGTTCGTCTTCACCGAGCCGATGCGGCAGAACCCGCTCTTCTGCGTCTGCGTGCGGAAGGCCTGGGTGAGGGCGGTGATTTCAATCGGGTCGCCCACCGGCGTGCCGGTGCCGTGGCACTCGATGTAGTCGATGGAGTCGGCGCTGATGCCGGAGACGTTGAGCGCCTCCACCACGGCGTCCGCCTGCCCGTCCACGGACGGCGCCAGGTAGCCCACCTTGCGCGCGCCGTCGTTGTTCACCGCGCTGCCCTTCACCACCGCGTAGATGGTGTCGCCATCCGCCAGCGCGTCCTCCAGGCGGCGCAGCACGACGACGCCCGCGCCGCTGCCGAAGAGCGTGCCCTGCGAGCGGTGGTCGAACGCGCGGCAGTGCCCGTCCGGTGAGAGGATTTCCCCCTCCTGGTACAGGTAGCCGCGGTAGTGCGGCAGCTCCAGCGTGACGCCGCCCGCCAGCGCCAAATCACACTCGCGCGCCAGCAGGCTCTGGCAAGCGGAGTGGATGGCGACGAGCGACGTGGAGCACGCCGTCTGCACGTTGAGGCTGGGCCCGCGCAGGTCCAGGCAGTACGACACGCGCGTGGTGAGGAAGTCCTTGTCGTTGCCCGTGTGCCGCACCAGGAACAGGCCCACCTGCTCCATCAACTGCGGGTTGGTGAAGAGGTTGTAGGGCATGTACGCGTTCATGCCCGAGCCGCCGAACACGCCCACGGGCCCCTTGAAGCGCTCCGGCGGATGGCCGCTGTGCTCCAGCGCTTCCCAGCACACCTCCAGGAAGTGGCGGTGCTGCGGGTCCATGAGGGACGCCTCGCGCGCGCTGAAGCCGAAGAAGCCCGCGTCGAAGTCCTCCAGGCCCTCGTACACCATGCCCGACTTCACGTAGTTCGGGTCCTGGAGCAGCGCCGGGTCCACGCCCGCGCTCAGGAGCTGCGCGTCGCTGAACTGCGTGACGGACTCGACGCCGTCGCGCACGCGGCGCCAGAACGTGTCCACATCGCGCGCCCCAGGCAGTCGCGCGGCCATCCCCACCACCGCGATGTCTGGAGAATCCGACAGCCCTTCAACGTCTTCCGTCATGACAGTAGCCCTGCAAAGTACCGCTTCCAGCAGTTCAATTCAGCATAGGAAGGGGCGGGTCGAACCTGCCCCAGCTTTGGAACCGGAGTCCCGAGGTCTGTCACGGCATTCCCCCCGCTGCGTTCAGCCTACTCGTGTGTGGCGTTGAGCCCGAATATCTGGCGCAGCCGCCCGAGTATACGGCCGACCTCGGCGGGAATGGCGTCGTGGCTCGTTCCTCTCGCTTCGGCCACCGCCCGAAGCTGGGTCCGCCGCTGGGCGAGCATGGAGGAGAGCTGTCGGGCCAGTCCGGGGGACTCCTCGAAGAGGCGGGCGAAGGTGGGCCGGTCTATTTCGAGGAGCAATGAGTCCTCCACCGCCACCACCGTGGCCGACCGCCGCTCTCCCGTCAGCAGGCACATCTCACCGAAGTAGCTGCCGCGGCCCAGGCGCGTGACTTCCGACTGGGACTTCCCCGTGCGCACGCTCACCTCGCCGGAGGCGAGCACGTAGAAGGTCCGGCCCTCGTCGCCTTCCTGGATGATGCGCTCGCCGGCGCCGAAGCGGCGCACCAGCGACTCCTGGCGCAGCCGGTCCAGCTCCCCCGTGTCCAGCGTCTGGAAGAGGTCCACCGCGCCCAGGAGGCCGCGGATGGTGTCCTCGGACAGCTCCGTGCGCGCCGACTCCTGCCGCACGTGGACGGTGCGCTGGGCGTAGGGAATCTCGATGTTCTCCCGGCGCAGCCGGTACCACAGGCGGGAGTGGAGGTCCTCCTTCACCGCGTCGGACTGGCCGTACTCGGCGATGAAGAAGCGCACCATGTAGCGGATGGCGGATTCCTCGTAGCTCAACGTGCGAGTGATGGGGGACGGCTCCGGGAGGATGAGGGGCGTCTCCCGCATCGTCTCCAGCAGCGCGTGCTTGACCTGGTTGGGCGGGGCGTCCCGCGACAGGCGGAACTCCACGTCGATGCCGACGGGGTCCAGGTCCTGGGTGAAGTTGAGGACCAGCTCCTTGGCCACCATGCTGTTGGGCAGCGTGATGACCTCGCGGCGGAAGTTGGACAGGCGGATGGAGCGCCAGCCGATGAAGACCACGCGCCCGGAGTGCGTGCCGATGCGGATGAAGTGGCCGACCTCGAAGGGGCGGTCCAGTTGGAGGGACAGGCCCGCGAAGAGGTTGCCCAGCGTCTCCTGGAGCGCCAGACCGATGACCACCGACAGCACCGCGGACGTGGCCACCAGGCCCGCCAGGTCCACGTTGAACTCGGTGCGCAGCAGCGGCAGCACCGCCAGGGGGTACAGCGTGAAGTCGATGACGTTGCGCAGGATTTTCGGCGTGCCCACCGCCGGCGCGCGCAGCCGGATGAGCTTCAGCGCCAGGGCCACGCTGGCGCGGATGCCACCAAAGGTGAACATCAGCATCCAGCCGACCTGGAGCGCCTTCTTCATCCCCTCCGGCGCCGTCGCGGGCAGGGCCCACGTGGCCAGCCGGAGCACGATGAACGCGATGAGGAGCCGGACGGCGCTCTTCAAGTCCTGCCGCAGGTCGGCGTCATGGGAGGTGGCGCGCACCCCCATCAGCACGACGATGAGCAGCGCACCCACGGCCAGGGACAGGTTGCTCTGAAGGAAGGGCAGCAAGGCGGGGGGAATGTCTCCCGCCATCTCCACGGGGGTCAAGGCGGCCGTTGACGCGTGCCGCGTGAGCGGGGATACACGCGCCATGACGCTCGCAACGGTACTGGGACAGCCTCGCGCGGTGGACGCCCTCCAGGCGGCCTTGCGCAGCGGCGCGGTCCACCACGCGTACCTCTTCGCCGGGCCGGAAGGGGTGGGCAAGGAGCTGGCGGCCGTCGGACTGGCCCAGGCCCTCACGTGCCCCGAGCAGCCAGACGTGGGCTGCGGCGCCTGTGAGAGCTGCCAGCGGGTGGCACGGGGGCTCCACCCGGACGTCACCTGGGTGATGCCGGATGATGAGCGGGTGTCCCGAGGACTGGCGGGCCGGTCCGACTTCACCGGGACGCCCAGCCGGGAGCTGCGCGTGGAGCAGGTGCGCCAGCTCCAGGAGCGCATCGCCCTGCGCGGCCTGGAGTCGCGCCGCAAGGTGGCGCTCATCGTCTCCGCCCAGACGATGAACGTGCAGGCGCAGAACGCGTTCCTCAAGACGCTGGAGGAGCCGCCCTCGGACACCACCCTCATCCTGGTGGCCAGCGCCGTGGACCGGCTGCTGCCCACCATCCGCAGCCGGTGCGGCAAGGTGCACTTCGGTCCGCTGCCGGTGGACCTGGTGGCCCAGCGCGTGGCCGAGGCGCGGAAGCTGGACGCGGAGACGGCCAAGCTCGCCGCCGTCATGGCGGGCGGCAGCCTGGGCCGGGCCATGGCGCTGGACGTGGCGGCGCTGTCGCGGCGCAAGGACATCGTCACCGCCTTCGAGGCCCTGCGCGGCGAGGACGCCGTCGGCCTGCTGCGCTTCGCGGAGGCCCATGGCGGCTCGCGCGAGGAGGCGGAGAGCACCCTGGAGCTGCTGGCGCTGTGGACGCGCGACGTGGCGCTGGTGAAGGCGGGCCTGGAGTCGGGGCTGGCCAACCGCGACCTGGTGGACCTGGCCCGGCAGGTCGCCGGCCGCACGTCCGACATCCTCCTGCACCGCCGGCATTCGTTGATGGAGGCGGCGCGCGCGGGCATCGCCCGGAACGGCGCGCCCCGGCTTCAGATGGAGCGGATGCTCATCGACCTGTTCACGGAGACGTCGCGATGAGCGCCAGTGATTTGGATGACGTGCTGGCCAGCGTGAAGGGGGGCAAGGTCGCCCCGGTGTACCTGCTGGTGGGCGAGGAGTTCCTGGTCCGCAAGGGCGCCGACGAGCTGGTGAAGCTGCTCGTCCCGGACGCGGCCATGGGCCTCAACCTGGCCGTGCTGGACGCGGGCAGCCCGCGCGAGGTGGCGCAGGAGCTGGCCACGCTGCCGCTGTTCCCCGGACGCAAGGTGGTGCTCGTCAGGGACCCGGAGTTCCTGGCGCCCAAGAAGGGACGAGGGGACGCACTGGGCAAGGCGCGCGAGGCGTGGAAGGCGGGCAAGCGGAAGGAAGGCGCGCGGCGGCTGCTGGCGCTGGCGGCCCGCGCGGGCTGGGGCGTGGAGCAGCTGGACCCGGGCACCTCCGGGGCGCCGTCCGTGGAGCAGTGGAAGGACGAGCTCAACGTGGAGCTGGCCGACGCGGACGTGGCCTTCCTCAAGGAGGCGGCCGCCTTCTGCCGCGAGGAGCGCATCTCCGCGCCGGAGGGGGACGCGTCGGTGCTGCTGGACCTCATCCAGAAGGGCGTGCCGGCGGGCCATGCGCTGGTGCTGGCCGCGTCCGACGTGGACGCCAAGAATCCGCTGGTGAAGCTGGCCCACGACAAGGGCTTCGTCGTCGAGCGGAAGGTGGCGGCGCGTCACAAGGACCTGGACCTGACCGGCATCGCCAAGGAGTTCCTGGCGCCCTTCAAGAAGAAGCTGGGGCCCGGCGCGCTGGAGGAGCTCAAGGAGCGCATCGGCGGGAACATCCGGCTGCTCCAGTCGGAGCTGGAGAAGCTGGCCACGTATTCGGAGGGGCCCGCGATTGAGCGGGCGGACGTGGCCGCGCTGGTCCACCACGCGCGCGAGGAGGAGTTCTTCGAGCTGTCCGAGGCGCTCCAGAAGCGCGACTTCAGCGGGGCGCTGTCCTACGCGAATGACGCCATGGGGCAGGGGACGCACGCGTTGCAGCTCCTGGGCGCGGTGGCCTCCATCGTCCGGGGCCTGCTGGAGAGCCATGAGTGGCTGTGGCGCTACGCGGGAGGCAATCCGCCTCGCACCGCGAAGGACGTGGAGGCGCGCGTCTTCCCCCGGCTGGAGGCGGAGCTGAAGGGCAGCAAGCGGAAGATGCCCAACGCGTGGGCGCTCACGTTCAGCATGAAGGCTGCGGCGGGCTACGAGCGGCGGGAGCTCCTGGGCGCGCTGGTGGCCTGCGCCGAGGCGGACCTGGCGCTGAAGTCCTCGGCGAACGGCCGGCTGGTCATCGAGCGGCTGCTGGCCACGGTGTGTGTGCGCCAGCACGGCGCGGGTTAGAGGAGGCGCACATGGCGGACAAGCGTCGTTTCGACCTCTTCGCGGACTTCCTGGTGGAGCGCTTCCACGCGCCGCGCGTCTTCGACGTGGCGGGCGGGCAGGGGAAGCTCAACGAGGCGCTGACGAAGCGGGGCCGCGCCGTCACCACGTTCGACTTGCGGCACAAGCACCTGCCCGTCACCTATGCCCAGCGCATCTTCACGCTGGAGGAGCCGTGCGAGGCGGAGCTGGTGGTGGGCATGCACCCGGACGGCGCCACCCGCATCATCATCCAGTACGCGGCGGCGCACCGGCTGCCCTTCGCCGTGGTGCCGTGCTGCTCGGACAACGGCATGCCCTACAACCCGTGGATGCGGCACCTGGCGGAGCTGGCTCGCGAGTCCGGCTTTACCACCGTGGAGGAGGTGAAGCTCTCCATGGACGGGCGGGCCCGCGTCATCGTGGGCGAGCACGGCCCGGCTACGCCGACAGCAGCCCCGTGACGTCCTTCCACGGCCCCTGACAAGGCGCCGTGTCCGAGGCGAGGTAGTGCCCGACGCGCCCCGGCGCCAGCGCCACCACGGCCGACGAGCGCGTGCCGTACAGCGGCGTATGGATGCAGAGCGCCTGGAGCCGTTGCAGGAAGTCTCGGGGCAGGTCCTCGCCCGCGCCGGGGGGCGGAATCTGCTCCTCGGCGGGAAGGGTCGGGTCGGACAGCACCGCCTTCAAGCCCGCCTCCAGCTCCGGCCAGGGCTTCTTCGCCACCTCGGTCGTCAGCAGCCGGGCCCGCTCCACCTTGGGCAGCTCCGGGGCGTTCAGCACGTCATTGGGCAGGACATGCACCCCCGGGGGGACGTCCTCCCGCCGCAGCTGCCGGTCCGTCCTCCGGGCGTACGCCACGCGCAGCCGCTGGGCGTCCCCATAGAGGATGTTGAAGGGCATGAACTCGTCGCCGGGCAGGGTCTCCAGGTAGCGGTCCACGGCGTCCACGCTGCCCGCCTGGAGGGCGCGCAGCACCACCTCGCCCCGCGAGCGAGGGGCCGGCCCCTGGCCTCGCTCGCCCCGCTGGTTCGTCAGGCCGACGAAGAGCCCGGCGCGCGTTACACCCATCCACGTCCCACCGCGCTCCTCGTCCCGGCCGCCCACGGCGAGCGGGGACTCCAGGAGCACCTGGGGGCCGGTCGCGGGGCGGCCGTAGAACTCGTCCCGGTTGGCCGCGAGCACCAGCGGCCATTCGGGGTGGACGTGGCGCAGGATGATGATGGTGCACATGCGTATCCGGTCGATAACATCCCCGGCTCCGCGGCGCATTCGAGCCCGCGGCCCTCACGCCGTCGATGACCTCGGCCATCCGAGCGGCTAAGGTCCGCCGCCCTCAGGAGAGTCCATGGCGGAGAGAATCCTCGTCACCAGCGCACTGCCCTACGCGAACGGCCCGCTCCACATCGGCCACGCCGTCGAGTACGTGCAGACCGACATCTACGTGCGTTTCCTCCGCTCGTGCGGCAGGGACGTCGTCTACTTCTGTGCCGATGACACCCACGGCACGCCCATCGAGCTGAACGCGGCGAAGCAGGGCCTCAAGCCCGAGGAGTTCATCGCCCGCTTCCACGAGGAGCACCAGCGGGACCTCCGCGACCTCGACGTCCGCTTCGACTACTTCCACTCCACCAACTCGCCGGAGAACCGCCACTACGCGGAGCTCATCTACGGGCGGCTGAAGGAGCAGGGCGACATCGAGCGCCGGAACATCGAGCAGACCTACTGCGAGAAGGACCGCCGCTTCCTGCCGGACCGCTTCATCAAGGGCACCTGCCCCAACTGCAAGGCGACGGACCAGTACGGCGACGCCTGTGAGAAGTGCGGCAAGGCCTACGCCCCCACGGACCTCATCGACGCGCGCTGCGCCCTGTGCGGCACGCCCCCGGTCCGCAAGCACTCCGAACACTTGTTCTTCAAGCTGTCGCGGCACGCGGACTTCCTCCAGGAGGTGCTGCGCAAGCCGGGCTTCATCCACCCGGGCCTCGCGGCGCAGCTCCAGGGCTTCTTCGAGAAGGGCTTGGCGGACTGGGACATCAGCCGCGACGGGCCCTACTTCGGCTTCGCGATTCCGGGTGAGACGGACAAGTACTTCTACGTCTGGCTGGACGCGCCCATCGGCTACATCGCCACGACGGAGAAGTGGGCGAAGGAGACGGGCAAGGCGAAGAGCGCGCTGGACTACTGGGCCGCGGACGCCGACACCCGCATCATCCACTTCATCGGCAAGGACATCGTCTACTTCCACGCGCTGTTCTGGCCGGCCGTGCTCAACGTCGCGGGGCTTCACACTCCCAGCGAAATCAAGGTCCACGGTCACCTCACGGTGAACGGCGAGAAGATGTCGAAGACCCGCGGCACCATGGTGCCGGCGCGCGACTACCTGGACCACCTGGACCCCAGCTACCTGCGCTACTTCTACGCGGCCAACCTGGGCCCGGGCGTGGAGGACCTGGACCTCAACCTCAAGGACTTCCGCCAGCGCGTGAATGGCGAGCTGGTCAACAACGTGGGCAACCTGGCCAACCGCGCCCTGTCGCTGCTGGCCGGTCCGCTGGAGAAGCGCCTGGCGCCCGGCCGCGCCGAGGGCCCGGGCCGCGCCCTGGTGGAGGCCGCGCTCGCCCGCGTGCCGGAGGTGCGCGACGCGTTCGAGAAGCTGGAGTACCGGTCCGCCATCCGCGTCATCACCGAGATTGCCTCGGCCGCGAACGGCTTCCTCCAGACGGCCGCGCCGTGGGCCCAGGTGAAGAAGGACGCGGAGGTCGCTCGCGCGGACCTGTCCGACGCCGCGGACGTGGCCTACCTCCTGGGCGCGCTGCTCGCCCCGGTGACGCCGCGCCTGTCGGAGAAGCTCTTCGCCCAGCTCGGCGCGGAGCCGCTGTCGTTCCAGGCCCTGGAGGGCGCGAAGTACCCGCTGCTGGAGCGCAGCCGTCCCATCGGCACGCCCGAGCCGCTGCTGCCGCGGCTGGAGGAGGAGCGCGTCAACGCCATCATCAAGCTGCCGGAAGGCGCCGCGGCGCCGCAGGCCGCGGAGTCCAAGCCGGCCAAGGCCGCCAATGCGGAGAAGAAGCCCGCCGAGGCTCCCGCCGCGACGCCGGCTCCTCCGGGGGCGGGTGAGTCCTCGGGTGAAATCGAGTACGACGACTTCGCCAAGGTGGTGCTGAAGGCCGGCAAGGTGCTGGCCGCGGAGAAGGTGCAGAAGGCGGACAAGCTGCTCAAGCTCACGGTGGACGTGGGCGAGGGGAGCCCGCGCACCATCGTCTCCGGCATCGCGGAGGCCTTCGCTCCCGAGGCGCTCACCGGTCGCAACGTGGTGGTGGTGGCCAACCTCAAGCCGCGCAAGCTCAAGGGCATCGAGTCGCGCGGCATGCTCCTGACGGCGGGGCCGGGCGGCAAGGAGCTGTCGCTGCTCGACCCGGGCGATGTGGCCCCTGGCAGCGAGGTGAAGTGAGGTGACGGACTGGCGTGCCGACCGGGACCGGGCCCTCCTGACGCTGGAGCGCGAGAAGCGCCCGGCGTTCAGGACGGAGGCCGCGCTTCAGCTGTATCACCTCGCGTCGGAGGTCCCCGAGCACGCCGCCGAGTTCCTCGAGGTGCTCCCCCGGCTGTTGGCGGACAAGCAGGTGGAGGTGCGCCGCGCGGGGGTGAGCCTGGCCTCCGTGGTGGTGCCTCCGGAGGAGCTGCCGGACCTGCTCATCGACCGGCTCCGGGACGAGGAGTGGCAGATTCGGCTGGAGGCCACCGGCCGGATGGCGGACCTGGTCCGGCCGGCGCTGCGCGGCGCGCTGGCCTCCATGCTGGAGGACGGCACGTTCGAGGTCCGCTTCGAGGCGGCACGCGGCATCGCCAGCCTCCAGCACGCCGCGGGCCTGGAGGTGTTGCTGGAGGCGCTGGACGCGGACCTGCTGCGCTTCCGGGCCCTGGGCGCGCTGGCGGAGCTGGGCGACGCGCGCGCGCTGCCCCACGTGAAGAAGCTGTTCGGCCGTTGGCTCCTGCCCGCCTTCGACAAGACGCAGGCCGCCGGGGTGCTGGCGAAGCTGGGGGACGCGGACGGCGCGACGTACCTCCTCCAGCGGATGGCGAAGAAGCGGTGGAGCCCGGACCGGGCCCTGGCCGTGGAGCTGTGCGGCGAGGTGAAGGTGCCCGGCGCGCTGGAGCGGTTGAAGGAAGTCCTGGACGACGTGAAGGACCCCTGCCGGGGCGCGGCCGCGCGGGGCCTGGGCCGGCTGGGGGATGCGCGGGCGCTGCCCTGGCTGGTCGGGTTGCTCCAGGACACGCAGGCCTCCGAGGACAGCCGGCTGGATGCCGCGGATGGGCTGTGGCGCCTGGGCGGGCCGGAGGCGCGCAAGGCCGTTCGCGACGCGGTGAGTAGCTTTCCCTCACCAGAGGCCCGCGCCGAGCTGGAAGAGCTGCTGCAGGAGGAGCCATGAGATTCGTCGACGCCCACTGTCACCTCGAGGTGAAGGACTACCCGGACGTCATGGCCGTGCTGGACGCGGCGCGCGCGGCGGGGCTGGTCCACGCCGTCGTGGTGGGCCAGTTCCACGGCCCGGGCAACTGGGGCAACGCGCTGGAGGTGGCGGCGGCGCACCCGGAGTTCCTGTCGCCCACGCTGGGCATCCACCCGCACGAGGCGGCGCGGGCCACCGAGGAGGACCTGGCCACGCTGGAGCGCACCTGCGCGCGTCCCGAGGTCCGGGCGGTGGGAGAGGCGGGCCTGGACTACTACTACGAGCACTCACCGCGCGAGGCGCAGGCGGAGGTCTTCCGGCGGCAGTGCGCGCTGGCGCTCCGGCTGGGCAAGCCGCTGGTGGTGCACGTGCGCGACGCGCATGACGACTGCGACGCGATTCTGGGCGAGACGGGCGTGGCGAAGGGCGTCATCCACTGCTTCACCGGCGACACGGACGCGGCGCGGCGCTACCTGGACCGGGGCTTCCTGCTGTCGCTGTCAGGCGTCATCACCTACAAGAAGACGGAGGCGCTCCAGGACGCGGTGCGCTTCGCGCCGTTGGACAGGCTGATGGTGGAGACGGACAGCCCGTACCTGGCTCCGGTGCCGCACCGAGGGCGGAAGAACCAGCCCTCGCACGTGGTGGAGACGGCGAAGAAGGTCGCCGAGCTCAAGGGCGTGACGCTGGAGGAGGTGGCCGCTGTCACCACCGCCAACGCCGCCGCCCTCTTCAACCTCAACCTGCGTTGAGGCCGCCGGCCAGGGCCGCGAGGTCCTGGTCCATCTGCGGCACGTCCAGCAGCAACGCGTCCGGGTCGTACTGGAAGTCCGCCTGCTTCAGCTTCAGCAGGGCCTGCAGGGCGGGCTCTCCGGAGTGGCCACCGAAGGACGCGAAGACGACGCGGCCTCGCTCCAGGTGCAGGTAGCCCTCCAGCGTGTGCTGGCGCAGGTTGAGCCGGCCGCTCTTGTGGCCACCGCCCAGCGTGCGCAGCAGCTCGCGCGGGGGAAGCTCGTCGAAGCTGCCACGCACCACGCGCCCCGGGCCGTTGTGCTGCACCCGGTCGTCGAAGAGGGCCTGCACCGTCTTCGCGATGGCGGGCTTGTCCGCGGGCGACAGCACGTCCGTGGCGCCCGCCATGAGCAGGCGCTCCTTCGTGGCATTGTCGGGCTCGCCCACCACCGCGATGGGCAGCCCCGCCGTCTCCGGCGCCGAGCGGGCCTGCTCCAGCAGGTCCATGACATCCTGCTGGCCCAGCCGCAGGCTCACCACCAGCACGTCGCAGTCCTGCCGCGCCAGCCCGTCCTGCGCGCCCTCGACGGTGGACAGCGCGTGCGCCACCAGCCCCTGCTTCAGCACCGCCTCCAGCAGCTCGCCGCGCGCCGTCTCGTCCGGCTCCACCACGAGCACCTGGCGGCCTTCGCTCGCCAGCCGGTGGCGCAGCAGCTCACCGCTCTGGAGCTGGATGACGATGTCCGCCACCACCGGGTCATAGAGCACGCCCGCGTACTTGCGCAGGTGCTCCAGGGCCTGCTCCTTGGGCAGCACGCGGCCCAGGGCGTTGCCCGGGTTCTTCGTCAGCTCCAGGAAGCTGTCCACCGCGGCGAGGATGCGCGCGCCCAGGGTGATGTCCTCGCCCTTGGCGCCCTGGGGCGTACCAGAGCCGTCCCAGGCTTCGTACATCTGCGCGAGGATGGTGTTCGTCTGCGCGGGAAGGTGCACCGTCTCGAACATGCGGGTGGGGACGCGGCAGGCCTGCTTCGCCTGCGCCTTCCACTCCGGGTTGACGGCGTTGCTCGCCAGCGAGAAGTGCCGCTCCGCCGGCTTGCCCAAATCATGCAGGTACGCGGCGATGGACAGCGCGGCCAGCTCCTTGTGGGGCATGCCCATGCGCTGGCCCACGATGCCAGCCTGCCGCGCCAGCTGCGCGGAGTGTCCCCGGTGGCGCTGCCGGTCCTGCTCCAGCAGGCCGACCATGATGCCCAGCGTCTCCACGTAGTCGCTGTCACTGACCAGCCCGCGCGGGCCGCCGGGCTCGCGTCGCTGGGTGGACGGGCGGACGGCCGGGGTGCCGGTGCTGCTGCCGCGCTGCAGCCGCATCCGCGCGTCCGTCTCCACGCGGAAGCTGAGGCTGAGCCCGCCCCGCTGGCCCGCGCCCGTCCCGGTGCCGCTGCCCGCGTTGGTGCGCCCGTGCTCCGGCGCGCCCGTGCGGGACGGCGCGGCCGGGGCCTGTCCCTGCGCGTTGGCGCCCTCCAGCAGCGCGGCGAAGGCGGTGGGGTCGCCGTAGTAGTGCTTGCGGATGGCGGCGGAGATGGCGCTGCGCAGGCCCACGTACGCGTAGACCTCCGACATGCCCGTGACGAGGGCAATCTCGTCCATCAGCGACTTGTTCTGCGGCTCGGCGGCGACCACGGAGAGCAGCTTGCGCTCCGGGTCCACCGCCAGCGGCAGCACGTTCTGCGCCTCGGCGAGGCGCACCGGGAGCCGGTCCAGCACCTCGGTGGCGATGCGCGCCTTCGCCAGCTTGTCCGCGCTGACGAAGCGCGTCTGGAACTCCGCCGCCAGGAAGCGCAGCAGCGCCGCTTCCTGGAGCAGTCCCAGCTCCACCAGACAATCACCGACCTTGTGGCCGGTGATTTTCTGGTGCTCCAGGGCCTGTTCCACGGCCCCGGCGTTGACGAGTCCCGCCTCGATGAGGCGCTCTCCCAACCTCTTCGCCATGTGCTGCCTCAGCTCTCCGAAGAACCCTCGCCGCCCTTGTTGCCGGACTCGGGCGGTGCCGACGTCAGCGCGCTGAACGGCTTGAAGGTCAGCTCCTTGGGCAGCGAGTTCGCGTCACGCGGCGGACGCTCCTCGCGGGGCGGACGGGGCGGGCGGTCCTCGCGAGGCGGACGCTCCTCCCGCGAGCGCTCCTCACGGGGCGGACGCTCCTTGCGCGGCGGGCGCGGGGCCTGCTCCTGCTGCGGGGCGCCCTCGGCCGGAGTGCCCGGCTGCTGCGGCTTCTCCGCCCGGGCCTTGCGCTTCTCCTCGCGGCCCTTGCGGCGGCCACCGCCCTCCACCGGGGCGCGGCCCCGCGAGGTGGGCGAGGGGCCCTTCCACAGCTGGCGCTCGTAGGGGCGCACCACGTCCGTCCACTTGTCGTGCGAGTCGCGCTGCATGGCCTCCAGCCACGAGGCGATGCGCGCGTCCAGCGACTCCAGCGAGTGGACAATCTGCGCCTCCTGCGTCACCGGCGACTTCGGGCTGCCGTGCTGCGCGTCGCCGTGCTGGGAGATGACCAGGTGCGTGAGGTGCTGCTCCAGCAGCGGCGGGAAGCCGGGGATGGCCAGCGCCTTCTCGCGCAGCTTCTGCGCCGTCAGGACCAGGTTGCCCACCAGCCGGCCCTCGTCGGAGGACTCGGCGGCGTCCGCCGCCTTCATCACCTGCTGCAGCAGCGCGCCGGCCAGCAGCAGGTCGCGGTCCGCCATGGGGTACTGGTCCGCCACGCGGAGCGTCAGCCGCATCACCGACAGGAGGTGCTCCGCCAGTCCGCCGCGCCACGCGTGGTGCGTGCCCCGGGCGCCCTGGGCCACCGGCAGGCCGGCTGCAATCTTCGGGTCGTCCAGGAAGGCCAGCAGCAGCTGCTTCACGAACGTGTCGCCGATGCGCTCGGTGACCATCTCCCGGATGAGGCCGGCGGCGCGCGCGCCACCCGGGCCCTCGTTGCCGCGGGCCTCGCCCTTGTCGGCCTTCTCGGGCTTCTCAGGCCTGGCCTCCGGGGCGGCCTTGGCCTCCGGCGCGGGCTTCGCCTCGGCGGCGGGCGGCGCCGGGGGCGGCTCGAACTCCTTGGGGTCCAGGGGCTCGGGGTCCAGGCGCTCCACGGCCTCGACGACAATCTGGGAGCGGCCGTGGAACTGGATGACGTTGCCCTGGACGAGCACGAAGTCACCCGGCTGGAAGACGGGCTCGAGCGCGTCGACGTTGTCGAAGATGCGCGCGTCCACCTCGCCACTCTTGTCGACGAGCGTGGCGGCGACGAACACCTTGCCACTGCGGGCGGTCACCTTCTCCTTCTTGGTGACGCGGAAGACGGTATGGACGCGGTCCTTCTCCCGCAGGTCGGCCGCATACACCTTGCGGACGGTCTCCACGGAACCTTCCGGGGTGGGGGGCGCGGACTCGGGCACGTTTTCGTTGGTCATTGCGGCGGCGGACACTAGCACCCCGGCGGCCGCGCGGGGGGACGGCTTCAGCTGACTTCCAACGCCACCGCGTGGAGGTGCTCCGCCCCATGGGAGCCGGCCAGGGTCGGGTGGTCCGGCGGCAGCCCTGGGCGGGCCAGGCGGGTGGCGATGCGGGCCTCGCCCTCGCAGGCGGTGGCCACCAGCTCGTCGAAGCCGTCCTGGGGGAGGGGTGGATGGTACCCGGTGACCATCAGCCAGCCACCGTGGCGCGTCCTGCGAAGCGCGTGACGCAGCAACTCCACGAATTCCTCGTCTGTCGCCACGGCCGGTGTGTCCAGGAGGACCAGGTCGAAGGTGTCGCGCACCGCACGCAGGACCTGGAGGGGCTTGCCCGTCTCCACCGTCACCCGGCCCAGCAGGCCGTTGGCCTCCGCGTTCTCCCGCGCCAGGTCCGCGGCGTCCGCGTTGGCGTCGAAGGCGAGCACGTGCCGGGCGCCATGCACACCCGCGTGGACGAAGAGCCCACCCACGTTGCAGCACGCGTCCAGCACGCGCGAGCCCTGGGCCATGCGCGCCACGAAGCGGCGGACCTCGCGCTGGTCATACGCGTAGCCCGTGCCCTGGCCGTAGGTGAGGTCCACGGTGAAGCGGGCCCCCAGCTCCAGCAGCCGGCACCAGCGGGGTGGGGTGCCGTAGAGGACATGGGGGCGCTGCGTGGGCAGCCCCAGCGCCTTCCGGCGAAGGGTGTCGTTGCGCAGCAGGACGGAGCCCGCGCCCGCCACCTCCACCAGCGCGCGCGTCAGCTCCTCATGGCGCGCGTCCATGGCGCGGGTGAGCGTCTGCACCACGTAGTGGGTGTCATAGCGGTCCACGATGAGGCCGGGCAGGCCGTCTCCGTCATCGTTGACGACGCGGCAGAAGCGCGGGTCGTCCACCAGCCGGCCCCGCCGCTCGAAGGCGTGGCGGAGATGGCGCGGGATGAGTCCCTCCACCACCTCGTCCGGCTGGCCGAGCCGGCGCACCGCGTAGGACGCGTCCAGGTCCACGTCACCCAGGCCCAGCACCGAGCCGTCCTCGTCCCGGAGCTGCACGGGCTCGCCGGGCTGCGGCGTGCCTTCCATGGAGACGATGTCTTCCCGGCGCAACCACGGCGCGCCATGGCGGAGTCGGCGGGCGGCGTCGCGGGACAAAAAGGTGCTGAGCACGATGGGTTCTCCTCTCGCGGCGACCCGAGGGCACCGGCGCCCCGGGGCGTGCTGCCAGGGGAGAACATGGGGTGCTGGCCCGTGGATGGC
>NZ_JAAIYB010000310.1 GCF_010894475.1 Myxococcus vastator
CCCCGGACCGGGCCCCCCCGGCGCGTCCATGGCGGTGGGCAGCGGGCCGCCCCACGCGGCCTCCTGGGCGCGGGTGAGGAAGCGCTCCACCGCGTGCGCGTAGTGCGCGGCGTCCATGGGCTGGCCGGCCTGGGCCCCGGCGCCCTCCACGCCCGAGCCCAGCCACGGCGCGGCGCGCAGCATGCGGCTGAGCGCGGCCGTCACCGCCTCCTGGACACCCCGGGCGTCGGCGAAGCGGACCTCCTGCTTCTGGGGGTGCACGTTGACGTCCACCGCGCGCGGGTCCACGTCGATGTGCAGCACCACCACGGGCTGGCGCCCTGCGGCGAGGAAGTCCTGGTACGCGCGCTGGATGGTGCCAATGAGGCCCCGGTCCCGGATGTAGCGGCGGTTGACGAAGGTGTAGAGGCCGCGCGCGTTGTTGAAGGTGAACTCGGGCGAGGCGGCATACCCCGTGACGGCCACGCCCAGCCGGCGCTCCTCCACGGGGAACAGGTGCGGGTGGGCCGTGGAGCCCAGCGCCGCGGCGATGCGCTCGCGCGGGTCATCCGGGCAGGCCGCGCTGGAGAAGAGCGTGCCGCCCTCGTGCGAGGCGAAGAAGCCCACCTCCGGGTACGCCAGGGCCAGCCGCACCACGGCCTCCTCCGCGTGCTTCAGCTCCGTGTCGCCCCGGCGCAGGAACTTGCGGCGCGCGGGCACGTTGAAGAACAGGTCCTCTATCGTGATGACGGTGCCCGTCCTCGGCGGCGCGTCCTCCACCAGCGGTGGCCCGCCGCCCTCCACCGACACCCGCGTGCCCACCTCGGAGCTCGCGTCCGCGGTGTGAAGTGTGAACCGGGAAACGGATGCGATGGCGGGGATGGCCTCGCCCCGGAACCCCATGGAGTCGATGTGGAACAGGTCGTCCAGCTCGCGCAGCTTGCTGGTGGCGTGGCGCTCCAGGCAGGCCACGGCGTCCGTGCGCCCCATGCCGTGCCCGTCATCCGACACGATGATGCGGTCCACCCCCCCGCCGTCCAGCTCGACGCGGACCGTGCTGGCCCCGGCGTCGATGGCGTTCTCCACCAGCTCCTTCACGACGGAGGCGGGGCGCTCCACCACCTCGCCGGCGGCGATCTTGTTGATGAGGACGTCGCTGAGACGGGCAATCCGGGACATGACGGCCGGACACCCTCCGCCACCCAGGCGACGTTGTCCAGCAACACAACAGGCGTCGCGGCTGACAATCCCAGGCGGCTGGGCTAACACACGGCGCCGCGTATGGACGTGTCACGACCAGGCAAGGGGCGGCTGCGCATCGCGGTGACCGGCGCGAGCGGCGACTATGGGCGGCTCCTGCTGTCGCGGCTGGACCAGGACCCCGACGTGGAGAGCATCCTCGTGCTCGACGTCACCCGGCCGGAGGGCGACAAGGTGGAGTTCCACCGCGTGGACCTCACCCGGTACGACGCCGAGAGCGAGCTCACCGACGCGCTCACCGAGCGCCTCGTGGACGCGCTCTACCACCTGGCGTTCCTGTTCGGCCCCATCCGCAACGGCTCCCTGGCGCACGAGCTGGAGGTCATCGGCACCATGAACGTGCTGACGGCGGCGGGCCGCTCGCGGCTGCCCCGGCTGGTGGTGCCCTCCATGACGGCCGTCTACGGGGCGCGCGGCAACAACCCCGCACTGCTGCGCGAGGACTCGGCGCTCCAGGGTTGCCCGCACAGCCGCTTCGTCACCGACAAGGTGGAGGTGGAAGGCCAGGTGCGCGCCTTCCGGGAGCGGCATCCGGACATGCGCGTGCTGGTGCTCCGCTTCGCGCCGGTGCTCGGTCCCTCGGTGGACAACCCGGCCACGCGCTTCTTGAAGAACCCGGTGGTGCCCACGCTGATGGGGTTCGATCCGCTCTGGCAGGGGCTGCACGAGGACGACGCCGCGCGGGCCTTGCACCTGGCCCTGCGCGCGGACGCCTCCGGCGAGTTCAACATCGTGGGCCACGGGGTGATGCCGATCTCCGGACTCATTCAGCAGGCGGGCGCGCGGCCGCTTCCCCTGCCAGGGCCGTTGTTCCGGGCCGGCCTGCATACGTTGGACGCCGTGGGCGCGGGCACGTTGCCCGTGGCCCTGCTCGACTACATCCATTACTCATGGGTCGCGGACGGCGAGCGCGCCGAATCCGTACTCGGGTTCATCCCCCTCCACCATGTCAGAGACGCCGCTGCGGCGCTGAAGAGGAGCTAGTCATGGCCAAGGGCGTCCTTGGGAACGATCCCTTCAAGCGCGGCGCCGCGTCGCGCCCCACCGAGGCTTCCACGCCGGGTGGCGAGGAGAAGGCCGCCGCCGCGGAGACGGTGACGAAGAAGCAGCCAGGGAATGGCGGGATGGCGGCCGCGAAGGCCGGTGGCAAGGCGGCCTCCGCGAAGCCGCGCAAGCACGAAGCCAGGAAGACGCCCGCGAAGGCCAAGGGCGGCAAGGCGGCCGGAGGCAGGAAGGGCGCCCCGGCGCAGCGGGCGAAGGCCACGGCCCACGCTCAGCCGCCGCATGCCACCCGGGACGCCGCCCACGGCCCAGGCGACGCCGCCCTCCCCTTGCGCGAGCCCGCGGCGTCCACGCTGGACACACCAGCTCCCGGCCCGGTGAATGATGCCGGGGCCCTCACGGCGAAGCAGCGCGACGTGGACCATGCCCTGGCGGAAGCCCTGGCCGCCGACGTGGCCGAAGCCACCGCCACCGCCGCGGTGGACGCGGCGCTGGGCGCACGGCCCGGCCCCGACGCCGAGCTCGAGCGGCTCATGGCCGCGGAGCTCGCGACCGAGCTGGCCGAAGCCGCGGTGGAGGAAGCCCTGGAGCAGGGCTCACCTGCCCAGCCACAGGAGCAGGAGCAGGAGCTCGCCGCCGCCGTGGCCGCGCAGGTGGCGGACAGCGCGGCGCGGGCCGCCATGGACGAGGGGCGTGCCCCCCCCGCCCCGCCGGAGGCTCCGGCCGTCACCCGGTGGGAGCAGGAGACCTCCGTCCGCGTCGTGGTGACGCAAGAGGCGGACACCTCCGCGGTGGAGCCGGAGGTGGAGCTGCCGGATGCCACGCGCGACGAGTTCCCGCCCGGCCGCAGGGGCCCGCTGTCGCTGGTGCCGCCGCCCGCCGCGAGCGCGGGTGAGTCCGCTCGGGAGTCCTTCGCTCCGGAGTTCGGACGCGGTGAGCCCGAGGGCGTCCGTCCCCTGGCGGAGCGCGCCGTGGCGGCCCTGTCCCTGGCGCGTGACATCGCCGGGCAGGCGCTGGCGAGCGAGAGCCTGGCCCGGGCGATGCTCGCGATGGGCGGGCTGAAGGACATGGTCCGCGCGAGCCTGGGCACCGGCGGTGGCGCGAACCTGGACGCGTACGGCAAGGACCCCTCGCTCGTCGAGCGACTGGAGCCCGTGCTCGAGTTCCTCTATTCGCAGTACTGGCGCGTGTCCGTGCAGGGCGTGGACCACGTGCCGCCGGGCGCGGCCATCCTGGTGGCCAACCATTCGGGCGCCCTGCCCTACGACGGGCTCGTCATGTCCATGGCCCTCACGCGTGAGCGCCCGGACCTGCGAGAGCCGCGCTGGCTGGTGGAGGACCAGGTCTTCCACGCACCCATGGTGGGCACGCTCTTCAACCGCCTGGGCGCCGTGCGGGCCTGCCCGGAGAACGCGCTGCGGCTCCTGGACGAGCACCGCCCGCTGGTCGTCTTCCCCGAGGGCTACCAGGCCCTCAGCAAGCCCTTCGGTGAGCGGTACCGCCTGAAGCGCTTCGGCCGCGGCGGCTTCGTGAAGCTGGCGCTGCGCACCGGCGCGCCCATCGTCCCCGTGGCCATCGTCGGCGCGGAGGAGACGTCGCCCCTGCTGGGCCGCATCCCCGCGTCCTTCCTGGGCCTGCCCTTCGTGCCCCTCACGCCGCTGGGCCCCCTGCCCCTGCCGGCCAAGTGGAGCATCCGCTTCGGCGAGCCCATTGGCGTCGAGGACCTCGCCCCCGAGGCGGCGGACGACCTGGGCGAAGTCCAGCGCCTCACCGAGCGCACCCGCGAGGCCATCCAGAGCATGCTCCAGTCGCTGCTGCGCGAGCGCCGCTCCGTCTTCGCGGGCTGACGCGCACGGCACCTGGACAGGCGCGGCGTGGGCTGGAGACTCAGCCCACCACGCGGTTGCGGCCGGACGTCTTCGCCTCGAAGAGCTTCTCGTCGGCGTCGCGCACCAGCTCCCCCGACTCGCGGTGGTGGGGCTCCAGCACCGCGAGGCCCACGGACACCGTGACGGGGATCGCCTGCCGGTCGAACTCGAAGCGCTGCTTCTCCACCAGCCGGCGCACCTTCTCCGCGAGCTGGCGCGTGCCGACCAGCGACACCTCCGGCAGCAGGATGGCGAACTCCTCGCCGCCGTAGCGCGCGAACACGTCCTCGCGGCGGATCTTCGTGCGCACCGTGGACGCCAGCTGCTTGAGCACCGAGTCACCCGCCAGGTGCCCGTACTTGTCGTTCACGGCCTTGAAGTGGTCGATGTCCAGCAGCACCAGCGACAGCATCCGCTCGTAGCGGCGGCTCCGCGAAATCTCCCGGTCCAGCTGCTCGTCGAAGTAGCGCCGGTTGTAGATCTGCGTGAGGCCGTCCATCGTGGTCAGCCGGTAGATTTCGTCGTGGTACGCGGCCTCGATGTTGCCGCCGGCGATGTACTTGAAGATGGTGCGGCCAATCTTCACCAGGTCGCCGTTGCGCAGCTCGCGCACGCCCTCCGCCAGCTCGTCGTTGACGAACGTGCCGTTGGTGGAGCCCAGGTCGCGGATGCGCACGCCCTCGCGCGAATTGGTGATGCTCGCGTGGTTGCGGCTGACCGACTCCTGGTCGATCTGGATGTCCGCCTTGGATGAGCGCCCGATGAGCGTCTCCTCGGACCTGAGGTCGAACTTGCGCCCCAGGTCCAAGCCGTAGATCACCACCAGCGCCGCGTCGAGGTTGACCGGCCGGTCGGAGATCTTCGAGATGACCGTGACGACCGTCTCCTTCTGCACCTTGCCTCCCGGGACAACAACGCTACCACCCGGCAAATCAAGAAAGCGAGTCAGTGCATGGGAATCCAGGTGGGTGTTCCCGCACTCGGGCCTCAGGGAAGGTCGACCTGCCGGGTCGCGGTGACAGGGGGGCGCAGGGGGTCACCCTCCAGGTCCACCAGGGTGGCCACCAGCGACACGCCCAGCCCCGAGCACGTCGCCGGGAGCTGCAGCTCCGCCTCGCCGCGTCCCGGCGCCAAGGGGGCGGCGGCGAACAGCACCTGGCCGTCGCAATCCGTGCCGCCCCGCAGGCTGACGCGCACCTGGCCTTCGCCCCCTGGCCCCGTGCCCAGGCGGAAGCCGGAGACGCTCACCCGCACCGCGCTGCCTCGGGCCAGCCGCTGCCCGTCCGCCTCCGGGTGGCGCCACGTCACCTCCGGCCGGCCCAGGCTCAGCGTGGCGACGGCCTCCGTCAGGTCCGCGAGCCGCTCCACGCCCGGGCCCTCCGCGGCCACCAGGCGGGACGGGCCCTGCCCCATGCGCCGGTCCAGGCCCCGCACGCGCAGCGCCTCCACCTGGAGCTTCGCCCGCGCGTCCCGCGGCAAGCCGTCGAAGGTGCGGTCCTCGAACCCCAGCGGCGGCCGGGGAACGACCACGCCGCCGTCCGTGTCGTCCGGGTCCATCAACACCGTCCAGCGGCGGCCGGCGCGGGTGGTGAACTCGGCGCGCACCACGCTGGCCCGTCCGTCCACCTGGGCCTGGAACTCGCGGCCTTCGAGCTCGCCGTGGGCGTCCCCGTCGAAGTTGTAGCGAGCGGACTCCGGAAGGGAGAGGAAGCTCAGCCCCGCGTCCACGGGCCGCAGGCCCTCCGGGTCGAACTCCGGCCTGGGCAGGTTGGCCACGAGCGCGCTGGTGGCCACCGTGCCGTCCTGGGCGTGGTGCCCCGACGTGGCCGACACCACCAACCGGTACGGCAGTCCCTCCAGGCCCCGATGCGTGGGCGCCATGCGGACAGGCACCAGCCCGGGCCGGCCCAGCCGCGCATTCGCGTCCGTGTTCGGGTCGGCCGGCGCCACGTTGGCCGCGGCGCCCAGCCCCAACGGCACCATGCCCCGGCCGGGGACCGCCACGGTGGCCACCACATAGGCGCGGTCCAGGTGCGCGCCCCGGTACTGAGGCAGCGACGGCACACGCACGGCGAAGGGGAACGACAGCCGCACGCCCGGCGCTCCCCGCTCGAAAGGCAGCGCCTGCGCGTACTCGGCCGCGCGGGTATCCGGCTCGCCGGTGAGGATGCCGGGCGTGGGCGCCAGGGTGAAGCGGGCGTCACGCGACAGCGCCGACGAGAAGCGCGTGGAGCCGGGCAGCAACTGCCCCAGTTGCAGCAGCGGATCCATCCCCGGCGCCAGCAGGTTGAGGGGAAGCTCCTTCAGGGGGAGCGCGCCCGTCAGCGCCCAGGCCGTCCGCGTCCCGCAGGCGCCCGTGCGAATGGCCAGCTCCGCGTCCAGCACGCCGGGCAGCGAGTCGTCACACACCCCCGCCACGCCCGGGGCCGCGACCTCCGGCATCGCGCTGCCCGTCAGCCACAGCGCGCTCCCCGACGGCAGCGACAGGCGGTCCGGGCCCGTGCCCAAGGGGAGCGCCAGCTCGCGCTCCGGGCCCAGGAAGGACTCGGGGGCCAGCTCGGAGGGGAGCCCCGGCACGGACAACCCCATCAGCCCCACGCGCAGCGAAACCGCCGTCGCGACGGTCTCCGTCAGCGTGGGGAACGGGCCCTTCACGCCGCCGAAGCGGTCCAAGGGGTTGCGGCGCAGGGCCATCCGCACGTCGCGGAACTGGCTGGCGTCGTGGCGCGCCAGCGTCAGGTAGCCGTAGTCGGGGTGGAAGGCGGAGAGCGCCACCTCCCCCTCCGCGGGCACCCAGGCGGCGCCGTCGGCGTTCGTCACCATGGCCGCTTCCGGGTCGCCGTCGCCATCGGACACCGCGACGACGGCCAGCGGCACCGGGCGCCCGGTGAGCGCATCCACCACCAGCACGCGCACCCCGCCCGGGGCCACCTCGGCGGGCAGCACGGTGACGCGCGCATGGCAGGAGGCGCTGCCCACCCGGGCCGCCAGCGCCAGGTGCTCCGAGGCGGGCTCGCCCAGCACGACGGAGGCCTGGTGGCCGTCTCCGCCCCCGACGACGGAGGCGGACAGCGCCTCCCACGCCACGCCGTCACGCAGCACCAGCGGCGCGCCCGTCGCCTCGCGCACCCACACCCGGAAGTCCACCGTCATGCCCGGGGTGCCCACGACGACGTCCGGCGTCACCTCGCACGCCACCGCCCGGGCCTCGGACGGCGGCGCGCCACACGCTCCGTCGCGGCACACCGCGCCCGGGGCACAGTCCGTGTCGGCGGCACAGACGACGGGCACGCACCGGTTCATGTCGCATTGGCAACCGGCGCCGCCGGCCTCGTCACACGCGGCCAGCGCATGAGCGCCCCGCCGCGCCTGGCCGCAGTCCTCGCGCGTCAGGCAGGCGGGCTCGCAGCGCGAGGTGGCCGAATCACAGAAGAAGAGCGCGGGGTCCGGGCAGTCCTGATCGACGGAGCAGTAGGTCCCCTGTGGGAACGGACCGATGGGGAGGTCAGCCCCCATGTCCATGTCGCCGCAGCCGCTCAGGCACAGCAGGACACAGGCCAGGCAAGCCAGCACGAGGGGACGGGGTGTGGGACTCATACGGATGCGGCTCCGGGGGGACCGTCCGCGACCTTACAGGCAGGACGCGCGCTGCGCGACGGTACGCGGCGCCGGCCGCCGCCCTTCGAGCCCCATCATAGCCCGTCCGCCCGCCGTGCGCCCCTCCTCCGCAAGCGACAGTTGGCTTTCGGGGGTAACGGATCGATGATCGCCCCCCGATGGCCCGTGGTGAACCCAAGTCCCTGGAAAGTCTCCTTCCCCGCGTCCTGGCACGCCTGGCGGGAGAGTCCGGCAAGGGCCACGCGCTGGCGCCGGTGTGGGCGGCGGTGGTCGGTCCGCACCTCGCGCGCCACACCACCCCCCAGGCCCTGCATGGAACCACCCTGGTGGTGGCGGTGACGGGCGCCCAGTGGGCCCAGTCGCTGGAGTCCGAAGCGGCCTCGCTGTGCGAGCAGCTCAACGCCCGGCTCGGCCCCGGCACGGTGACGGCCCTCTCCTTCACGTTCCAGGTGGCGCGCCGATGATGATGGCCCTGTTGGCGCTCAGCGCCTTCCTGGCCGCCGCGCCGCCGCCGCCGTCGTCCGGCATGGAACGCAGCGCCGCCCAGCACGTCAGCCGCGAATTCGAGCGCGTGGGACGGCGCGTCCCGGTGGAGGACCCGAAGCTGACCACCGCCGCGCGGCGACTGGCGCACGAGGCCCTCACCGAATACACCACCGGCGCGCCGGGCCTCTTCACCCTCACCTCCGCCGTCAGCGACGCGGGCGCGGCGGACCCCTCCCCCCGGGCGCTGGTCATCCGGGCGTGGGTGCCACGGCACGCCATCGAGACCTTCCTCGACCGCGACGACTTCAACAGCGAGCGCGCCTCGCACTTCGGCGTGGGCGTGTCCGTCCTCGGCAAGCGCGCGGCGCTCGTCCTGCTGCTGGTGGACCGCAAGGCGGAGCTCCAGGACTTCCCGCGCCTCATCGCCCAGGACAAGCGCTCGGCCGTGACGCTCTGCGGCGCCCTGGTTTCTCCGCTGCGGCGGGCAGAGGTGTACGTCACCCAGCCGAACGGCGGGGTGACGCTCATGCCCGTCCAGAACCGGGGCGCGCGGGGCGGCTTCTGCAGCCGGCTCGCCTTCGCCACGCCGGGCACGTACACGGTGGAGGTGGTGGGACGCGCGGACGGCGGGCCGGAGGTGGCGGCGCTCTTCCTGGTGGACCGGGGTGAACCCCGAAAGCACGCCGCCATCGAGGACACCGCCGAGCCCACCACGCTGGAGGACGCCCGCCGGGCCGTCTACGAGCGCATCAACGCCCTCCGCCGCGCCCACGCGTTGCCCGAGCTGTCCCCCGACGCCGTGCTGGAGCAGGTGGCCCTGGACTACAGCGCGCGCATGTCGAAGGAGGGCTTCTTCGCCCACATCGCCCCGGACGGCTCCACCCTGACGAAGCGCCTGCCGGCGGGCGCCCGCTATGTGCGCGCGGGAGAGAACCTGGGCCTGGCCGCGGGGCCGCTGGCGGCCCACTTCGGCATCGAGCACAGCCCTGGCCACCGGCGCAACGTGCTGGACCCGGGCTTCCGCTTCATGGGCGTGGGCGTGGCGTTCCACACGGTGAACGGGCGCGAGGAGGCCGTCCTCACCGAGGTCTTCACCGTCGCCCCACCCGCTTCGCCGGAGCTGGCGGACCCGCGGCAGGAGGCCTACGACGCGCTGAGCCGGCTGCGCGCCACCCGCAAGCTGCCGCCCCTGACGCGCAACGCCGCCCTGGAGACACTGGCCCGCGCCCACGCCACGCGCGCGCTGGAGCTGGACCAGCCCTCTGCCCAGCCCGGTGAAGCCCCGGTGCACGACCGCGTCTTCGAGCTGCTGCCCGACGCGGGGACGGCGTCCGTGGACTTCTTCGTGGTGTCGGACCCCACGGCGATTCCGGAGTCCCGCAGCCTGGCCGACGCCACGAACAACCGCGTGGGCGTGGGCGTGGTGCGGGGAGACTCCCGCCGCTTCGGCACGAATCAATACTGGGTGGCCGTCATCTACGCGGCCGTCCCCTGAGGTCCCGCACGCAGACGCCGTGCGGGGTGCCCCCGGTGGGTGTGGCCAGGGGCGTCAACGCCAGGAACCCCGCTCAGACGGGCCGGCGCTGCGTGGCGTAGGCCTCGAGCCCCATCTGCGGCGGCGCCACCTGCTGATACATCGGGCACTTCATGCAGGTGAACGACTGCCAACCTCGCCGGACGGCTTCATCCAGGCAGTTGTCATACTGATGACAGTTGAGGTTGCGGTGGGTCTCGACGCCGGCACGCTTCGGCCCGGCTTCGGGGTTGATGGTTTGTGGCAGATCGGCTGGACACGGCTTCATGAAGCCCTCCCTCTGAACTGTTTCCCCCCCGAGCGCTGTGAACGAGCAGTGCTACCTGACGACAACGACTGGACCCGCCATGCGACGACGGACCGGAGTGGCGCTGAGCGGCGGCGCAAGGTAGTGATTCACTCCGGGTGACGCAATGGGTCGGCTGTTCCTACCCAAGTGCACGTAATCGCCTGGACGCTTTCAGCGAATGACATCGGGTGATGAACAGTCAGGACTGGCCCGACACCGCGCGGATCTAGGACTTGTCGCGCCCGCTGTCAAACCACCCTCCCTCCAGGGCAAGGGGAATGATCGGTGTGTGCGTCCCGTTGGCAGGCCGCAAAGCCGCGTCGTGAAAGGAAGACCACATGAGTTTGAGTGGGTGGGTCGTGGGGGTGGTTGCTGGGATTTCGCTGGG
>NZ_JAAIYB010000311.1 GCF_010894475.1 Myxococcus vastator
TCTTTAGGCAGGCAGGCAGGCAGGCAGGCAGGTTTGAGTTTGGATGATTCCGCAAACCTGGTTCGCATCAGAGGTCACAAGGGCTCCCACACGCGCGAATACCATCAGGCAGTGCTGAACCGCATCAGCATTGCGATGAAAGGATGCAGGGACACCGCGCAGTGCCGGAGCAAGTTGGTCAACGAGTTGAGCAAAATTGCTCGTGACCTTACGACGGCGGGAACTAAGATGCGGAAGCTCATTCTGAAAGACCCGGGAGCATGATTCATGGAACGACGATTCTTCGGCCTCGACTTCGATGTGTATGTGCCGGGTCGTTGGTATCTAGCTGAACCCACAAGTCCTGCGGGGCAGACGGTTCCAAATATCTGGGCGTTCGTCGAAGGAAGGCCAGTCGATCCCCCTGACGTGCTGCGAGTCCCGTTGTCCCGACCGGGGAGGCCGCTCGTCTTCGACAAGACGACCGTTGGAGGAACTCCGATTGTTGGTGCGCGGGCGGCAAACGTGTTTCGTGAAATGGCGCCTAACGACGTTCAGCTATTCCCTGTCGATGTTGAGGGGCAGCGCGAGCAGTACTATCTGTTGAACGTAGCTCGTACCATTCGCTGCATTGACGACGCCGCGTGCGAAGAGGTTCAGCACTTCACGGAGGAGGACGGAGAGCCGGAGCGACTTGGCGAGTACCGTTCCGTTTCGGGTCTGCGGATCGACAAGGCGAAGGTCAGCGACGCTCGCGTGTTCCGACTCTGGGGCTATCACATCCCCATCATTGTCGACGAAGAGATCAAGAATGCCCTCGAAGCGAACGGCATCGTCGGCGGCAAGTTCGAAGAGGTCTGAACCGCACGTCTGCCGAAGGGACACAGTGGATGTAGAGGCCCGCGGTGCCGTCAGCGCCGAAGCGTTCGGTCTCCATGCTCCCGACCTGCACCTCATCCGCGGCCAGGACCTCCAGCAGGATGGGAGCGTTCACCGCTGTGCTCTTCCAGCGGGCGGCCCTTGCGGGGTGGGGTCGATAGCGTTTGGGACTTGACAAAGTCAGGCGACGTAGGGGGTTCTCGCGAGTCCTCCCGCCAAATGTCTGCCCTAGAATTCCTCCAACTCGTCTGCATTGGGGGTGCGCCGTGGCTATCACGACTCGACAGCCTGTCTTTCATGCCGTGCGAAGTCTGCTGGGCATGGGCTCATCCTCTTCTGCAAAGAGTGCCACGTCGAACTCGACGAAGGCGACTGCCACGGCCCCGGATTGGAAGGTGACGGCGGCCAACCTCATGGAGACCTTCATCCAGTCCGGATACGTGACTGGCATTACGAAGCCCGGCATCGCGAAGCTCGAACAGAGAATCATGAGCGAGATGGAGGCGTTCATTCGCGACAACCCGAAGTTGTCCGCGGACGAGCTCGACAAGGTGGCGAAGCAGGTCACGATGCGCCACCTGTCCATGGCGAGGATGGATGGTCAACGTGAGGCGAAGATCAAGTCTCGCCTTCAGGAGCTCCAGCAAGACCGCTGGGGTTGAAAGCCGACCGCCAGGACATGCTCCGGTACATCTCGAACGCATCGTCTTGCTACAGCAGCGGGAGTTCCGGCCGTACCACGGGGGCTTGCTCCGCCCCCGGAGCCGGCGGCATGCGGCGCTCCTCGTGCTGCGGCGAGCGCTCCACCCAGCTCGGATGGACTTCCACCTGGGGCGCCCAGGCCCCGTGTCAGGGGCCCGGGCAGGTCCGACTCACCGTCAGGGGTGTCGGACCGCGGTCACTTCCTGCGCTTGAAGGAGTCGAGTGTGGGGCAGTAGGTGGCGTACCCGTGACCGGTGAGGGCGCCATTCTCGTAGATGCCGTTCACGTCGAAGGCCACGAAGTGCGACTCGGGAGGGGTGCCGTCCAGGACGCAGGTAGGGCAGAGCGAGGCCGCCACGGGCGTGAACGTGAGGCTCGTGCTGTGCAGGAAGAACGCCGTCGTTAGCACGCCTTCGAAGTCGACGAGCGTCGCTCGCGGCTCGCCTGGCGCGGAGCCCACCTGCGGCGTTGCGTCCACCGGCACCCTGACTGAGTAGACATTGACAAGCTGCGGTGGGAGCGGCGAAACCTCGGTAGGGCACTCACCCGGCGCGCCGTTGTTGAGCTCGATCCACAGCTCCCACGGGTCCGAAGCGTTCTCCGGCTCTTCGTAGCCGAAGTAGGCGCTGGTCAGGTCGCGCTGGTTCCCGCCCAATTGAATCGTGATGACGGTCTCCTGACACTCGCCCTCGCAGACGGTGAACGGATCCGGCTCGCTGCCTCCGTCCGGCTCAGTGCCCGCGTCGGGCTCGGTGCCCCCGTCGGGCTCGGTGCCCGCGTCAGGCTCGGTGCCCGCGTCAGGCTCGGTGCCCGCGTCAGGCTCAGTGCCCGCGTCAGGCTCGGTGCCAGCGTCAGGCTCGGTGCCCGCGTCAGGCTCGGTGCCCGCGTCAGGCTCGGTGCCAGCGTCAGGCTCGGTTCCAGCGTCAGGCTCGGTTCCAGCGTCAGGCTCGGTTCCAGCGTCAGGCTCGGTGCCAGCGTCAGGCTCGGTTCCAGCGTCAGGCTCGGTGCCCGCGTCAGGCTCAATGCCCGCGTCGGGTTCGGTGCCCGCGTCAGGCTCAGTACCTGCGTCGGGCTCGGTGCCAGCGTCGGACTGACGGCCCGCGTCCGGCGTCGGATCGACGTCATCGGAACCACAGCCAGTCAGTGCGGGAGCGACTGCGAGGGAGAGTATCAACAGGGAGCGTATCGAGTGTCGCAGGTTCATTTCGTGGATTGTCACGGGTTCCTCGCGGAGATGCGAGGGGGCCCGGCCTTCTTCTGGATGCGCTCCCCGGAACACATGAAAGGCCGCGTCGAGCCGTCCCCTCCGTGGGGCACCGTTGGCGTGCAGCCTCAAATCATCCCATCCCAACCCGCACCACACCGGCGGAACGCGTCGCGGAGGGCCTCCACGAAGTCGGAGGGCAGCGGGCCCTCCTCCAGCGTTTGGATGTTCCGCCGCAGATGCTCCAGCCTCCCGGTGCCCACGATGCAGGTGGACACGCCAGGGACGTGTGCGGCGAAGCGCAAGGCCACATCGCTCCAGTCCAGGCCACGCGGGTCGAGCGCCAAGGTCCGCATCCGGTGCCAGTACTCACCGAGGTCATGCGCGCTGGGACGCTCCGCGAAGCGCCAGGGCGCGTTCCCCAGCGGACGCTTTGCGATGACCCCCATGCCCCGCTCCCGTGCCCACGCGACGCCCCGTTCAATGGCGCGCTGGTCGAACAGGTTGACGGACGTCTGGACCACGGCGAAGGCACCCGTTTCGAGCGCGTACTCCAGCGCGGCGTTGTCACCGGAGTAGGCCGCGGCGCGAACCTTGCCCACCTCGACTGCACGGACCAGCGCTTCCACGAGCCCGGGGCGCTGGAGCACCTCCAGCGGGCACGAGTGGAAATGCACCACGTCGAGCACGTCGGTGCGCAGGCGCATGAGGGCCTGGTCCACGCCACGGGTGATGCACTCGGGCGTCCAGTCCTCCACCCCCGGCACGCCATAGCCGCACTTGGTGGAGAGGACGAACTCGGAGCGGCGCCCCTGCAGGTGCCGTCCGATGCGCTCTTCCGACGCCCCATAGCCGGGCGCCGTGTCGATGACGTTGATGCCCGCATCCAGGACGCCGTGCAGCAGCGCGGCGGCCTCCGCTTCCGCGAGCGCCGGCCCCCCCACGTGTCCGGCGCCAAAGCCGAGCACGGACACCTGCAGTCCCGTCCTTCCCAGGGAGCGACGCTCCATGAAACCTCCTCGCATGGCCTGGTAAAGCCACGCGGCAGTGGAGTTCACAGCATGTTCGTGCTCGGGCCCGTCTCAGGAGGCGAGGCTCCCGCGGATGCCGCCGTCCGGGCAGCCGTTGTCCTCGGGGAAGGTGTCACGCGCTCGCTTCAGGTGAGCAGCTTGCGCTTGGCGGCGGTGAACTCCTGCTCCGTGAGACTGCCGCGCTCCCGCAGCGCGGTCAGCCGCTCCAGCTCGGACGCGAGGCTCGGCGCGGATGGCTCGGCCGTCTCGTTGTCCGCCGCGAGGAGGGCATTGCTCAGGCTGGACGCCACCATGCCGATGAGGCCAATGCCCATCAGCATCAGCACCGTGGCGCAGACGCGCGCCAGCCCCGTATGCGGGGTGATGTCACCGTACCCCACGGTGGTCGCGGTGACGATGGCCCACCAGATCGCATCCTGGAACGTCGACAACGCGGGGTTGGTGTCCCGCTCCAGCATCCACACGACGGTGGCCATGCCCGTCACCACCGCCGAGGCGATGAGGATCGTGTGTCCCAGCTTGTAGCGGTTGAGGAGCGCATCCAGCACGGCGATCGAGCGGATGCGGCGGTACGAGGACACCACTCGCAGCAACCGCAACACGCGCGCCAGGCGTAGCAACTGGGTGACGCGGAGCAGGCTGAACGCCTCCGCGTACAAGGGCACCAGGCCGAGCAGCTCGAACCAGCGGCTGCGCAGGAACGCGGTACGGCGCTCCGCCCGGAAGAGGCCCCAGAGGAAGTCTCCCAGGAAGATGCAGATGAAGCCCAGGTCAATGGCCGCGAGCACCTGAAAGCGCGGCTCCGGCCAGCGCAGCCCCGCCATCTCCACATAGAGGATGGGGACGAGGCTGACCAGCGCCAGCACGGACATGAGGAAGTCCCTCAGGGCGAGCCTGGGGGAAGCGGCGCCCGCCTGTTCCTCCAGGGCGCGCACCTGCCTCGCTTCATCGGCCCCCGAGACGGATTCCTCATTTCGCATGGGGCTCCACGCTAACGCAGCGGGCCTGGGATGAACACCCACGGCAGCCTGGGCGGGCGCCCGTCTGGCGCTCTGGACATCCCCGGCGCGAGAGGTGCTCGCGCCGGAGGGCCTCCTGGCGGGTGAGGGCGACCTGGGCGGCGGCGAGCGCCACGGTGAGAAGCGCCGCGGAGGCCACGCCCACCACGATGCGGTGCTTGCGCAGCGTCTTGCGCAGCCGGTAGCCCGGGCCGGTGGGGCGCGCGCGCACGGGTTCGCCCGCGAGGAACCTTTCCAGGTCCTCGACCAGGGCTCGCGCGGAGTCGTAGCGGGCGGCGCGGTCCTTCTCCAGGCACTTGAGGACGATGGTCTCCCAGGTCCACGGGCAGGGCCGGGTTGAGCGCGCGCGCCGGGCGGGGCTCGACGGTGGCGATGTTGCTGAGCACCTCCAGCCCGTTGTCGCCCGGGATGGGTGGCTGCCCCGTCAGCGCCGTGTAGAGCGTGGCACCCAGGCTGTAGACATCCGCGCGGCGGTCCAGCCGGGACACCTCGCCGCGGGCCTGCTCCGGGGCCATGGAGTGCGGCGTGCCGAGCACCGCGCCGGTGGCCGTGAGGCCCTGCTCCGTCCGGTCGCGCGCCAGCCCGAAGTCCATGACGTAGGGCTTGAGGCGGCCGTCCAGTCTAGCCGCCTCCGCGGGCGCGCAGGACTTCCCGCAGCCGCGCCGTCTGCTCGTCGGTCCAGCCGTCAGGGCGCAGGAGCGCGACCCAGGCGTCCACGTGCTCGCCGGTGTACACGTGGCCGTAGCCGGCGGGCACTTCCATCCCCAGTGGCAGGTCGGCCGTCACCTGCCAGAACGTCACGAAGGGGAGCCACACCATCGCGCCCAGGACATCGTGGCCGCGAGGCTCCCGCAGCCAGTCCGGCCGCTGCAACAAGAGCCGGGGGCTCCACCAGATGATGGGGTCCGAGGGGTGGAGCAGGTACAGCACTCGGGAGTCCCCCCACGGGGCGGACGCGGGAGGAAGGTTCGTTCCAGGGCGCCGGCTGAATCGAACGATGCGTCCGTTCCGATAGACGGGCGCTATCTCGGGGCTGCCCGCGTCCCGGTGGTCCGTGAACTCGCGATACAGGGTGTTGAAGTTCGGCGGCCCCACGAACAGCGCGCCATCGGTGCGATTGGCCAGGTCCCGCTCGCCGCTGAACGCCGTCTCCCCGCCGTAGGAGCCCAGGCTTTCGCCGAACACCAGCAGCTTCGGCCGTTGGCCCGCGGGGAGCCTGGACCAGCGCTCGTAGACGACGTCGAAGAGCGCCCGGCCCGACTCACGCGCCCGCTCCTGGTCCACCAGGACGGAGAGCCAGGACCACAGGTGGGAGTACTGCATGGCGACAATCGCGGAGTCACCGCGGGTCAGGTACTCGAAGGCGTCCACGGCCTCGGGCACCACCCAGCCACTGCCCGTGGTGGTGACGACCAGCAGGTAGGCCCGGTCGAAGCCGCCGGCGCGCTCGAGGTCCTCGACGGCGAGCGTGGCCCGCGCCTCGGCGTCCGGTGCGGAGGCGTAGCCGGCGTACACGCGAATCGGCTCCTTCACGGCCGCCCCCTCGAACGCGGCGAGGTCGGCCATGGAGGGGCCCCCGCCGACGAAGTTGCGCCCCTCCCGTCCCAGCGACTCCCAGCTCACCCGGGAGCTGGGGCCGCCGGAGCGCAGGGCGGTGCGGGGCTGGAACACGCCCTCGTCGGTCGTCGCGTCCCGCACGCTCAGGGTCTGGTCCGCCAGCGCGATGAGCCCATCCCACAGCACGCCGCTCGCCACCAGCGCGGTGAGCACCACCACCGCCAGTCCACTCGTCGCGCGGGCCGCGCGAGGGCCGATATGCCGAACGAGCCGCGCGTCCAACCGGCGGTACACCGCGCGCAGCCCCCGTCCCGCGGCGATGAGCAGGATGAAGACGGCCGCCGCGACGACGGGTGCGACCAGGTAGCCCGCGTTGCCCGGGTGGGGAACGCCCATGAGCTCCCGGATGCGCTGCTGCCAGTGCCAGCCCAGCAGCAGCGCGCCGGACAGCGCCACGAGCGCCGTCACGAAGAAGCCCCGCCACGCGCGAGGACTCGGCGTCCTCGCCGGACGTGGGGAGAACTCGCGCCACAGCCAGGCGCCCAGCACCCCCAGCCCGTAGCCCATGGCCGCGCTGAGGCCGCTGACGAAGCCCTGGAAGGGCCCGCTGCGCGGCAACAGGGAGGGCGTGAAGGCCAGGCACGCGAAGAGCAGCGCGCCCCACGCGCCCGGCAACGTGTAGCGGAGCCAACGGGGCCAGGCACCAAGCGCCAGCGCGGGCCGGACAGCGCGAGTGAAGAGGCGCTCCATGACGACCCCCGCGAAAGGACCTCGATGCCCGCCACGGTGCTGCCGAGCAGGCGTCGAGAGACGGCACACGGAAGGTAGGCCCTGGAACGGCCCCCGGCAGCACGCGCTCGGCATGCCCGGCTCCTGGGGCCCTGGCGGCGACGAGGGCCCGCTTCGTGTTCGAAAGTCAGCGAACCTCGAACTCGTAGATGCGCGTCGCGGGGTCGCCGCTCTGCGTCGGCGCCGTCACGTTGAGCCTGATGTAGCGCGCCGACGTCGCGGTGATGGCATGGGTCGAGCTGCTGCTGGTGTTGTTGCTCACCGTGACGGGCGTGCTCCACGTGGAGCCGTCGCTCGAGGTCTGGATGGTGAACGCCCGGCTGTTCCAGTTTGTCGATTCGCCCCCCGCGCCCGCATGCCTGAGCGTGAAGCTGCTGACGGTCCGCGCCGAGCCGAGGTCGACCTGCATCCAGGCCGGCGAGGCCAGCGAGCAGAACTTGTCGGTGGTGCCACCCGAGACGCTGCCGTTGACCGCCTTGGCCGCCGATTCGCTGCTGTTGCAGGGCGCTGAGCTGGTGGTGGGCCTGTTCAGCGCCAGGTTGGCGTAGCCCGAGCCGACCGACACCGTCTGGGAGTTGCCATGGCTCGCGCCGCCATTGTCGGTGACGGTCAGGGTGACGTTGTAGTTGCCAGGGCTCGCATAGGTGCGCGAAGGGTGGGTCGCGGTGGAGGTGCTGCCGTCTCCGAAGTTCCAGCTACGTGAGGTGATGGTGCCGTCTGCGTCGGTGGACGCATCGCTGAAGGTCGCGGTGAGGCTGCTGACGGTGACGCTGAAGTTCGCCACCGGCGGGGTGTTGCCGCTGACGGCGGTGTTGATGGCCGCCGCGTACTGCGCGCTGGTCCCCTGCGCGCTGCACTTCTGGATGTCGTCGTACAACCACATGAAGCCACCGCTGATGCCTGCGCTGGCCTTCCAGTTGCTCATCCGGGTCTGCACCACGGAGGGGCTGTCGCCCGACGCGCAGCCGCTGCCATGCCTGGACCACAGACCCGGAGCGACCGTCATGCCCATCGCGGTGTTCCAGCTCGCGGGGTTGTTCCCGGCGCCGCCGGCGTAGACCTGCAGGTAGATTCTATCGACTGCGCTGCCGAGGTTGTTCTTGAGGTTCCGCCAGAACGTCTGCTGGGTGTACGGCGCGAAGGTGATCTTGTAGCCCATCCCGATGAGCATCTGGCTGAAGGTCGTGGTCGGGGCCAGGTTGTAGGCGCTCTCGTCGTCGAAGTTCACCGCGTCGGCGCCGGTGGCGGTCTTCAGCGCCTGGAAGTTCCTGTACAGGATGCTGTTGGTGCCGGTGCCGCAGACGATGGTGGTGCCGCAGCCGGGGGCGGTGCCGTTGACCAGTCTGATCATGCGTTCAAAGTCCGGAACGCCCCAGGCGCCAGTCGACACTTCAATGCGATTGACCGAGGTCGGCGCGGTCTTGAGCGTGGCCAGGCGGGCCGGCCAGGCCGGATCGCCCATGTAGGCGCCGTTCTTGACTACCGGAATGTCGTTGTAGATGAGGTCGCCGTTCTCCTCGATGTGGAAGCTCCAGAGGATGACCGTGGTGAAGCCCGAGCTGCGCAGGTCGTTCATCACCGCGGTCCCGCCGGAGTAGAACGGGCCGCCGCCGTAGATCGCCGAGTACGCGCTGGCGTCCGGCGCGGCGACGGCCAGGGCGAGCGAGGCGAGTGCTGGCGACAGGCCGCGGAGAAAGACGGACGGCGCGGATTGATTCGATTTCGGCATGGAAAGTTCCTTTCGCGTTGTGCGTCGTGAGTGGGACGATGGCAGGCGATTCGCGTCGATGTGTGAGAGCCAATGCGCTCGCGCATACCCACGCGCTCTCCGGGTCGCCACTGGTGGCGGCGGCCTCACACTGGGAGTGACGGCTCCTTCATGTCAATCTTTGGGTTGATTCAAGTCAGGCTAGAACGTTCAAGCACAGGTGTCTGCAATGGGCGTGAACCGGGTGAGGGACGGGTTGCGCGGGGTGTGAGTGTTGAGTAGTGTCGATTGCGATTTGCTGTGATTGCTGTCTCGTCTTGAATTGCGTACGGTCGCATTCCACTCTGCTGGGAGGGACCATGGCCGGACTTTCCGCTGTGCTTTTGATGTCGATGGGACTGTTGTTGGGGGCTGGTGAGAGCGTTTCCGAGGCAGGGAAGTCAGAAGCGCCCCAGGGCGATGACGTTGACTTTCTCTGTGTCGAGAATGCCTTGTATAACTATTACAGCGACGCGAGTCACACGACCTGGGTTGGGGAGACCTATTGTGCGTGCGGCCAGCTGGCGGTGCTTACTGGCAGGCGCACTTCATACGTGGAGGTGGTGTATGCCGAGCCGTGTATAGGCGAGGCACAGGACGGTGCGTCCGCGGCTGAATGACGGGCGCGCTCAGGCGCCGTGCGATTTACGGAGAGACGAGGCTCTCGTTTCTTCGTGGTTCGTCTAGACTCTCCGTGAATCCACCCTTTCACGGAGACCTCACGATGTTCAGCGCCTTCTCGCGTCCCCTGCGAACCTTCACCGCGACCACCGCGCTCCTGGCCCTCGCTGGCTGCGGTGACGATACGCAGGACCCGCTTCCGGATCCTCCCGAGGAGCTCTCCTGCGACGCACAGACCTATGCGGAGGCCGTCCGCAACGCGGCCGAGCCCACCTCCGCGGACATCTCCACGGCGCTGTGGGACATCAGCCCGTCGAATCCGAGGCTCATCTGGAACGAGTCCCAGACGGCGGTGCGCATGGCCATCTGGACCACGTACACTGGCTACGCGCTGGGCGAGAACACCCTCTCCCGTGAGGTATGGGTCACGCCCGCGCCTCAGCTCCAGACGTTCTGCAAGTCGGTGCCCGAAGAGAAGCTCGTCGCTCGCCTCAACCAGTACCTGGGACTGCCCCCGGCCACGGAGGGCGACAACGCTCGCTACATCGTCGAGCTGTGGGTCCGGCCCGCGGACATGTTCCGGCCCTGCCCGGACGCGGAGATTGACGACGCCTCGTGCGGCCTTCAGTTTCCTGCCTCGGCCACCTCCGAGCACAAGGATTGGATCAACGCCTATTACGCCTCCAGCTATGGGTTCTGGCAGAGCACGCACTACCCCTGGACCGGACTGGGCTACACGTATGACTGGTGCAACGCCGACACGCGTGTAGGCGGAAGTGAGTACGTGGTGCGCGCGGACTCCATCGTCGACGTGACGGGCAAGTTCGAGCGCGCCATCTACTGCGCGCCATAGCGAGACGGCCCCGGGCA
>NZ_JAAIYB010000312.1 GCF_010894475.1 Myxococcus vastator
GCCGTTGGCGGCTCTACTTCGACACCCGAGCCGCCAACGGCACGCCGGTGGAGCCCCACCCCGCCCTGCAGCTCAAGAGCCTGCTGCGCGCGGGCTACCCGGCGCGCCACCGCTTCAACGCGTCCTGGGGCCCCGTCCTGGTGCAGGCGCTGGTGAAGCAGCTGCAGCTCGACTTCCGCCCATCGCTCACGGCCAATCCCGAGGGCGCCTGGGCGCTGGACGCCCTGTCCCTGGCGCTGGAGCCCGGCGCCACGTTCCGCAACAGCGAGGGCAGGACGGTCCACATCGACACGGTGATGCGGGACGCGCTCGCCACACTCGAAGCCGCCCAGGCCGAGCTGGCCGTGGCGATGCGCGAGCGGAAACCGCAGGTCCCCAAGCGCAAGCAGGGCATCTACGCCCACCCGTGCGGCGGGCTTCACTACTTCCAGGCCGTGGCGGGCTGGGCCCGGCATGCCTCCGTGCGCAAGGCGTGGCGCAAGCGGCTGGACGCGCAGGTGGACGTGCTGCTGTACCGACTGGACTCGGAAGGAAGGCAGTACGAGGCGGCCCTGGCCAACGCGCCGTTCGCGCACCGGCTGCCCTTGCTGGTGCAGATGCTGAAGTTCCAGGGCCACCTGCTGGAGACGCTCGGGCGCTACCGCGACGACACCGGGTGGCGCCCCACGAAGGCCCAGCAGCAGACGGTGGAGCGGGCGCGCACGGCGCTGGAGCACACCGTGCGCCGGCTGGACGCCGGTGGCGCCTTCGACGGGTGGCAGGCGCTGGCCGAGCGGCAGCCGCAGCTCGCGCTGGATTTGCTGGGCGACACCTGCCACGCCGCGCACGGCGAGGCCCTGTGGCGCGCGCCCGCCGTCAGTGCCCCAGCCGAGCGAGGTCCTGCGCTGTGAAGCCCGCCTCCTCCAGAATCTCCCGCGAGTGCTGCCCCAACGCGGGCGGCGCGCGCAGCGGCGTCTCGCCCATGCGCAGCGGCGTCAGCAGGTGCGTCACCTTGCGGCCCAGCACCGCGTCCTCCGCCTCTACGAAGAGGCCTCGGGCCTGGAGCTGCGCGTCCTTCAGCACGTCGTCCCCCTCCGCCACCGCCTCGATGCACAAGTCCGAGCCCGCGAAGCGCTCCTGCCAGTACGCCAGCGGGTGCTCGGCGAACAGGCGCGTCAGCTCCGCCTTCACGCGCGCGCCGGGCTCGCCCGGGGCGTAGACGTCCTCCAGCAGCTCCGGGCGCCCCAGCCGCTCACACACGCCCGCGAAGAACTTGGGCTCCAGCGCGCCCACCGCGAGCCACCGGTCATCCGCCGTGCGGTACAGGCCGTAGCACGCGTAGCCGCCGTTGAGCGCCTCCGTGCCTCGCTGAAGGGCGGCGCCCTGCGTCCCCATGTAGAGGCGCGACGCCAGGTGCATGTGCAGGAAGGCCAGCGCGCCGTCCGTCATGGACACGTCCACGAAGCGCCCCTGCCCCGTGCGCTCGCGCTCGTGCAGCGCCGCCAGGATGCCCACCAGCGCGAAGAGGCTGCCGCCGCCAATGTCGCCCATCTGCACGCCGGGAAAGGCGGGCGCGCCGCCGGACTCACCGCCGTAGCCCAGCAGGCCGGCGCGGGCCGCGTAGTTCAAGTCGTGCCCCGCCTTCAGCCGGTCCGGCCCCGTCTGCCCGTAGCCGGAGATGGCGCAGTAGATGAGCCGGGGGTTCTGCGCGCGCAGCACGGACTCGCCCACGCCCAGCTTGTCCATGACCCCGGGCCGGAAGCTCTCCACCAGCACGTCGTAGTGGCGTGCCAGCCGCTTCAGCGCCTCGCGGCCCTCGGGCTGCTTCAGGTTCAGCGTCAGGGAGCGCTTGTTCCGGTTGAGGCCGTAGAACAGGCCGCTGACGTCGTCCCGCAGGGGCGGCATCTGGCGGACAGAGTCCCCGCCCTCCGGCTCCTCCACCTTGTCCACGGTGGCGCCCAGGTCGGCCAGCACCAGGGTGGCGTAGGGGCCAGGCAGCAGGCGCGACAAATCCAGCACGCGTAGGCCCGTGAGCGGGAGTGACGACATGGGACATTCCTCGGATGCTGCGCGTCAGGGGTGTGGAAACGACCGCGGCGCGTCCCTGTGAAGGAGACGCGCCGCGTGCGACGGAAGCCAGCGGGCGGCGTCTCAGAGCAGCTTCGCGAGCTTCATCGCGAGGCCCATGTCCATGGGCTTGAACTTCAGCTTGCCCTGCATGGCCGCCATCTGCGCGTTGAGCTTCTTCTCGCGAATCTTCACGAAGTCGTCGTTGCTCACGGAGATGGTCATCTTCGGGTTCTCGGCCGCACCCTCGGACACCCAGTTCTCCGTCTTGGTGGCGTCCAGCGTCCACTTCCCGCCACCCTCACCCGACACGTCGAAGACGATGACGGCGTTGAGTTCCTTCGCCAGCTCCGGCTTCGCCTTGAGGGTCTCCGGAATCTGGTTCTCGATGATGTCCTTCGCGCTCACGACACACTCCTTGGCCTGATCGTTGATTTGAAAATCAAAGACAGGGGGACCGTAATGGCGCCCCCCTGACAGGTCAAGACACGGATGCGGCATCTGTCACGCGCTGGTGGACGCGGCGGCGGGATTCAGCGAGCGGCGAACCATGTCCAACAAGTCGTTGAGTTCGAACGGCTTCGCCAGATGGCCCACCGCGCCGATGTCGGAGGCCTTGCTGCCCACATTGCGGTCCGCGCTCAGGACGATGAGGGGGATGCGCGCCACCTCGGGCGGCAGCTGCCGCATCCGCTGGGCGAACTCCCAACCGTCCATCACCGGCATCATCAGGTCCAACAGGATGAGGTTGGGCGGTTCGGGTTCGAGCCGGTCCAACGCCTCCTTCCCGTTCCGCGCCCGGCGGATTTCGAAGCCTTCGGCTTCCAGAATCTCTGAAAGGGCTTCCAGGATGTCCGGGTCGTCATCAACGACCAGGACCACCGGGGCCCTCGCATGTTGCGCATTGTGCAAGGTCAGAGCCGTCTCCCGAGGTGCGTCGCTGGGATTCTTCAACCATCCTCCCACACGGCCGCGCAAGAAAATGCGCCCACGCCGCCGGACATGGGTCCACGTTGCAAAACCGACAGTCACTGCCCACCCTTTCCGTGACCTGAGGGACTGGGGGTGTGGAACGTGGCGAGCGTGGGGGAGCTGAAGGCAGGCGACATGGCGGCACCCGGGCTTCTGCTGCTGCCTCGTGGAGGCGGCCCGCGCCTGCTCGGCCGCTCCCTGCTGGAGCAGCTGGGGCTGGAGGCGCTCCCCAGCCGCGTGGGCTCCCTGCCGGAGCTCATGGCGGTGGCGGGCTTCCAGCGGCGCTCCGGTAGCGGGAGCCTCTGGGAGCGGGACGGCCAGGTGCTGATGGCGGGCGAGGAGACGCTGGAGGACGGCGCGGTGCTGCTGTGGACCTCGCCCCTGGCGTGGGATGAGGCCGGGGTGCGCCGGCGGGTGCGCTACCTGTCCATGGCGTCGCATGACCTGCGCGGCTCGCTGGCCAACGTGCGCTCGTACGCGGCCCTGCTGCTCAACGGCCGCGTGCCCCTGGAGGCCAAGGTGCAGCGGGGCCTGGAGACCATCCTCCGCAACGCGGACCGCTCGCTGGCCTTCTCGCAGGACTTCTTCGACGCCAGCCGGGCGGACCTGGGCTCCCTGCCCTGTGAGCAGGAGCGCCAGTCCCTGCTGCCCCTGCTGGACGCGGCGGTGGAGCGGCAGCGCGCCGCGGCCACGGCGGCCCAGGTGGCGCTCGTGTTGGACCTGAACCCGGCGGAGGCGGTGCCCGAGGTCGTCGTGGACGGGGCCCGCATCCAGCACGCCGTGGAGTCCTTCATCCAGTACCAGCTGGCCCGCGCCCAGCCGGGCGAGGTCATCCGCCTGGGCCTCCGCGACTTCGCGCCCAGGGTGCGCGTGGAGGTCCGCCGGGACGGGGCGCCCCTGACGGATGAGGACGCCGCCGCCGTCTTCCAGCGCGAGGAGCGCGCCTTCCGGGAGAAGCGGCTGGAGGACCCCTTGCGCGTCTACCTGGCCCGGCAGGAGGTGGAGGCGCACGGTGGCAGCGTGGGCGTCGAGTCGGACCGAGGCGGCAGCACCCTCTTCCTCACCCTGGCCCAGGCCCCCGTCGCGGCGCTCGGTTCTCCAGCAACCATGCAGGCTTGAATCGTCCGCCGGTCTTGCTAGCGGTCGGCGGCGGCCATCGGTATGCTCCTGGCGTCTTCGCGAAGGAGCCGAATGATGGGTTTGAAGGGAATGGAAATCCTGCTGATCATGGGGGTGCTGCTGCTCCTGTTCGGAGCGTCGCGCCTGCCACAGCTGGGCTCTTCGCTGGGAAGTGCGATCCGCAACTTCAAGCGCGGCTTCGGCGGTGAGGGCGAGGATGCGGCGGCCCCCGGGGACAAGAAGGCCTCGGGTTCGCTCTCCAGCGCCACCGGCGTGCAGAACGACGTCGCCAAGAGCCAGACGCCCAGCAGCCACGTCTGAGCCGCCGCCGGGTGGCGGTGCCGCCCGGCAGGACGTGAGCCGTGCCCGGAAACCGCAACGCCCGAGCCGCCCCCTGGAACAAGGGGTGGGCCGGGCGTTCGCTTTTGGCCGTGTGTGGCGTGAGCCTCAGTCGACCACGGCGGTGCCTTCGTACATCCGGTCAAGCTGCGCCTTGTACTTCTGGGTGCAGACCTTCCGCTTCACGCTGAGCTTGGGCGTCAGCTCCGCCGTCTCCTGGCTGAAGTCGTTCTCCAGCACGGTGAAGCGCTTGAGGGTGGCGTAGGGCGGCTGCTGCGTGTTGAGCTGATCCACCGCGGCCTTCACCGCCGCGTGGACCTCCGGACGCCGGGCGTTCTCCGCGTAGGTGCCCACCGGGGCGCCCTGGTCCTGCAGGAGCTTGCGCGCGCCCTCCTCCGACACGGTGATGAGCACCACCAGGTACGGCCGCTTGTCGCCGTACACCATGGCCTGGCTGATGATGGCGTGCGTCTTGAGGGCGTTCTCCAGGTTCTGCGGCGCCACGTTCTTCCCGCCCGCGGTGACGATGAGGTCCTTCTTGCGGTCGGTGATGCGCAGGTAGTTGTCCGCGTCCAGCTCGCCGATGTCCCCGGTGTGGAACCACTTCTCCGCGTCGATGGCCTCCGCCGTGGCGTCGGGGTTCTTGTAGTACCCCTTCATGACGGACGGGCCGCGGATGAGGATTTCGCCGTCGGAGGCAATCATCACCTCCATGCCCGGCAGGGGCGAGCCCACGCTGCCAATCTTGATTTTGTGCTCGCGGTTGATGGTGGTGCCGGCGGACGTCTCCGTCAGGCCGTAGCCCTCCAGCACCTTGAGGCCCAGCAGGTCGAAGAAGTAGCCAATCTTCGGGGCCAGGGGCGCGCCGCCGGAGATGAACACGCGCATGTTGCCGCCCAGCTTCTCGCTGATGGCCGCGTGCACCTTGGAGAACACCAGCTTCTTCGCCAGCGCGAAGCCCAGGGTGGCGTACTCGCGGCCCTGGCCGCGCGCCTCGACGTACTCGTCGAACAGCTTGAAGGCCCAGCGGAAGAGCCGGCCCTTGAGGCCCGGGGCCGCCGAGCCGTTGGCCACCACGTTGTTGTAGACCTTCTCGAACACGCGCGGCACCGACGGCAGCACTGTGGGGCGCGTCTCCACCAGGTTGGCCAGCAGCTTGTCCACCGACTCCGCGACGATGAGCCGGTAGCCCATGCTCAGCCAGGCCGCCTTCACCACCTGCGCGAAGACGTGCGCCAGCGGCAGGAACAACATCACCGAGTCGCCGGGCGTCATCATCCCCACCGACTGGGCGGCCTTGGCCTCGAAGGCCCAGTTCCGGTGCGTGAGGATGACGCCCTTGGGGTCACCCGTGGTGCCGGACGTGTAGATGATGGAGGCGGTGTCCTCCATGCTCACGCCCGCCACCCGCGCGTCGAAGTCGTCCGGACGGGCCGCGTGCTCGGTGCGGCCCTGGGCGACGACGTCGGCGAGCGACAGCTCGGTGCCGCCAGCGACGGGGCCCTCGAAGGCGATGACGCGGCGGAGCGCCGGACACTCCGCCAGCTTCTGGCGAAGGCGCGTGAGCCGGCCTGCCTGCCGGGCGTCCTTCTCGTCGTTGTCCACGAAGACGAGCGTCGTCTCGGAGTGGTTGAGGATGTACCGGCACTCATCCGGCGTGTTGGACGCGTAGATGGGGACGGTGATGGCCTGCGCGGCGCTGATGGCCACGTCGCAGATGAGCCACTGCAGGCTGGTGTTCGCGAAGATGGCCACCCGGTCCCCGGGTTTCACCCCCTGGGCCACCAGGCCCGCGGAGAGCGCCTTCACCTCGTCCAGGAACTGGGCGAAGGTGACGTCCTGCCAGCGGCCGTCCTTCTTGTGGCATGCTCCCACCGTCGACGCGTTCTTCGCGCGCTGGATGAGCAGCTGGACCAGCGTCGCATCACCCCCCGCGGCAGCGGGAACCGCCACCTGATTCTCTGCCCTCATCTGAGCTCCTTCTCGATATCGGCTTCGACCTTCTTGGACCACTCCTGCACGCGCCGCCCCTCCGCGGGGTCGTACGCGATGCTGCCTTGCTTCACCTTCTGAATGGCCTCGCGCGCCTTCTCCGCCTTGCCGTCCTTGAGGAGCGTCTCCGCCAGGAAGTAGTAGGCGCGCAGCATCCGCGGGTGCTTCGCGATGGCCTTCTCGTAGAGGCTGGCGGACTTCGCCAGGTCGCGCTTGGGCCAGGGCAGCTCGTAGTAGTAGCGGCCCTTGGCCAGCAGCGGCGCGCCCCGGTCATAGTCCGCGTCAAGCTGGATGGCCTTGTCGAGCCGCTCGTTGAACTTGCCCTCGAGCCCCTCGCCCAGCGCCTTCATGATGCCCACGGCCTGGGAGTACGCGCCGATGCCGGTGGCCGCGTAGTAGTGGCCCTCCACCCGGGCGGGGTTGAGCTTCACCGCCTTCTCACCCCAGTCCCACGTCTGGCGGCCCAGCACCTTCTTCAGCTTCTCGTTGGCCGCCCCGTCCGCCTGCCACTGGAGGATGCGCGCCTTGCGCCAGACAAGCTCGTAGTCCTCCGGCGCCGCGTCCAGCGCCGTCTTCAAGGCCCCCTCGTAGGCCTTCTCCCCGCCGGGCTCACCGCGCTTCGCGTACAGCCCGTCAAGCTCGGACAGCAGGGAGGCCTCGGCCCCCCAGGCAGGCAGGCTCAAAAGGAGGCTCAAAGCAAATGAAATCAAGCGCATAAGCGCCGGGCTTAGCACGCGCTTTTGCCCGCTAGCAAACCATGGCGGGTCAAACATCCGCCAAACGACAAGAGGCGGGAGCGGCCCGGAGTGACCCGGTCCGTCCCGCCCCGATGACGCGCCTTCCCAGGTGGGAAGCGCCCTGGAGGGCCGCTCATGCCGCCGCGTCGGCGGCCAGCTCGCCCAGGTGCTCCTCGTTCTCGTTGAAGGCTTGCAGGTAGCGCTCGAGGAAGTTCTTCGTCTTCAGCTCCACCTGACGCACGCGCTCACGCGACACGCCCCACCGCTGGCCCAGCTCCTCCAGCGTCAGCGGCTTGTCCTGCGTCAGCCGCTCCGTGAGGATGTCCCAGCCCAGGTCACCGATGCGCTTGCGCACCTTGGCGAGCGCCTCCTGAATCTCCGTGTCCTGCTCATGCGACAGGAACACCTGCTGAGGCGACGGGCCGTTGTCCTCCAGCCGGTCGAGGAAGGTCGTCTCGCCGTCCTCGTCGATGGTGGCGTCCAGCGAGAAGTCCACCATGCTGCCGCGCTCGGCCTCACCGCCGCGTACCTGGCTGCGGTTGTCCTTCAGGTACCGGGTGATGTAGGCGCGAATCCACCACACGGCGTAGGTGGCGAAGCGCACGTTCTTCTTCGGATCGAAGTGCTCGATCGACTTCATGAGACCGACGTTGCCCTCCTGGATGAGGTCATCCAGGCGTGCGCCGCGATTGGCGAACTTCTTCGCCACGGCGACAACGAAGGCCAGATTGGAGCTGGCGAGCGTCTGCCGCGCGGACTCGTCACCCTGGCGGGCGCGGCGCGCGAGCTCGTACTCCTGCTCACGCGTCAGCTGCTGGTGCCCGCCCAGGTTCCGAAGGTAGTGCGACAGGCCCTCCGCTGCGTACTTCGTCGAATTGGCCATGATTTCCCGTCCTCCGTTCGATGCCGGACGCGCGCTCCTCCGCCGCCTCGCGTCCACCTGGAACTAAGACGCGCAACGAGCGAAAGGGTTTCTCATTCCAGGTCCGATTCGGCATTTCGAGCGACATTCCCAGCCCTTCCCATGACTTGGAGGGTAAGCCGCTCGACGCCGGGACAAAAACGAGCCACGCCGGTCACGCATCAACAACGCTTGGGCGCGGGGAAGATTTTCGAGGGATTGAGCAACCCTGATGGATCGAAGAAGGCCTTGAGCCGGCGCTGCAAGTCGATGAGCGCGGGGGACTGCTCCAGCGAAAGATATTCCCGCTTCGCGTGGCCCACACCGTGCTCGCCTGTGATCGTACCGCCCAGTTCCACTGTCATCACCAGCATGCGCCGCAGGGCTTCCTCCACCAGCGGCCGTTGGTGGGCGCCCTCGTAGAGGATGTTGGCGTGCAGGTTCCCATCGCCCGCGTGGCCATAGGTGGCCACGGTGAGGCCCAGCTCGGCGCCCAGGGCCTTCAGGCGCTCGATGACCTCGGGAATCCTGGAGCGGGGCACGACGATGTCCTCGGAAATCTTGTGAGGCTTGAGGGTCCGGAGGGCTGGGGAAATCGCCCTGCGCGCGGCCCAGAGCTTCTCGCGCTGGGAGGCGTCCTGGGCCACCAGCGTCTCGGTGGCCCCCTGAGCGGTACAGATGTCACCCAATTGAGACAGCTCAGCGAGCAGGCCCTCGCGGCCGTTGCCATCCACCTCCACGATGACGGCGGAGCCCGCGCCCGGGGGGAACTGGAAGCCGCGGCCGTTCACCGCTCGCAGGGCCACGTCATCGATGAGCTCCAGGCAACGCGGGAGGATGCCCGCGGCCAGCACGGCGGACACGGCGCGCGCCGCGTGCAGCACGGACGGAAACACCACCAGGGCCGTCAGCACCTCGCGCGGCAGCGGGATGAGCTGAACGGTGATTTCGGTGGCGACCCCCAGCGTGCCCTCCGAGCCGACGAAGAGGCCCACCAGGTCATACCCCGCCACGCCCTTGATGGTGCGCCGGCCCACCCGCACCACCTCCCCGTCCGGGAGGACCCACTCCAGGCCAATGACGTAGTCCCGCGTGACACCGTATTTGAGCGCGCGAGGCCCGCCAGCGTTCTCCGCCACGTTGCCGCCCAGCGTGCACACCTCCCAGGAGTTCGGGTCCGGCGGATAGAAGAGCCCCACCGCCTCCACGGCCTTCATCAAGTCACCCGTGATGACGCCGGGCTGCACCACCGCGGTGAGGTCTTCCGGGGAGATGGAGAGGATGCGGTTCATCCGCTCCAGGCTCACCGCCACCCCCCCGTGCAGGGGCAGCGAGCCCCCACTCTTGCCGCTCCGCGCGCCGCAAGGGGTGAAGGGCACGCCGTGCGCCGCGCACACCTTGAAGACCTCCGACACCTGCCGCGTGTCGGCGGGGAAGACGACGAGGTCGGGCGCATGGACGCCGCTGTCGGACTCATCCCGGGCATAGGCGGCCAGCGAGGCGTCATCCCCGCGCAGCTGCTCCGGGGCCAGGACGGCGGCCAGCGCCTCGCGCACGCGGGAGACGCTCTCGGGCGCCACGCGAGGCCCGGGCACGGGCGTGCTCATCGCCGGGCTCCCAGCCGGGCCCACAGCTCACGGCGCAGGGGGCCGTCACGCCGCAGGGTGCCTTCATAGGCCTCCGCGTGGGTGACGGCGTCGCGCTGCTTGTCACCGCGCAGGCGCAGGCACGCCTGCTCCGCTTCGATGATGCACGCGGTGGCGGGGCTGCCCAGCACCTGGGCCAGGGAGCGCGCCACTTCCCGCGCCAGGTCTTCCTGGAGGATGAGCCGGTGCGCGAAGCAGTCCACCAGCGATGACAGGCGGCCAAAGCCCACCACCCGCTTGCCCGGCACGTAGGCCACGTGGGCCCGTCCGGTGAGCGGCAGCAGGTGGTGTGGACACATGGAGTGGAAGCGCAGGTCCGTCACCACCACCAGCTCGCCGGAGGAGCCCGGCGGCGCGGGGAACGTCTCCCCCAGCGCCTGCTCCGGGGTGCGGCTGTAGCCGTCGAGGAACTCGGCCGTCCAGACCTCGGCCACGCGCTCGGGGGTGTCCGCCAGGTGGATGTCCTGGAGGTTCAGGCCGGCGGCGCGCAGGAAGTCCGCCACGGCGCGCGCCCTGTCTCTTATACACCTATC
>NZ_JAAIYB010000313.1 GCF_010894475.1 Myxococcus vastator
GGTGGGGCTGGGCTCCGACTACGACGGCATGGTGCCGCTTCCCCGTGGCATGAAGGATGTCACCGGGTTGCCATTGCTCACCGAGGCGCTGCTGCGCCGCCATCCACCGTCCTGGGTGGAACGCGTCATGGGTGGAAACTTCCGCCGTTTCTTCCAGGAGACACTGGGTGGTTGACCGGCGACGGGACGCTCGAAATATTGGCTGATGCCCATGAACCGCTCACTCCTCGCACTCGTCCCGTTGGTTGGCTCTCTGCTCCTCGCTGGTTGTGGCCCGAGCGCGGGAGGCGACTGCGAGGGGGGCGGCTTCGTCTGTCAGGAGCGGGTGCTGGCGCTGGAGTGCCGGGGTGGCGCCTGGCGTGAGCTGCCCTGCCGGGGCCCGCTGGGCTGCCGTGAGACGTCGGAGGCCGTGCGGTGTGATACGTCCAACAATGTCGCGGGGGACGCCTGTGCCTCCAGCGCCGAGGGCACGGGGCTGTGCCGTGCGGACGGCCAGGCCGTGTTGGAGTGCCGCCAGGGCGTGTTGACGGAGACGGCCACCTGCTCCGCCTGCACCGTGGAGAACAGCCAGGTGACGTGCCAGCCCTGAGATGGGCGCTGCGCGGGGTGTCAGGCCCCTCGCCTCGAATCGTGTGGTAGCCTCGGAGCGCCGCTCGCGGGACTCCGATGCGACTTCCGATTCAAGCCTTTGGAGCCTGACCCGCGGTCGTTTCACTCTTCCCCGAGCGGCGCTTCCTTTCCCAAGCCCGGGTGCCCGGGGAGGACGTGCACACGATGGCCGCACTGGCGGAAGTCCGCGGCGAGCAGGTCGCCCGCGAAGACCTGGTGATGTTCGTCAACGCCTGCTTCTCCTGCACGGGGCAGCGGGAGTTCTACGGCGACGCGCGCGGCCAGTCCGTCTCCATCGAGTTCCTGCACCAGTACATCCTGGGCAACTACCGCCGGCTCTACGCGCGGACGCTCGCCGCGGGCATCAACCACTTCAATCAGGCGCAGATCATCCTCAACCTGCTCGCCAGTGGCAGCCCGGCGGAGGTCCTGGACAAGGCGGAGGAGGGCGCGCTCATCGCCGCCGCGCTGCGCGCCCTGCCGCCCCAGCGGGCCTTCCGTGTCCTGGAGTCCCTGCGCGGCCGGCGCATCAACAACCGCCGGGCGCGGGCCATTGCCCGGGACTACGTGCATGGCCGCGCCAACCTGGCCTTTGACGCGGTGAAGTACCGCTCCAAGCTGCGCGCCGCCGTGTCTCACGGACACCTGAAGCTGGAGGGCGAGCTGGGGCCGTTCCTCTTCCGCGGCTGGAAGAAGCGCTCCTTCACCCAGCCCTTGCTGGAGACCTTTCGCCGCGCGCACTACACCCAGGAGGCCCTCTACGAGCTGCCTTACACGGTGGCGGAGGGCCTGGCGGTGAAGCACGGCATCTCCCGCGAGGTGTTCCTCCAGCGCATCGAGCCGCGCCTCACGGCGGCGGAGCGCCTGCGCCTGCAGGTGTCCGCGGCGCGCGGGCGCGGGACGCCTCCCCCGGTGGACCTGGGGCGGGCCTCCCTGACGAAGCTGGCGCTGTATGTCCTGGCCCTGTCGCCGGAGGTTCGCCGGGAGCGCCACGCGGAGCTGCACGCCGCGCTGGAGCAGGCCGCGGCCCGCGTCCTGCGCCGGGCCCCGTCGCCGCTGCAGCGCGTGGCCGCGATTCTGGACAACAGCTATTCGTCGTCCGGGTCGCTGGAGAAGCGTCGCCGTCCGCTCGGTGTGGCGCTGGCCACCCATTACCTGCTGTCCGCCGCAGCCCGGGAGTACCGCGCGTGGTGGACGTGCCCGGTGGAGGCGCCGCTGCTCGTCAGTGCGCGAGGGCAGACGGACCTCGCCACGCCGCTGCTGGAAGCGTTGGCCTGGGGCGCCGACCTGGTGGTCATCGTCTCCGATGGCTACGACAATGACCCGCCCAGGGCGGTGCCCGAGCTGACGCGCGTGTTCCGCTCGAAGCTCGACCCCAAGCACCGCACGGCGCTGGTCCACGTCAATCCGGTGTTCGACGCAGAGGGGTATGCCCCCCGTTCCTTCGGTGCGGCCGTGCCCACGGTGGGCGTCCGGGACGCGGAGGACGTGCCCACGGTGCTGGGCTTCGCGCGCTTCGCGGAGGGGGCGGCGTCGCTCTCCGAGCTGGAGGCCTACCTCGCGTCGCGCGTGGGCGCGATGTTGCAGCGGGACGCCGAGGGCCGGCAGGGCCACGACGAGGGGCGCCGTCAGGATGCGCCGCTGGCGGAGGAGGGCGAATCATGACGGACGCACGGCTCATTCAGCGGCTGGAGCCCGCGGGCTTGCGGTTGGCGCCCTCGCAGGTCTGGGGTGGCATCCGGTTGGTGCCCGTCTTGAGGGACGAGGTGCGTGGCGACCTCCGCATGACCTTGCGGACGTACGACGAAGTGGCCGCGGTCGTCTCGGTGAAGGGCGGGCTGAAGGAGCCTGGCCTCAAGTACATCTCGTATGTCCCTCACGGCCTGGTCATGACGTGGGGAAACCGCCAGGCGGAAGCTGTCTATGGAACGCAGCTGCAAGCCGGGGACGGGAAGCGCCTGAAGGCCGGCCCCTTCTCCGTCCGGCTGCTGCACCGGATGGTGCACCGAGAGGACCGCCGCCAGCTGCGGATGCTCCCGTTGCATCTGGCGATGGAGGGCTTCCTGTCCTTGCAGTTCGGCGGGCCGGAGATCGCCTGGGCCGAGTATTCACGCGAGGGCCTCGCGCGAGGCCTGGACCCTCGCTTCGAGAGCTCCGTCCCCGGGTGGGCTTCGCCGATGCTGGATGGGGCGCTGCGCACGTTCGAAATCCATCCGCGGCAGGTGGGCCTGCTGCTGTTCAACGCGGACGTGTTGTTGTCGGCGTTCGTCGTCGCGCACCCGGATGACTACCGCGCGCTCCACAGGACGTTGGTGGAGGACTTCTACGGCGACCTGCTGCTCCAGTACGGATTCCTGGGGGACGCGCCCGAATGGGGGCTGACCCTGGATGACGCGCGGGTGTCCAGCCTGGAGGACTTGCGCAACGAAGTGCACCGCATGCGCCAGGACTGGGCCGACTTCCACGGCTTCATGGCCGGGAGCCTCTTCGGCGCCAGCATGACGTCCACCCGTGTCTACAAGGCGGGCGGTTTTCTCCTCCAGCGCTTCCACAGCTCGCTGGACCCGGCCGAGGAGAACCACATCGGCGAGGCCATCGTCGGTCCGGACGGCACCCTGGAGTACCTCAAGACGTATCGCCTGTCGGCGGCCCAGACGCGCCGGGCCTACCTCTTGTCGCAGCTTGCCCTGTGCGACTGGCATCTGGAGGTCACGGCGGAGCGCCTGCGCACCACGGCCAGCGACCTGGCCCTCCGCCTGCGAAACGCCGGATTCGGCTATCTGCTCAAGGACTCCGTCCTCGAAGCCGCCCAGCGGAAGCATCGCCGCTGAGCGCTCACGCGGCGGCGTTACTCCTCGGGCTTCGCGGGTGGCGGCGGCGGCGCATAGCCCGTGGCGGCCATCCGCTGCCCGCTGCGCTGGTACAGCTCCGCGGGCATGTCCTGGACGCCGGTGCCGTCAATCCAGCGATTGTAGAAGTTGAAGAGCGCGCACACCGTCACGGTGTCGAAGACGGCTTCGTCCGTCCACCCGGCGTCCTTCAAGCGCGCGATGTCTTCCCGTCCCACCTGCGCCGCGCGGTGGTTGAGGGTGTCCACGAAGGCAAAGAGGGCCTTCTCGGCCTCGGAGATGGGGGCTGTCGCCACGTCCTCCAGGACCGCTTTCACCATGTCGGGACTGCCCAGCAGTTCCGCCGCGACCGCGGCGTGAGAGCCCGTTCAAAACAAACATTGGTTGCCGCGCGAGGTGTACGCGGCAATCAGCTCTCTCAGTCCGGGCGACAGCGGGGAAGGGCCCCGCATGACTTCATGGGTGAAGCGGGAAAGGGCCTCACCCAGCCGAGGCTTGTAGGCGAACAGGTGCCAGATTTGCGGAACGGGCGAGCCCACCTCGCGGGCCATGCGAATCAGCCGGCCGTAGTGGCCATCGGCGTCGCGGTCCTCGACGTCCTTCAGATGCATGCGGTCCACGGCACCCTCGGCGGAAACGGGCTGGAACGTCCGGCCCGCATGCTCGCATGGGGCACGGCGAGCCACCAGCCTTCACTCAGGCGCTGGGCCCCTGAAGCGACGTCAGGAAGGACTCCAGCACGGCGTTCACCCGCTCGGGCTGTTCCTGGTTGGCCAGGTGCCCCGCCTCCGGAATGACCTCCAGCTTCGCTCCGGCAATCAGTCCGGCGATTTCCTTCGCCTTGGCCAGCGGCGTGAGCGCGTCGTGCTCGCCCACCACGACCAGTGCCGGGCCCGCGTATCGCGCCAGCATGTCCTTGCTGTCCGGGCGCAGGGCCATGCCGCGCAGCGCGGCCGCGACGCTCGCGGGGGAGGCCGCGCGCATCAGCGCGGCCACCTCCTGGGCCACCGGTGCGTCCGGGCCCGCGGCCACCATCTTGGGAAGCATGGCCTGGATGATGGGCTCCACGCCGGCCTCCAGCGCCTGCCTCGCGGAGGTCTCCCGCCGCGCCTTGCCCTCCGCGTCGTCCGCGGTGGCCTGCGTGTCCATCAACACCAGCCCGCTGACGCGGCCCGCGTCCTCGCGCAGCAGCGCCATGGCGGCGTAGCCCCCCATGGACACGCCGCCCACCACCACGGTGTCCAGCTTCAGCGCGTCCAGCAGCGCCAGCACGTCACGCGCGATGCGGGACATCTCCGTGGGGCCGTCGCCCAGCGCGCTCTCACCGAAGCCCCGGATGTCCGGGACGATGAAGCGGTAGCGCCCCGACAGCGCCTTCACCTGCTTGTCGAACACGCTGCCGTTGAGCGGAAACGCATGCAGCAGCAGCACGGGCAGGCCCTTGCCCTCGTCCCGGTAGTGCAGGGGGACGCCATCCACGGTGACGGTCAGCATGTTTCCTCTCCTCGCGAAAATGTCAGAGCCACTCTTTGTGCTTGAACCAGAAGAGCATCCCCACCGGCAGCCCCAGAATCGACGCCCACATCAGGTACCAGGCGCCGTTCGTGTAGAGCCGGTCGAAGTTCTGCCCGAAGAAGCCGACGATGCAGGACAGCGGCAGGAAGATGGTGGCGAAGATGGTGAGCTGCTTGGAGATGTCGTTCGTCTTGTTCGCCACCATGGACAGGTAGCCGTCAATCACGTTGCCGATGATGTCGCGCCCGGCGTCAATCTGCTCGTACAGCCGCACCAGATGGTCGTACACATCACGGAAGTAGAGCGTCGTCTTCTCGTGGACATGGGGGATGCCTCGCCGGGCCAAGAGGCCCACCACGTCGCGCTGGGGCGACAGCACCCGCCGGAGCGTCACCAGCATCCGCTTCAGGGCGAAGATGCGATGCAGGTGGGACTTCTCCGGCTGCTCGAAGATGGCGTCCTCCAGGTCCTCGAACTCGTCGCTGAACGCGTCGAGGATGGGGAACTGCGCGTCCACCAGCGTGTCCGCGAGCATGTAGAAGACGAAGTCCGTCCCGCGGATGATCGTCGCCTGCGGGTCGTCCTTCACGCGGCGCAACACGGTGTCGTGGCCGGCGAAGGGGAGCTCGTGGACGCTGATGAGCCAGTCCTTCGCCAGGAAGAAGTGGTGCTCGTGCAGCGTCAGCTCGCAGATGTCCTTGCCCGTGACGGTGAATCCCTGGAGGACGACGAACTGGTGGTTGGGGTATTCCTCCAGCTTGGGCCGCTGGTCCAGGTGGAGGCAGTCCTCCACGGCCAGCTTGTGCAGCCCGAACCGCGCGGCCAGCCGGGCCAGCACCTCCTCGGTCGGATGAAGGACGTCGATCCACTTCCGGCCCTCCTCGCCCAGCAGCTCTTCACCACCGGTGAGAAGTTGACCGTCCTTCACAAGACAGACCTGAATCATCCCGTAGCGCTCCCAAGCCAGCGGCATGGCCCGCAGGCGAGTGCTAGAACTCCCCCGCGCGGAAGTCGAGCGCTAGAGTGTGACACCCGTGTCTGAAGCCGCTGAGACCCCCCAGGCCTCGCTGTCCGCGAGGCTCGAAGAAATCCTCCAGTCCCATCCGGATCCGGCGTTCGCCGGCCGCCTGCGCAAGGTGTACGTCGCCACCGCGCACGCCGTCTCCCGGCTGAGCGACCTCGACCTGGTGCGGTACGAGGCGCCCGTCGTGGACTCCTCGCCGGACCTCTCCCTCTGGGAAGAGATGGCGCCAGTCATTCGCGACACGGTGATGGACGTCAACGGCCTGCTCAACGTCATCCGGGAAGAGTTCCCCGTGCAGTCCTCGGGTGGCGCGAGCACGCAGGCCCCCGTCGGCATCCTCCAGGAGGCGATGAGCCAGATTGCCCAGGGCATCACCCAACTGGGCGAGGCCATGCGCAACCCGTCGGTGGTGAGCGACCGGTGGACGCTGCTGGCGGAAATCCAGCGCGTCCGCGCCCGGTTCCGCGAGCAGATGAGCAACCTGGTGTTCGAGTCGGCGAGCCTCCTGGGCGAGGTGACGCGGGCCCAGGTGGTGCCGGGCTACGCGGCGGAGGTGAAGGCCGCGGTGACCGTCCGCGCCATCACCGCCGACCTGGGCCGCATCCTCACCGCGCGCCTGAAGAAGGTCCGCGATGCGGAGCCGCAGGACGTGCAGTGGAATGCCCAGCAGCTCCAGACGGAGCTGGACGCCTTCGGGCGCACGGCCGCGTACCGGAACCTGCGCGCGCAGGACAAGCGGCACGTCGTGGAGATGCGCGCGGAGGTGGGCCGCCTGGCCATCCTCCCGAACCCCTCCCGCGCGGAGCTGGTGACGGTGGTGGAGGCCCTGGACACCTTCGTTCAAGGCCTGTCCGCGGTGAACCAGCGGCAGCTGCTCATCATCCATGACCGTGAGGTGTGGGCGTCGTGCGGTGTCCGGCTGGAGCGCGCCATGTCGCTGGTGGGCTCGGACCCCGCGGGCGCGGCCCGGGCCCTGGCCGAGGCGGCCGGCAGCGGCCAGTCCCTCTACGGCCGGGCGACGGAGCTGGACGCCTTCCTGCGCAAGGCGCGCAAGCTCCAGGTGGGCCAGCTCCCGCCCGACGAGCTGCGGTCCACCATCGTCACCTTCCAGGGGCTGCTCGCCGGCCTGGACGTGATGTGATGAAGGCGCCAGTCCCGCGCCCGCTTCGCGAGGCCGACCTGTCCCGCGTGGAGGGCGTCTTCACCGACGTGGATGGCACGTTGACCACAGGCCACAAGCTGCGCTCGGACACGGTGCGGGCGCTGGAGCGCCTTTCGTCCGCGGGCCTGCGCGTGGTGCTGGTGAGCGGCCGCCCGGCGGGCTGGGGAGAGGCCTGGGCGCGGCAGCTCCCCGTGGACGGCGTCATCGTGGAGAACGGCGGCCTGTTCTTCCTGAAGGGCGCGCACGGCCGGCTGCGGAAGGTCTACGCGGAGGCGCCGGAGGAGCGGGTGGCCAACCGGCGGCGGCTCCAGTCCGAGGTGGCCCGGGTCCTCAAGCAGGTGCCTGGCGCGCGCCTGTCGATGGACAGCGCGTACACGGAAGTGGACCTGGCGGTGGACTACAACGAGGAGGCCCGCCTGGGGGCCGCGGGGGCGGACCGCATCGAGTCCCTGCTGGTGGCGCGAGGCGTGACGGCCGTGCGCTCGTCGGTCCACATCAACTGCTGGCTGGGCCGCTTCGACAAGCTGAGCGCCACGCGGCGCTTCGCGCGGACGGCGTGGGGCGAGCGGCTGGACCCGCGTGACGGCCGTTATGTATACGCGGGGGATTCTTTCAACGACGCCCCGATGTTCGCCGCCTTTGGACTGGGCGTGGGCGTGGCCAACGTGCGGGCCGTCCTGGACCGCATCGAGGCGCCACCTGCTTTCATCACCCGGGCGCCCGAGGGGCGGGGCTTCGAGGAACTGGCTCGCGCCATCCTGGCCCGGAGGGGCCGCGGCGCGGCCCGTGAGGAGTGACACCGTGAATGTCGTGAAGCTGGAGCTGGCGCGCGGGCTGGGGCGCCACCTGCGCGCGGGGCACCCGTGGGTGTTCCGAAAGGCGCTGGAGCACGTGCCGAGGATTCCGGCCGGCAGCGTGGTGGACCTGACGGAGAACGGGAAGTTCGTGGCGCGCGGGTACTACGACCCGCACTCGGCCATCGCCGTGCGCGTCCTCACCCGCGACCCGCGTGACACCGTGGATGCGGGCTTCATCACCCGGCGGGTGCGTCAGGCCTTGTCCGAGCGCACGGCGCTCATCGACCTCACCGACACGGACAGCTACCGCCTGATTCATGGCGAGGGCGACGGCCTGCCGGGCGTGGTGGTGGACCTGTACGCGGGCTGGGCGGTGATGAAGCTGTACTCCGCGGGCCTCACGCCGTACCGGCCGCTCCTCATCGAGGCGCTCAAGGCCGGTGTGCCCGGGCTCAAGGGCATCATCGGCCGTGACGAGGTGGGCCGCGACGACGTCGACGAGGACGAGGGCCGCGGCTCCGGGAAGATGCTCTACGGCCAGGAGGCCCCGGAGCTGATTCCCATCCGTGAGCGCGGGGCCACCTTCCTGGTGGACGCCTGGAAGGGGCAGAAGACGGGCTTCTTCCTGGACCAGCGGGAGAACCGCTACCTCATCCGGCGGCTGGGCAAGGGCCGCGACGTGCTCAACTGCTTCAGCTTCAGCGGCGGCTTCTCCGTCAACGCGGCGCTGGGCGGGGCCCACAGCGTGTTCTCCGTGGATCAGGACCCGGACGCCATCGCCCTGGCCCGGGAGAACTTCACGCGCAACGGCATCGCCGCGGAGAAGCACGACTTCCTGGCGGCGGACGTCTTCAAAATCATCCAGTCCTTCAAGGAAGAGGGCCGCACCTTCGACCTCATCATCCTGGACCCGCCCGCCTTCGCGAAGACTCAGCGCGCGGTGCAGGCGGCCATCGACGGGTACGCGTCCCTCAACCGGCAGGCGCTGGCCATCCTCCGGCCGGGCGGGCTGCTGGCGACGGCGTCATGCTCGGCGCGAGTGACTCCGGATGACTTCATGGGCGCGGTGCGCGAGGCGGGCTTCAAGGCGGGCGTGGACCTGGCGCTCGTCGAGGAGCGCTACCAGCCGCCGGACCACCCGGTGCGCCTGCAGTTCCCGGAGGGGAAGTACCTCAAGTTCTACGTGCTGCAGTCCGTGTAGCGCGCCCGCGCTCCAGGGCTGAAATGCAAGAGGCCACGAGGTGAAGAACCTCGTGGCCTCTGCTGTTTCCCCGTGAGGGGAGGGCGGCTCAGAAGTTGCCGGCGCGGGCCTCGTCGAACGGGGCGCGGTGGTTCAGGTACGTCTCCGTCAGCGAGTGGGCGCCGCTGAACATGCCCCCCTCGGAGAAGTGGTGGACCTGCGCGCCCTTGCCGGCGTCGCGGAACAGGTCACCCGGCGTCCAGCCCTTGCTGCCCTGACCGAAGATGACGGGCACGGCGTCCTTGTTGTTGACGTAGTGCACGTAGTTGGGGCCGTCCGGGTAGGTGGCCGCGGCCGCGCCGAAGGTCTCCACGTTGACGCGGCTGAGCAGCTGCTCCACCTGCGCCTTGGACATCCCATCTTCGATGCGCAGCCGGTTGCCGACATCCTTCAGCGCGCGCGAGGTGATGAGGCCGCCGTGGCTGTAGCCCATCAGGTGGATGTCACGGCCCGCCTTCAGCTCGGAGTAGACGATGTCCGACAGCGAGTCGACCGCGGGGTTCTTGCCCTTGTTCAGCTTGTCCTTCGCGGCCTGGATGACGTCGGCGATCATCCCGGACGTGGCGTTGTGCACGCCGATGGCGCGCATGCCGGTGCTGTTCGCCAGGGCCTGCAGCTCGCGCGCCTGGCCGTCCTTGTTGGTGCTGATGCCGTTGACGTAGACGACCGTCGCCGTGGCGTTCGGGTTGTTCGCCGGAACGAAGGCGGGCACCTGGTTGAGCGGCGTGTTCGGCTCGAACGTCTGGCCGCCGGCGCCCACCAGCTTGCCGTCGAACACCTTGTCCTTGGAGCCCGCGGGCGCGGTGAAGACGCCACCCACGGCGCGCGTCTGCGCGGAGCGGCTGTCGAAGCCATCCACCACGACGCCGCGCTGAGCGGCGCCACCCGTCACGGGAGGCTGCACGGTGTTGGTGGCAGGCGAGCCACTTCCACGAACACGGTCGGCGGTGCTGCGGGAGGTCTGCGCGATGCTGTTCCGTCCGCGCTGGATGGTGCTCATGAGGTGGGGGCTCCTGCGGAATCTGGGGGTGTTTCCGCATTGTCCTCGAATCCACCTGGAAGTTTCCTTCTGGCGGAGATTTTGCGCGGAATCGTGTGTGGGTT
>NZ_JAAIYB010000314.1 GCF_010894475.1 Myxococcus vastator
GGCGGGAGGCGTCTCCAGCTCCCGCCCGGACATCCGGCGCAGCTCGGCGTTGCCCAGGACGACCTGCGTCAACCGGGAGCGGGAGATGCGCAGCGCAGAGGCGGTGGCGACGACGTTGCCGCCATTCTCCACGAGGCTCTGGGCGATGCACTGCCGCTGCACCTCCGCGAGGAAGTCGCGGAGGGAACCCCCATGTTGCCGGAAGAGCATGGGGATGTCCGTCATCGCCGCGGGCGTGGGCCGGGGCTCGGCGCACTCCAGGGCCCGCTGCAAGAGCGGCGCGAGCACCGCGCCACCAATGGCGAGCGCATCCGACAGGACGTCCGCCGCGCGCACCACGTTGTGAAGCTCGCGGACGTTTCCGGGCCACGGGTGGGCGCGCATCAACCGCGTGGCCTCGGGAGTGAACGACTTCGGCGAGCCCCCGCGCTCCTGTGCCGCCTGTTCCAGGAAGTACGTGGCCAGCAGGTGCACGTCCTCATCGCGCTCGCGGAGGGGCGGCAGCTCCACCTGGATGCCATTGAGCCGGAAGAAGAGGTCCTGCCGGAAGTCGCCCGCGCGGACCGCCTTCGCCAGGTTCCGGTTGGAGGCGGCGACGACGCGCACATCCACCTGGACCGTCTCCGCGCCGCCCACGCGTTGGAACGAGCGCTCCTGCAACGCCCGCAGCAACGCGGCCTGGCCCCTAGGGCTGATGTCGGCCACCTCGTCCAGGAACAGGGTGCCGCCGTGGGCCTGCTCGAAGCGTCCCCGCTGGCGGGCCATGGCTCCGGTGAACGCGCCGCGCTCGTGGCCAAACAGGTCCGACAGCAGCAGCTCGTCGTTGATGGCCGCGCAGTTGACGGCGACGAAGGGGTCCGCGGCACGCCGGGACAGGTCATGGATGGCGCGCGCGGCCAGCTCCTTGCCCACGCCGGTCTCACCGAACAGCAGCACGCTGGCGTCGGAGGAAGCCACCTTGCGCAGCTGCGTCACGGCCGAGCGGAACACCGCGGAGCGGCCGCGCAGGTACGGCGGCGCGAACCCGTCTTCCGTGGGGGACTCACCCAGCAGGGTCCGCAATTGAGGTCTGTCATAGGCGCGGCGGAAGCGCTGCTGGGCCTCGGGTGGAAGCGCGTCGATGAGCCGCCGCCACTCCGCGAGCGCCGCCTGCCGAGCGCTCAGCCGCTGCGCCTCGGTACCGCCCGCCTCCGCCAGTTGCAGCGTGAGGACGCGGACCCGCAGCGTGAAGTCCTGGGCGCTCAGGCGGTCGGGACGGGCGCTCGCGCGGCGCAGGGCTCGGCGCGCACGAGCCATATCGCCATTGGCGAAGGCGACCCGGGCATCGAGCAGATGGAGCCGGGCCGGCTGGGTGGCGCTGTTGCGCAGGTAGAGCCGCTGGGCCAGGGCATCCAGGACGGAAGAGGCCTCCGCGGCCCGTCCCAGCGCGAGCAGGGCCTCCACGCGCAGCCATCCGGTGGGGATGGCATAGAGGTGAGGCTGCGCCGTCGCTTCGTCGCCGCTCAGTCCGTCCAGCGTGGTGAGGGCCGCCTCCCACTCGCCGCGAGCGCAGTGGAGCTGGGCGCGGCTCAAGCCCACGGCCAGCCGGGCCTGGGGTGAATCGGGGGCGCGCGCCACGAGCGCGGCCAGCTTGCGCTCCGCCTCCGCGGTATCGCCCAGGAAGCAGTCGGCGGCGATGGCCTGTGGGTAGGCGGAGAGCTGCTGGAAGGGGATGTCCAGGCCCGGCAGGGCGAGCGTGAGCGCGGACTGGGCCTCCAGGTGGCGGCCCTCCCGGGAGTAGGCGAGTCCCAGGCCCAGCAGGGCCACGGCCTCGAAGGGGACCTCGCCGCACAGCAGGGACAGCGCGGCGAGCCCCAACTGGATGGCGGCGGTGTTCTGCTCCGCGCGCCGGGCCAGCGTGGCGAAGGCGACCTTGGCCAGTCCCACCAGGTCGTCCAGTCCTGCGGCGCGAGCCTGTCCCTCCACGGTGGTGAACAGGCGCCGAGCCAGCGTGTCGTCGCCCGCATCCATCGCCACGCGTCCCTCGAGCACCGTCATCATCAGGCGCGAGAAGGTGTTCTCCGGACCGTCGAGCGCCGGATGCGCCTCGCGCGCGAACGCGATGCCCGCCTCCCGCTGTCCCGCGTCGAGAAGGAACTGCAGATGCGTCGGCGCCAGGAAGCCATGGTCCTCTGAGATTCGGCCCGCGAGTCCTTCGGTGCCCAGGGCCCAGGCGACCAGCGCGTGCCCGGACGCCACCTGCCCCCCTCGCACGAGGACGTGCGCGGCCGTGGCAAGCAAGGCACTGGCCCACCGCGCCTGCTCACCCCAGGGAGCGAAGTTCCAGGGCGCGGGCATCGGGCTGTGCGAGGGCGTGGGCTCCAGCGCCCACAGGATGCTCGCCACCATGTCCGCGGCGCGGCCCGTCGCCTGCTGGAGTTGCTCACGTCCCTGGCCCAGCGGATCCGCCGCCAGCATCAACAGCAGGGCTTCGTCGGAGGCCTCGGCCAGCGGCGCCAGGCGGGCGCACGTCTCGCGGACCTCGGGCACTTCCAGCAGGTTCACCGCCATGTCGAGCGTCGCGGCCCGGGTGGGCGCCAGCCGGTGTCCCGGCAGCACCGTGCACAGCCCCGCCTCACAGGCGAGCCGGGCGCCCTCATGGAGCGGCGCCCCCAGGGCTTCGGCGAGCGTGTTCACCGGCAGTGGCCGAGGCGTCGCGCAGGCAGCCAGCACCGTCAGTCGACGCAGGCGCGCGGGCTCGCGACGTGCGGGGTGCAGCAGGGAGGCGATGGTGTCATCAGGAGAGACAGGCACAATCGGAAAGCCTGAGGCCGCTCCGACACGCCATCAAGGGCCCCCCACGGCGACCTCCAGCCAGAGCGCAGCGCCGCTGGAATGCTTCAGCAAAGCGGTTTCAACACGGGCGCCTGCCTGCTCGCAGGCCGTGCGACGAGGCGCGGCTCAAGCCAGCGTGACGCCATGCCCGGGGGCATCCGTTGGCAGCTCCAGCCGTGCGCCGGCGTACCGGGCCCCGCCCTGGAAGGGGTGGCTCGCGATGAACAGCGGCGTATCCAGGTCGGCGTAGGTGAAGCCCCCCAGTCCGGCGGCCAGGTGCGCCGAGGCGGACATGGCCAGCACGCTCTCCACCATGCCGCCCACCATGAGCTCCAGGCCCGCGGCGCGAGCGAGGCTCCACATCGTCAGCGCCTCGACGACGCCACACTTCATCGTCTTGATGTTGATGGCATGCGCGGCGCCCTCCCGGATGAGCCGCAGCACGTCCTTCGCCGAGCGCGCCGACTCATCCGCGCACACCGGCACGCGCGAGCGGCGCGTGAGCTCCGCCATGCCGGCCACGTCATGCGCGGGCACGGGTTGCTCGAAGAGGGCCAGGGGAACGTCCGCGCGCTCCAGCGCCTTCAGGAAGGCGAGCGCCTCGGCCACGTCATAGCCGCCGTTGGCATCCGCGAAGAGCCGGGCCTGGGGCGCCACTTCATGGATGGCCACCAGCCGCGCCGCGTCTTCATCGGGTGGCAGCGCCCCCACCTTCACCTTCAGCGTGGTGATGCCCCGCGCCAGGATGGACTTCGCGGACTTGCGCGCGTGGGCCATGTCCCCCGCGGTGATGGTCATGTCGATGTCCAGCGTGGCCTGCGCGCCGCCCAGCATCACGTACAGCGGAACGCGGTAGTGCCGAGCCAGCGCATCGAGCAGCGCCGTCTCCACGGCGCACCGGGCGGAGGGCGCCAGCGCGAGTGAATCCCCCAGCGCCTCGGACGCGGGCCGCCACGCGCGAGCGTCTTGTCCCACCAGTCCCGCGCGCACCTGTTCCAGGGCGGCCAGCGTACTGGCTTGGGTTTCGCCGCTGACGGCGGGGAAGGGGGCGGCCTCGCCCAGGCCCTCGGTGCCGTCCGCCAGGGTGAGCCGCACCAGGACGTTCTCCGCGGCGTGCTGCGCGCCGGTGGCGATGGCGAAGGGCTCGGTGAGCGGGAGGTGCAGCGGCTCGAAGCGCACGGCGGTGATGAGGGTGGGCGTCATGGGCGGCCGACGAGCCTAACGGGAACTGATACATGTCCGCCGCGTGGACTTGTGACGGCCCCGCATTCGTGTCGACATGGAGCCATTCTGAACGACCGATTCCAGGCGGCTCCGGCGCCCGACATGGATGTGCTGCTCGTGGCGCTCGAGGAAGCGGAGCGCCACCAGCCCGAGGGCTGCATGGTGTTGCACGCCGTGCGGGACGCGGCGGGAGCGCTCGTCGACTTCCAGTGGGCCTGGGCGAATCCCGCGGGTGCGCGAGCGCTGGGGCACGCCGCACCGGAGTCGCTGCGCGGCAAGCGGCTGCGCGAGCTGATGCCGGGCTCGGGATTGGCCGCCCGGTTGGACCTGCTCCGGGACGTGGTGGAGGCGGGGCGGCCGGCCGCGGACAGCTTCCAGGAGGGGGACGCGTGGCTTCAGGGGACGGCGGTGCCGCTCCGGGACGGCGTGCTGCTGCGCCTGCGTGACATCACCAGCGCCCTGCGGCTGGAGGAGGGCGTCCGCGAAACCCTGGACTGGGTGGGGAGCATCCTGGAGGCCACGCCCGACGCGTTCTTCACGGTGGATGCGGACTGGCGGGTCACCTACGTGAACCACGAGGCCGCGGCGCTCAGCGGGCGCTCGCAGGAGCAGCTCTTCCGGCGGATTCTGTGGCAGGCGTGCCCGGAGCTGCTGGGCACGCGGATGGAGCGGGAGCTGCGCCGCGTCGCGAGCGGTGCGGGCCCCACCATCTTCGAATGGCGCGCCACGCCTGGACGCTGGCATGAGGTGCACGCCTGGGGCGCCAACGGCAACGTGTCCATCTTCGGGCGGGACGTCACCGCCAGGAAGCAGGCGGAGGCGGAGCGGGACGTGCTCCTGTCGCGTGAGCACTCGGGCCGCCTGGAAGCCGAGGCGCTGGTCCACGAGCGCACCCGCGAGCTCATGGCCGCGCGCGAGCGGCTGGTGCAGTCGGAGAAGCTGGCCATGGCGGGACAGCTCGCGGCGGGCGTGGGGCACGAAATCAACAACCCGCTCTCCTACGTCGTGGGCAACCTGCAGTTCGCGCTGGAGCAGCTCGAGCCCCTCGCGGCGCGGGGTGAAGTGAGCGCCGCCTGGACCCGCGCGCTGGGCGAGGCGATGGAGGCCCTGCGCGAGGCGAAGGAAGGCGCCGAGCGCATCCGCACCACCGTTCGCGACTTGCAGACCTTCGCCCGAGCGGAGGAGCCGCAACTGTCACCCGTGGACGTGCACGCGGCGCTGGAGTTCGGCCTCTCCATGGCGATGCCGCACCTGCGCCACCGGGCCCGGGTGGAGAAGCGCCTGGGCCCGGTGCCCACGGTGATGGCGCACGAGACGCGGCTGGGGCAGGTGTTCCTCCAACTGCTCGTCAACGCCGCGCGGGCCATCCCGGAAGGAGACGTGGCGCGCTACCAGGTGACGCTCTCCACCTGGAGGGACGGCGCGACGGTGGTGGTGGAGGTGGCGGACAACGGCCACGGCATGGCGCCCGAGGTCCTGGAGCGCGCCTTCGAGCCCTTCTTCACCACCCGCCCCTTGGGGGAGGGCGCTGGACTCGGCCTGTCCACCAGCCTGGGACTGGTGCGAGGCATGGGGGGCGAATTGTCGGCCTCGAGCGCGCCGGGGCTGGGCAGTGTCTTCCAGGTGCGGCTGCCCACCACCGACGCGGACGCGCCATCCGTGCGGGTGGCGGAGGACAAGGACCTTCCCGGGCGGAAGCGGGTGCTGGTGGTGGATGACGAGCCGCTGCTCGCCTCGGTGCTGGGCCGCATCCTCGGCGCGCGTCACGAGGTGGTGGTCGTCCACAGCGGGCGCGAGGCGCTGGACACGCTGGCGCGCGACGCGGACTTCGACCGCATCTTCTGTGACTTGATGATGGGAGACCTGACGGGGATGGACGTGTACGAGGCGCTGTCCTCGCGTCAGCCGGAGCTGCTCGCGCGCTTCGTCTTCATGACGGGCGGGGGCTTCTCCGAGCGTGCACGGACCTTCCTCCAGTCGGTGCCGGTGCCGCGCATTGAAAAGCCCTTCGAGCTGGGCGTCCTGCACGCGTTGGTGGAGGACGCCCCGCCGCGCGAAGCGGTGTGACTACAGCTTCACCTCTTCCCGGTCGGGCTGGGTGATGTAGCCGGAGCCCGCGGCCACCAGCTTGGCCATCAGCTTGTCCATGCCGTTGGAGCGGGCAAAGGCCATCTCGTTGCGGGTGGCGCCCACCAGGGTGAGCAGCTGCACCTTGCCGCTGGGGAGCACGAAGTGGTCGGGCCGGGCCGGGTCCCTGACGAACACGAAGCCGCCCAGCTTGGACTCGCCACCATCCAGCGCGCCCTCCACCGGGTAGCGGTGGCCCATGGCGAAGGCGCGCAGGGACACGAGGTTGTAGGCCATCATGTCCAGCAGCCGGAACACCGGCCACTTCGCCTCTTCGGGCGTGTGGATGACCATCTCGTAGCCCAGCCCGCTGGGCCCGTCGTCGGGGATGTCCTCACCGGGCGCGGCGGTGAAGGGGTTGGACAGTCCGCTGGTGACATAGGTCCAGTAGGGGTAGCTCTCGCTGGGCGGGGCGACGCGCACGCCCATGGGACCCCAGTTGGGGTCCGCCTCCTGGACCTGGGCCAGCTCACTCTCCATCCACGCCTGGATGGCATCTGTCTGGTCGAGCGTGAAGACGCCTTCGTCAATGGCGCCGAACATCTTCGGATACTCGACTTCGTCGCGGTCCGCCCAGCAGTCTTCGTACCACTGGATGAAGTCTTCGTCCGTCTCCGGGGCTTTCATGGCGATGACACTCTAGAGGCTCACCCCGGTTTCACAACTTCAAGTCGCGGAGAGGTCTCTTCAGGCTGACAATCCGGGGGCGTTCAGGTGCCGGTAGCCCCTTCGGTGCCCGGGGGGGCGGCCAGGGGCCAGGGTTTCAGCCCGCAGATGCGCTCGGCCTCCTCCACGGCGGGCGCCAGCCGAGCGTGCTCCCGGCGGAGAAAGCCCCGCACCGCGCCGTCCAGCGTCTTGTCGAAGATGAGGTGGGCGCTGTGCACGGCGGTGGGCTCGAAGCCGCGGGACACCTTGTGTTCACCCCCGGCGCCGGGCTCGAACACCTTCCGGCCGGTCCGGATGCAGTCCTCCACGGAGTGGTACAGGCAGACGTGGAAGTGGAGGAAGGGGTGCTCCTCGAAGGCGCCCCAGTAGCGGCCATAGAGGCGCTCCGGGGTGGCCAGGTTGAAGGCACCTGCGACGACCTGCTGGCCGCGCACCGCCTCCACCAACTCCACCGAGTCGGGCATCGTGCGGAAGACGCGCGCGAAGAAGTCGGGGGTGAGCTGAATCTGCCCCCAGGCGTGGCGCTCGCAGGTGGAGGTGTAGAAGCCGTAGGCTCGCTGGGCGTGCACCTGGGAGAGCGCGTCGCCGCGCACCGTGCGCAGGGAAATTCCCTGGGTGGCCGCGGCCCCGCGCTCGCGCTTGAGCTGGTTGCGGCGCTTGGAGTCGAAGCGCGCCAGGTAGTCGTCGTAGCTGCCGTAGCCCGGGTTCTTCCAATGGAATTGAAGGGTGATGCGCCGGGCGAGCCCCTCGGCCTCCAGGAAGTCCGCCTCGTCTCCCGTCGGATACAGGACGTGGACGGAGGAGCAGCCCGCCTCCTGCGCGCTCTCGGCGGCGGCGGAGAGCAGGGCCCGGCGCAGGGCGGGGACGTCCTCGCCCGGGGCGATGAGGAAGCGAGGGACGGTGGCGGGGGACAGCGGCCCGCCCACGACGAGCTTCGGATAGTACTCGACCCCGAGCCGGGCGGCGGCATCCGCCCAGCCGAAGTCGTAGATGTACTCGCCCATGCTGTGGAACTTGAGATACGCGGGCGCGGCGGCCACCAGCTTGGGGCCGCGCCACAGCGTGAGGTGATGCGGCGCCCAGCCCGTCTCCTCGGTGGCGCTCCCGCTCTCCTCCATGGCCGCCAGCCAGGCGTGCCGGACGAAGGGTGGGGCGTCGGGGCCGACGAGCGCGTCCCAGCCTTTGGCCGGGGCGTCAGTCACTGCTTCGAGGATGCGGAGACGGAGCGGGGTATCGGCGGGCACGGGGGCACTCTTAACGCGCCCCGCACATGCCCGCAGTGGGTTGCTGGTCTGTCCGTCAGGCGGCCCGGGCGGCGCCCCCGGCCCGAGCGGCCTCGCGGGCCTCCGGCCAGACGGCACGCTGCGGGGTGGTGATGCGGATGATGCGTAGCAGGGCCAGCACGCGCATCACCTGCCACGTGGGGTCCAGCTCGAACTTCCGGGCCGCGAAGTTGGGGCTGCTGCCGTACTTGTGGTGGTTGTTCTGGAAGAGCTCCCCCATGCAGAGGAAGTCCATGGGCAGCGAGTTGCGCGACTTGTCGGTGCTGGCGAAGTTCCGGTAGCCGTATTTGTGGCCGCACCAGTTGACGATGGCGCCGTGCACGGGGCCCATGAGGAAGTGCAGGGGCAGCAGCAGGAACTGCCAGGGGGAGGTGGCGAACGCCACGTAGAAGGCGGAGTAGAAGGCCACCCAGCCCAGCGAGGCGAGCCACGAGGTGCGCAGCGTGGTGTCCACGAGCGGCCACTCCGGGTAGCCGCCCAGGAAGCGGGCCTCGGGCTGGCCGCGGTCGGCCGCGTAGTCGTCGTAGCGCGCCTTGGTGTGCCACATCATCCGCGCCACATCCTTGAAGAAGTGGGGCGAGTGCGGGTCCTTTTCGGTGTCGGAGAAGGCGTGGTGCTCGCGGTGGAGGATGGCGTACGCCTTGGGCGACAGGTACGACGAGCCCTGCACCAGGTAGGTGAGCAGGTGCATCACCCGCTCCGTCTTCGGCCCCATGGTGTACATGCGGTGGGCCGCGTACCGGTGCTGGAAGAAGCTCTGGAAGAACACGCAGAGCAGCCAGTGCGAGACGAAGAAGATGAGGACGGCCATTCGAGCTCCCCGGTCAGTGACTGAACTGGGGTAACACCGGGCATGTCATGGCCGCGTCACGCAGGGCCGAAGAGCGGCGCCCCTGCCCCGAGGGGCGATGCGCCCGGTCGCTCCTCTTCAGGGGGCCATCAGTAGAACGCGCCGTGGCAGGACATGACGCGCGGCGGTGTGGCCCGCTCTTCCGGTACGGAAGGGGGCACTGAGTTCCACGAGAGGAGCACACGCGTGAAGCGGGCGGACATCGTCAGATTGGACAAGGCGCACGTCTGGCATCCCTACACGGCGATGGAGGCCTACATCGCGCAGACGGATCCACTGGTGGTGGTGCGCTCGGAAGGGGCGTACCTCCATGACGCGGACGGCACGCGCTACCTGGACGCGAACGGCTCCTGGTGGGTGTCCACGCTGGGCCACCGTCACCCGCGCCTGATGCGCGCGCTCGCCGAGCAGGCCGCCGCGCTCCCACACGTCTCCCTGGCGGGCATCACCCACGCGCCGGCGGCCCTGCTGGCGTCGGAGCTGGCGGCCATCGCCCCCGGTTCGGACCGCCCCGGCCTTCCCGCGTCCGAGCGCCTGTCCCGCGTCTTCTATTCGGACAACGGCAGCACGGCGGTGGAGGTGGCCATCAAGATGGCGGCGCAATACTGGGCGCAGAATGGCCAGCCGCGCCGCACCCGCTTCATCACCCTGTCGGGGGCGTTCCACGGCGAGACGATGGGCGCCACCAGCGTGGGAGGCGTTCCCCTGTTCCGGGAAGTCTTCGGCCCCCTGCTCTTCGACGTGGTGCACGTCCCCTCTCCGGCGGAGGAAGGGGGCTGGGCTCGCGCCTTCGCGCAGGTCCAGTCCACCTTGCGTGCGCATCCAGAAGAGATTGCGGGCGTCATCCTGGAGCCGGTGCTGCAGGGCGCGGCGGGCATGGTGATGTACTCACCGGACTTCGTCCGGGCGGTGCGCGAGGCCACGCGCGAGGTGGACACCTTCCTCATCGCCGACGAGGTCTTCACGGGACTGGGCCGCACGGGCGCACGCTTCGCGGTGGACCTGGCGGGCGTGGTGCCGGACATGCTGTGTCTGGCGAAGGCCCTCTCGGGGGGAATCCTGCCTTTCGGCGCGACCCTGGCCTCGGAGCGCGTCTTCTCCGGCTTCCTCGGGGCGCCGAACCGGGCGCTGTATTACGGGCACTCGTACTGTGGGAACCCGCTGGGCGCCGCCATCGCCCGGGAGGTGCTGGCCGTCTACCGGGACGAGGATGTGATGGGGCAGGTTGCGCGAAAGGCCCCCCGCGTAAAGGCCGCCTTCGAGCGGATGGCCGCCACGATTCCGGGACTGGTGCGCCCCCGCGCCGTGGGAATGGTGGGCGCGGTGGACCTGGGT
>NZ_JAAIYB010000315.1 GCF_010894475.1 Myxococcus vastator
CCTTCAGCGCGAAGGCCTTCGACGCCTCCAACGCCGTGCGCTACACCGGCGAGATAGCCAACGTCACCATCCAAGCCGGGCAGACGACGGCCGTCACCCTGCTGCTGCAGGAGGTGAACGCGCCGCCCCCCTTCGACAACGCGGCGCCGCAGATTCTCTCCCTCGTGGCCAACTGCGTGTTCCGGGGCAAGCCGAGCACCGATTCCAGGCCAAGCCGAGCAGCGATTCCGGAGCAAGGTGAGCAGCCGTTCCGGGGATGCCGAGCAGGCATTCCGGGCATGTCGAGCACAGATTCCGGGGACGCCCTCACCGCCCTCAACCGGGGGCGCCTGCTGCGGGCCCTCGTCGGGCGGGTGGTGGTGAACGAGACGACGGGCACCGTCGACGTGCACCTTGCCCACGCCGGTGAGGTCGCGGCGCCCGGGCGCGAGGGGGGGCGGCGTGAGCGCGAGCCCCGAGTCCCAGCCGGCGGATGCCAGCCTCGTCAGCGCGCACTTCCACCGAGTGCGTCGCGCGAAGGTGCGCCTCCGGAGGGGGAGCACCACCTCCGCCGCGCGAGGTGGCGTGCCGGCCAGCGCATGTCGCGCGAATGCTGGCATTGGCGCACCACGTGGAAAGCGCCATTGAACGGGGCCTCGTGGCGAGCGCAGCGGACGTCGCCGGCCAACTGGGCTTCACGCGGGCGCGCGTGACGCACCTGTTGGACTTGCAGTTGCTGGCGCCCGACATCCAGGAGGAAGTGCTGTTCCTCGAGGCCATCGATGGGGCGGACAAGAACTTCGGCACCGTCGGCGGGCGTGAAGCACTACACCAGGCCAACTCGACAACGTGTTCAAGACGTCGCGGTAGGGAGAGGCCCGGTGCCGGCGGGCGCTCCCGGTGCCGGGCTTGCGTCACCACTACGCGCGCACCGAGCGCCACTACTCGAACGCGGTGAAGGAGAAGGTGGACTGGAAGTCGGCGTCCGCTCCTTTGTCGATAAAGGAAGGGGCGGCTGAGCCACGCAGCACCACATGGAACTTGCTGTCGAGGAATCGCGTGTAGTCATCGGCCGCCATCGCCTTCGAGTCGAAGTCGATGAGCAGCGACACAGGCCCACTGCCCGTGGGGTTCTCCACGTGGCCGGCGACGTAGGTGTTGTTGGACTCTTCCATGCGGAAGAGGATGTCCACTCGGCCGCTGAAGACCTCGGCGAGTGAGGCCACGCCCACGCTGCCGGCGCCCAAAGTGAGCGTAAGGCTGGTGAGGTCCACGAGGGCGGGCGACTTGCCGTCCAGTTCCCGGCGCGCGCTATCGACGAAGACCTTGAATGGGTTACCAGACTCGGTCGAAATCCCCTTCTGGGTTGTGACGGTGGCGTTGACCGTGTCGGACGACTTGGCCTTGAGGTTGATGCCGACCGGCGCCGAGTACGACACCGCATCGCCTCCGCAGCCAATGAGCGCGAGCGCGGCGCACAATACAAACGGGAGAAGACGATTCATTTCTGTGGGCTTTCTTCGGGAGAATGGGGCGCGCTCGGCCTGACGCACCTTGAGGGAAGCTGCGCTACGACACAGGAGACCCGTCCGCATGCTTGTTGGCCACGTCACAGGTTGGCTGGTGTACATTGGCGCACATGGCCCCCGTGCGCCCATTCGCATGCGCATTGTCGAAGCTGAAGACGTGCTACGGGTTCGCCGCATGCAACACGGCGCCCACGAAACCCACCCCGAACAGGCGCTCGACGCCATCATCCGGTGGGGCCAGATTCGGGCGGATGATGCCGGAGGTTCGCCACCGCGCCATGTTGTTTAGGAAGAGGCGCAATCAGCTCCACGGCGACGCGAGCAACCTTGAAGAAGCCTAGGGGCGTGTCGCGCCGGCCAGCGCACGTCGCGCGGATGCTGGCCTGGCGCACCATGTGGAATCCGCCGTTGAGCGGGGACTGGTGGCGAGCGCCGCGGACGTCCTGAGACGGGAGTCGGAATAGTCGGACTTCTTGATGTAACGTGAGTGCAAGAGGCTGTCCGTCGTGTTGGCGAATACGCGGGCCATCCAGTCCGCGAGGAAAGTGAGCGTCAGTACATGCAGAACGACATGAAGAGCACCATCCAGGCTGCGGTGGCGGAGGAGGTAGGGAAGGCGATGGCCCGGCAGTTGGAACTGCTGGAGAAGATTGCTCAGTTCCTGGGCATTGAGTCCGGCGCGGCTCGTGCGGCGTCCGCGCCGAAGCGCACCCCCGCGCCCGCGTCGAAGCGCCCGTCCACGGTGCCCGTACGGAAGTATGTGAGGCCGGAGGTTGCGCCGAAGCCCACGCGGGCCGGGCCTTCGCCCCAGAAGAGCCGCGTGCGGGCGCGCGCGCGTGCCGCAGGCCGCACGGCGACGGCCGCCGCCCCCAGCCCCAGCGCAGAGGCGTCCGCCTCCTTCAAGGAGGGGCAGGAGGTCAGCTACAAGCAAGGGCGGGGCACCTTCCCCGCCAAGGTGAAAGCCGTCAACGAGGAGGCGAAGACGGTAACGGTGGAGCGTGTCGGCGACGGCAAGCAGGTGGTGCGTCCCTTCGAGAAGGTGACGCCAGCCTGACGCTCGTCCCCGAAGCGCCCTCTCCGGAGGGCGCTCCCGCGGCTCGTCGCTACGGCTCGTCGGCCATGGCGTCGAGTTGCCCCTGGGCGATGGCGCGGTAGTGGGGCACGACTTCCACGGCGAGCACGTCCCGCATCTCCTGGCGGGCGCTGACGAAGTCTCCCTCGTCCTTGTGCTGGTACATCCGGTGTAGCGCGTCCATGAGTCGGCGAGTGCCCTCGCGGATGCGCCGAGACTCCTCTTGCAACAGGCCCAGCGCCCCCTCTTCCGTGGCGAGCGCGCTCTCGGCCTCGCTGGCGCCGATGCCTACCTGGGCGGCTGTGCGCTTCAGCAGCGCCTTCTCCTTCCGCGTGAGGGCCAGGCGCTCTCCTTTGGTGAGGACACGACGCGCCAGCGCGCGAATCGGCCCCCAGTCAATGGTTTTACTCACGATGCATGTTTCCTTTGCGGGCTGCGCAGCCCGGCGTGTGAGGCCGAGGCTGGGTCTCTTTCACCCTGGATAGGGATAGGCGCACTTGGGGCTGTGCCGTCCGCTACGAGTGGTAGAGGGCTTCACAGTTTCCAAAAGGTCATGCTAATTGGAAGGTCGAGTCAACTATACCTAGAAAGCCCCAGGAAAGTTGCTGCGACGGCGAATCTCGGTGTCCGTGGGGCCGCGTCCCCTCTTTCAGGAGGATTCACAGCCATGACGAAGCGTCCGGAAGATGAAGTGTCGACGGAGGAGTTACCGACCCGACTCCCCACCCCGCCTGGCCCCAGCGTGCCGCACTTCCTCTTCGAGGTAGAGGGCGTGCGCTATGAGGCGGTGCGGGAGGTCGAGGTGCGCTCAAATGGCGAGAAGCTCCTGAAGGCGGAGCGGCGAGTGGCGGATGGAGTCCTGGCTGGCCTCTGTCTGGTTCGCCGGATTGCCAGCCCCTCCACGTACATGATGCGCAAGCGGATGATTGAAGAGGTGCAGCTGGCCTTTCGCCTCAACCACCCCAACATCGCCCAAGTCTTCCATATGCAGGTGGATGAGGAGGAGGACGCCCCCTACGCCATTATGGAATACGTGGGTGGGCCCTCGCTGGAGACGCTGGTGTGCGCGGCGTTGGTGCGAGGGCATCCCCTCTCGGAGGGCTTTGGCTTGTACGTGGGGGCGGAGGTGGCGGACGCGCTGCACTACGCGCACACGCTGACGTCAGAGAAGGGCGTGCCCCTGGGCATCGTCCACCGGGACGTGAGTCCCAGGCACATCGCCCTGGGCCTCCATGGAGAGGTGAATGTGCTGGACTTCGGCTCAGCATTCTCGCTGATGGTGGGGCGGGAGGAGTCGCCGGAGAATCTGCTGCGAGGGGACGTGGCCTACGCCTCTCCGGAGTACCTGCGCAAGGAGGGGCTGACGCCGCGCTCCGACGTCTTCAGTCTGGGGGTGTTGCTGGTGGAGGTCCTCACGGGCAAGCACCTCTTCGAGGTGCGCGACGTCCCGGTGGTGGCGAAAGAGAGCCGGTTCCGCCCGGAGTCGCAGCCCTCGTTGCCGCTGCAGCAGATGCAGGCCCTCATGGAGACATTCACTCCGGACGTCGTCGAGAAGGCGGTGGGCCACCTCAGCCAGGACATCAAGGCGGTGTTGCACACCGCGCTGCGCCGCAACCCCGAGGAGCGCTTCGCGACGGCGGCGGACATGCGGGATGCGCTGCGGGGTGTCGCCAACGTCCAGCTCCGCGAGCCCTATGGGCGCGCGGAGGCCGCCAAGGAGGCGGCCCGCGTCGTGTCCGAGGGCGGCGTACTGAGGGACTTGGTGGAGTTCGGCGAGGCCGGCCTCTACCCGGATGGGCTCGAGAAGCACGAGCTGGGGCTCCCGAAGAAGGAGTAGGCCGCCGATGCTCTGCTTTCGCGTACTGCGCAATGGCCGGCACCTCGCCACCGCGGGGGTGTCGGACTTCGGTGTCATCTCCACCATTCTGACGTGGGTGCGTCGCCCCGATGATGAGACGCGCGACAGCCCGGAGGTGGACCTCCATGTCGGGGGCTCCGTGGGCAGGGAGTACCGTGAGCACCTGCGGTGGTGTTACGTCAACGACATCCGTGCGGGCGACGTCCTCACTGTGGAGGTGCGTGACGACTTGGAGGCAGAGCCTCCGAGCGAGAGGCGTCTCGACGAGGAGTCGGGGCTGGACGATGTGGCCCGCCTCCAACTGAGAAAGAAGGCCCTGGAGGCGCAGCTCGCCGACGTGAATGAGGAGTTGGGGGAGCGCGGCGCGGCGTAGCGGGAGGCCTCCTCCCTCGGACGGGGAGGCGCTCCGTCCTCGCCGGGGCCCGCTCCGTTTGGGAGCGGGCGTGCTCCGGTGCAGGGCCCCGAGGCATGGGGCCCTGCCCGCCGGGCCTGCTCCCCGCTCGGGGGCGCTGGCACTCCGGCCGCGAGCAGCCTGGCGCTGGAGGGGCGGGTGCCCTCGGGGCGCTGGTTCAGCGGGCCAACTCGGTGGTGATGCGGACGAGGGCGTCCAGCTTCGCCGCATCGAGCTTTCGCGCGAGGAAGAGAAGGCGGCGCAAGGTGACGTCATCCTCCGGCCGCGTCCGTGCCCCTCTGTCGGAGGCCTCGGTGAGGCCCATCATGTCCTCCGGGGAGACCATCAACTCGATGCACAGCTTCTTCAGCGTCTCGACGCTGGGAATCATGTGCCCGCGTTCGATGCGGCTGTAGACGGCGGAGGCCATCCCCACGCGCTCCGCGACTTGGACCTGCGTCAGACTCATCTGCTCCCGAGCGAGACGGGCAATGGCACCCAGGTGCGCTGCAAGCTGTTCATTCATAGGTACAAGGGAGTATACCTGAGTTGCGAGTTGTCAAGGGAGTACGATTCCTCAGTGCACGCCCGGCAGGAGTCGGATGAGGGCGAGCGCCTGGTGTGCGTCCAACTGACGCACACGGCGCAGCAGGGCCTCCTTGGCGGCAGCGACGACGTCCGGTGGCAGTGAGGTGGGGTATTCCAGTACCTCGTTGGGCGTCGTGCGGAGGGCGGCGCACAGGCGGTACAGCGTTGGGAGGCTGGGGAATACTCGGCCGCGCTCCATTCGACTGTAGACGACGGGGGAGATGTTGATGAGGTGGGCCACCTCTGTCTGCTTCAGGCCTGCCCGAAGGCGGGCCGCGCGCAGGGTGCCGCCGACGATGCCAGGCAAAGGACGGGAGGGCTCCTTCGGAGGGGCGAAGCCCCGGGCGTCAGGGTGGATGTACATTCCAAGCAAGCTATACCTGATAGTCTAGTTGGTTTTACCGGTCTGTGTGGCTTGGCGCCTCTGTGGCTAGTGGTTGGGTGGGGGAAGACTTCGCGCGATTTCCCCGGGCTTCTGGTACCGTGGGCCGGCGTCGGGGAGGGAGTTGCATGCGCGTGGCCGTAGTCCTGCTGTCCTACAGAGTCTCCGGGAGGACGTCGCCATGAGGGACAACGGCCCCCCGGCCGTGCTGTCTCCCGGGGACGTGGTGAAGGGCTACACGGTGGTGAGGCAGTTGGACCGAGGCGGCTTCGGCACCGTGTACCTCGCGACGAATGACGGGCAACCCTGCGCCTTGAAGCTGGTGGAGCGGCAGCGCGTGGAGGGGCGGGTAGAGAAGGAAATCTCCATCCTCTTGCTATTGAAGCACCCCAACGTGGTGGGCATTCGCGGCTTCTCCTACTGGCAGGCCGGGGAGCGCGACTTCGCCCTCATTGCCATGGAGTACGTCGAGGGGCGGAAGCTGAGCGCGTGGGTGAAGGAGGAGAACCCCTCGGCCCGGCAGGTGGCGAAGGTGACGCTCGACGTGGCGCGGGCGCTGGTGGCCTCGCACGAGGCGGGAGTGGTGCACCGAGACGTGAAGGACGCCAACGTCATGGTGCGCGACGCGGACGGCCTGGCGGTGCTGGTGGACTACGGGATTGGGGACTACAAGGGCGCCCCCGGCGTCACCCAGTCCATGCTGCCGCCCGGGACGATGGAGTACCGGCCCCCCGAAGCCTGGCTCTTCATGAGGAAGCACCTGGGCCAGCAGTCGGGCGCCCGCTACGTGTCCGTCCCCTCGGACGACATGTGGGCCCTGGGCACTGTCCTCTACCGCCTCCTCACGGCGAGGCTGCCCTTCGACGCGGGGACGGACGCGGAGTACGTCGAGGGCGTCATGGGCAAGTCGCCTGTGCCCCCTCACCACGTCAACCGCTTCGTCCCGGAGCGGCTGGGCATGTTGTGCATGCGGCTGCTGGAGAAGGAGCCTGCTGCGCGTCCCGACGCGAACGCTGTCTGTGCGGCCCTGGAGGAGTTCCTGTCCGGGGTGGAAGGGGAGGCGTGGGACACTCCCTTGTTTGACTCGTATGGCCCCAACTCGGCCACCACCGAGGGCGATGCGGGCGCGCTGGCTCGGTGGGCGAAGCGGCCCTTGCGCCAGATGCGCCGGGGCAAGGCGCCCGGGCCGGAGCTACCGGCAGTCCAGGGCGAAGGCATGCCCGCGGCATCGCCACCCGAGGCCCCGCTGTTGCCTGCGGCCACGCGGCCTGTGGAGTCGCATCTGCCGGGCTTGGTGCTTGAGGCGGGGATGGAGGCGGAAGCCGCAATGGAAGCGGACGCCGCGCCGCAGGCGGCGCCTGTGGCCTCCGTCGTCGAGGTTGAGAGGCGCTCGTTCCTCGCGCGGCTCAGGATGGGACGTGTGCTGGGCGCGGGGTTGCTGGCCATGGCCCTCGCGGCTGGGGCGTACTTCTCACAGCGGACGGCCTCACCGCAGTCGCAGTCTGTCCCCGGCCAAGAAGTAGCGGCATATGCCAAGAAACCTCAAGCTGCCCCGGCCGCAGCTCCCACCGGGCCGGAGGCAACACCTGCGGCCGTCGCGCCTCCCGCGATGCTCCCCGAGGTGACTGCCACCGTGACGACACCCAAGAGTGACACCCCTTCCTCCCCGCCGGTGCCTGCAAGGAAGGCCGCGAGGAGCGTCCGCACTGCCCTGGCGACGACGGCGCTCTGCGGAGCGCTGGCCTGCACAGGGCCGCAGGTGCGCCTCGCCCCGGAGCCCGAGCCGTGCCCCGAAGGCGGCACCAAGGGCATGAAGATGCTTGGCATGAAGATCGGGGACGAGGCGGGGGCGAGCTTCGTCCGGGGAGAAGAAAAGTACGTGACGGTGAGGGACGGCACTGCACAGATCATCCTGGGGTCGGACAAGGCCACTCTGTCTGGGCGACTCATTATTGCCGACCGCGTCTATGTCCGACTGACTCGGGCGCGGACAAGCAAGGGCAGTTTCCCCGTATGCTTGGAAGTGCTGGACAGCTCTCGCAACCGAGGACTGGAGGTAGAGGGCGGCGGAGGGGATACCGGTAAGGCGCGCGTGTTCTCCGCCGTTTGGGTCAAGGCGGTGAGTGAGTTTGAATGACATGCCGCTGTTTGTCAGACGATCATGAGCCGCCAGGGGTGTCGCTGCTGTCTTGGTCCAGGAGAAATGTCGAGTGCATCATTCAGTGTCGGCCGTTCTGCTTTTCCTCCTCCTGGCAGGCGAGGGGACAGCTCTGGCGCAGTCGCCCCCGGCTACAGCGGGGCTGAGCGTTCGCCGAATCGAACTGGTCTCGGATGATGCTCAGCCAGCGGCTGAAGTGGCGGTGAGCCCAGGACTCTCGACTGTGTTCATCTTCGATTCAGACGTGAGTCGGGACGGGGTGATTCTCGACGAGCGTGAGCGCTTCTCGGTACTGGATGCAGGCCTCAGTACGTTGCGCCTGGTCCCGTCAGAGAGAGTCTCCGCGGGAGATCGGCTCCGGCTAACGGTGCGCTTTCAGGATGGAGCGGCCCCGGTGAGCGCGACGTTCGTTTTAGTCGCACACCCAGCGCGCTCGGAGGCGCACGTCGAAGTTTATCGACGCAAGAGGCGCGTCGAGACATACCAGGAGGAGGTTCGTCAGGCGCGCATCGAGGCTGAGAAGTACCGGGAGGAGAATGAGCGCCTGCGCGCGGCTCGAAGTGCTCCTGATGGGCTGACGGGACTCATTTCGACAGCAGTCCTCAGCGGACGAGGCGTTGACTTCCGCGACCTGACCGCCGTTGCTACCCAAGGCCCAGGAGGGGCCGCAGCCAAGAGTGTTGTCTATGCATACCGCACAGCCCGCAGGGTGGCTGTTGAGGTCACCCTCAAATATGTAGGAGACGCTCAGCCATGGACAGCAGTGGGGGCGACGCTCCGGGGGAAGGCTAACGAAGAGCTGAAGGTGCTTCAAGTGTGGCAGTCGGGTCCTGTCGCCCCGGGCTCGGATACTCAGCGCGTAGTGGTAGAGGCTGAGGCAGCTTCCGAGTCCCCTCAAGGCCCCTTCACGCTCAAGCTCTGGGATGCGGACGGGCGCCGCACCGTCACGTTGGGCAACGTCACCTTCCCTTAGCGACATCATCGTCTGGCCGCCGCGGCTTGCTGATTGGTGGCAATTTTCGCCAGTGCGTTGTTCGGGTTACGTGGAACCTTCGGCTCGGGTTTCGTTAGCGCGAAGTTTCGCTGCCCCTACGAAAATGCGTGCGTTCTCTGTACGTAGCTCAGTCGAGAATGGGGTACAGTAGGGGGCGTGAGGTTCGGTGCGGCTTTGTCACAAGGCAGGTTGACGTGTCAATCCCCGAGCCCGACATGTCAAGAAGGTGTGTTTCATGTGGATGCGGACACTCGAGTTGTTCTTGATGCTCGTTTAGCGCTTGTCCGCTCTGCAGCAGGGCTATCAGCCCCAGAGCTCCGCCTGAGCTGCCCTCTCTAATGCGATCAAGTGGTCTTCGATCGTTAAGTCAATGTCTAGGTACATGTTTGGGCAATAGGAGCAATGGCAGTCGTCTCCCCTTCGCCTCCCGCGGACTGCCTGCTGACAACCAGTTCCGGCTGAGCCATTGGCGCAAGCGCCTCTATGACATCGAGAACCGGATAGATGCGGCGGGCCGCCAATTCATTGGCGACATAGCGATCAGCGGAGTCTGGCAGCGCGACCTCTTTGGGGAGATATGCATCTGCGGCAAGGAATTGTTTGACAATGTAAAAGCTCTTGTAGAACAACTCCATAAATCCTGCATTGTAGGGCAGGGGACATAAAATCAGATTTCGAGAATCGTCAAAGGAGGGGCGTTCCCCTTTTCGGCTCTCTGGGTAGATACCAAGTCGCAATCCAGCTGCCCCAGCCAAATCCTTTGAATTAATCTTGAGTGTCGCCGCTACCCATTTATCCATGGATGGTGAACCAATGAAGAGATCGGCCTTCCAGATTCCACGGATACTGCGAGGCAAATAGTCTCGATGCTCGGGATATCGAAAGGCAGTTTGGGCGATCTGGATATATTGCTTTAGCTTAGCTGGTTGTCCACGATTGCCGACCCATATTCTGGACTCGTCAGTCAAAAGAGTCGCCGCAGGCTCAATGAGGGACACGCGGCCAGCCTTTTCTGCGCCAAACAAAATCGAGCGTGCGCTCCCGCTGATGCTGCAGAACTCCTCCAGAACCTCGTTCATCAGCGGAACGATTAATGGGTCGTTGCGACAAATTGCATCATGAACGGCGTATTCAAAGCAGATACCGCAATCCCCAGAGCCTTCGCGATACTCTCTCGCAAGATCGGCAAGTGTAACCTCCTCGATCCCTCCTAGGAGTGTGTAGCGGTAATGGGGTTGGAAGCGAGACGGGACGAGTGACGCCGGTCCGCCGCTGGGTACGGCAGGCCGCTACGCTGCCGTCATGCGGAAGAGCTTGAGGAGGTTGTGGGTGGC
>NZ_JAAIYB010000316.1 GCF_010894475.1 Myxococcus vastator
GCCCTGGAGCGGCTGGGGGCCGAGGTGCTGCCCGTCGCGGTGGACGTGGGGGACGAGGCCCAGCTCGCCGCGGCGCTGGCGTGGGCCCGGGAGTGCTTTGGTCGGATTGAAGGGGTGCTCCATGCGGCGGGGGTGCCCGGAGGCGGCGCGCTCCAGCTCCAGACGCGCGAGCAGGTGGAGGCCGTCTTCCGGCCGAAGGTGCTCGGCGCGCTCAACCTGGGCCGGCTGCTGGCGGCGGACCCTCCGGACCTCTTCGTCCTGTGCTCGTCCGTGACGAGCCTGCGAGGTGCGCCGGGACAGGTGGCGTACGCGGCGGCCAACGCCTTCCTGGACGGCTACGCCCACCTGCTGCGGTCCACGGGGCAGCGCGCCGTCTCCGTCGGCTGGGAGACATGGGGTGAGACCGGCATGGCCGTGGCGGCGCTTCGGGGCGCCCGGGCGCGCGCGGCGCCGGGCGTCCTGCCGGGGCATCCGCTGCTGGGGCGGCGCCAGGTGGAAGGCGAGGACGTCGTCTACACGCAGGTGATGGGGCCCGAGCTGCAGTGGGTGCTCGACGAGCACCGGGTGCTCGGCCAGCCGCTGATGCCCGGCACGGGCTACCTGGAGATGGTCATCTCCGCGCTCACCGCCGAGCGCCCCGGGAGCACGGTGGAGCTGAGCGACGTCGTCTTCGTGACGCCGCTCACGGTGATGCCCGAGGAGCGCCGCGAGGTGCGGCTGGTGCTGAGCCCGTCGGGGGAGCGCCTGCGCTTCCTCGTCCAGAGCCGTCCGGCGTCGTCGCCGGAGGAGGCGTGGCGGGAGCACGCGCTCGGCACCGCGCGGTGGACGGACGGGGCCGCCCCAGCCCATCCGCTGAGCCCCGTGGAGGCGCGGTGCCCCGAGGCCCTGGAGTCGGCGCAGTCGCTGATGGGGGACGCGGGCGAGCATCACATCGTCTTCGGCCCGCGCTGGACGACGGTGGACACCCGGCTGTCCTTCGGGAGCCGGGAGCTGCTGGCGACATTCTCTCTGGCGGACGCGTACCGGGACGAGCTGGGCAGCTACTGCTTCCACCCCGCGCTCATGGACGTGGTGACGGGGTACTCACGCCTGCTGGAGCTGCGCGAGCGGGGCGTGGCGGGCGCGGCGGCGCAGGGCTTGTTCCTGCCGCTGACGTACCAGCGGCTGCGCGTGTACGGGCCCGTCCCGGCGCGCGTGCGCGTGCACACGCGGTGGCGGACCGACACGGAGGACGCGGCGTCGCTGCGCGTGTTCGACCTCACCGTGCTGGACGAGCAGGGCGTGGTGCGGGTGGACGTGGAGGGCTTCACCCTCAAGCGGCTCGACGACATGCACCAGACGTTCTCCGCGCCGGCGGGAGCGGAGGGACACGGGCGGGACGCTGGCGCCCCCGCGCGGCTCACCCTGCCGGGCGCGCTGAGCAACCAGGAGGGCGTGGAGGCCCTGTCGCGCATCGCCGCTGGCTTCGAGGGCGCGCACCTCTACGTGTCCCGCTCCCCTCAGCGCGCCCGCGTCACGGAGCGCGCCGAGGCCGTCTCCGCTCCCCGGAAGCCGGGCGGCCGGGCCCCGCGTCCGGCGCAGCGCACGCCCTACGCGGCGCCTCGCGACGAGGTGGAGCGGCGGGTGTGCGAGGCCCTCGCCGAGCTGCTGGGGGTGGAGTCCGTGGGCATCCACGACAACTTCTACGACCTGGGGCTCAACTCGCTCCTCATGGTGCAGCTGAGCGCGCGCCTGCGCGAGCAGCTCGACGTGCAGCTGTCGCTCAACGCGCTCCTGGAGCACGCCTCGGCGGCGCAGGTCTCCGCCCAGGTGTCCGCGTCGAGGCCCTCGTCCGCCGCGGCCCTGGCGCCGCCGGGTGAGCCCGCGCTTCCTCCCGGCGTCGCGCGCTTGCAGCGGGGCGCGCCCGGCCGCACCCCGCTGTTCTGCATCCACCCGGCGGGGGGCTCGGTGTTCGGCTTCCTGCCGCTGGTGCGTCACCTGGACCCGGCTCAGCCGGTGTACGGCATCCAGGCGCGCGGCGTGGACGGCGACGCGCCTCCCGACACGCGCATCGAGGACATGTCGCGGCACTACCTGGAGCTGGTGCGCCGCCTCCAGCCAGAGGGCCCCTACCTGTTCTGCGGGTCCTCCATGGGGGGCACCGTGGCCTTCGACATGGCCCGGAGGTTGACGGCGCTCGGCCAGCGCGTCGACCTGCTGGCGATGCTGGACACGCCGTCGGATGACGGAGGCACGGTGCGGCACTCGGAGCCGGTGACGGACGACTTCGTCCTCGACTACGTGAAGAAGCTCTCGCCCGAGATGTCCGACGCCTTCGTGCGGATGAACGCGGAGAACGGCGGCGGCTTCCTGCGCCTGTGGCGGGCGCACAACGAGGCCCTGCTGCTCTACAAGGCCGAGCCCGCCGACACCCGCATCCTCTACTTCCGGGCCCGTGTCCGGGACCACCTCATCCCCCACCATCCGGAGTACGGCTGGATTGGCAAGGCCCGGGAGGGCATCGAAATCCACGAGGTGGAAGGCAATCACCTCACCATGAGCCTGGAGCCTCACGTCGCGAGGCTCGCCGCGCTGCTCAGGGCGCGTCTGCCGTCCTGAGCGTCCACCCCCTTCCGCATTCATTGCTCGCCGCCAGGGCGAGGAGAGCCGAGTCATGTCCCGAGACACCGAAGCGATGTCGCTGGAGGAGAAGAAGCAGCTCCTGAAGCGCCTCCTGGCGCGGCAGGACGCGGCCCCGCGGGCGGCGGCGGTGCCAGCGCCCTTCGCGCTCTCCCAGGGCCAGGCCGCCCTGTTCCACCTGCACCAGTCCAACCCGAGCAACCCCGCGTACCACACGCTGTTCTCGTTCCGCGTGCACGGCCCCCTGGACGTGGAGGCCCTGCGGCGCGCGGCCGAGGTGCTGGTGGAGCGGCACGAGGTGCTGCGAACGACCTACGGCGTGGAGGACGACGGGCGGCTTCTCCAGCGCGTCCACGAGAAGGGCACGCTCCCCTTCACGCTGCATGACGCGCGCGGCGTGTCTCCGGCGGAGGTGCGCCGGCGGCTCGTGGAGGAGGTGCGGCGGCCGTTCGACCTGACGACGGGGCCGGTGGCCCGGCTGAGCGTCACCCGCGTGGACGGCGGCGAGCACCTTGTCGTCTTCACCCAGCACCACGTCTCCAACGACGCGCGGGCCCTGCAGGTGCTCCAGCGGGAGCTGCTCGCGCTCCACGGCCAGCTCGTGACGGAGGGCGCGCCGAGCCTGCCGCCTCCCGCCGCGCAGTACCGCCAGTTCGTGGAGTGGGAGCGGTCGCTGCTCGCGAGCTCGCGCGGCGAGGTGCTGGAGCGCTACTGGACGGAGCGGCTGGCGGGCGCGCCGCCCGCGCTGGAGCTGCCCACCGACAAGCCCCGGCCCCCGGAGCAGGGCTGCCACGGCGGCACCGTCATCCACGCGCTGGACGCGGGGCTGGTGCGGCGCGCCGAGGCGTGCGCGCGGGAGCAGGGCGTGACGCTCTATACCTTCCTGCTGGCCTGCTTCCAGGTGCTCCTGTCGCGACACACGGGCCAGCGCGACGTGCTGGTGGGGACGCCCACCAACTCGCTCATGTCGGCGGAGGACCCGTCGCTCCAGGACGTCGTGGGCTACGCCGTCAACCCGGTGGTGGTGCGCGCGTCGGTGGAGGAGGGGCTGGGCTTCGGCGCCTTCTGCCGGGACGTGCAGCGGCGGGTGCTGGAGGCGCTGGAGCACCAGGCGTACCCGTTCCCCCAGCTCGTGGCGAAGCTGGGTGGGCCGAGAGACGCGTCGCGTCCGCCCGTCTTCCAGGTGATGTTCAACTACCTGCCCGTCAGGGACGGCGACCCGCTGGCGATGCTCGGCCTGTCCGTGGACGAGGGCCGCGTCTTCCAGGTGAACGGGTTGACGCTGTCGCCCTACGTCCTGCCCCAGCAGGAGGCCCAGTTCGACGTGGGCATGGAGTGCCTGAAGCTGGGCGAGCGGCTGGTGCTGGCGCTGCACTACAACGCGGACCTGTTCGAGGCCCCCACCGCCCGGCGGTTGCTGGAGCGCTTCGAGTGCCTGCTGTCCGACGCGGTGGAGTGCCCGGGGGCCTCGTGTGACGCGCTGGAGCTGGTGTCCGCGGCCGAGCGCGAGGCGCTGCTCACCGGGCTCAACCCCCAGCCCATGGACTGGGTGGAGGGCCCCTCCCTGGTGGACCTGGTGGAGGCGCAGGTGCGCCGCACCCCGGACGCCATCGCGCTGTCGGTGGGAGACACGCACCTGACGTACCGGGAGCTGAACGCGCGGGCCAACCGCCTGGCGCACTCCCTGCGCGCGCGCCACGGCGCGGGCCCCGGCGTGCTGGTGGGGCTGATGGTGGACCGCTCCGAGTGGCTCGTCATCGGGGCGCTCGGCATCCTCAAGTCCGGCGCGGCCTACGTGCCCATCGACCCGGCCTATCCCGCCGAGCGCGTGCGCTACCTGCTCCAGGACAGCAGCAGCCGGGTGCTGCTCACCGAGCCGCGGCTCCTGGAGACGGCGCGCCAGGGCGCTCCCGCGGAGTGCGTGGACATCACCGCCGCGCAGGCGGACTCGGAGCAGGACCTGGAGCACCGCCCCGACCGCCAGGACCTGGCCTACGTCATCTACACGTCCGGCTCCACGGGCCGCCCGAAGGGGACGCTCATCGAGCACCGCAGCGTGGTGTCCTTCCTCCGCTGGTGCCAGACGGAGTTCGACGCGGCGGACTTCGACGTCACCTTCTTCGGCACGTCGTACTGCTTCGACCTCTCCATCTTCGAGATGTTCTACACGCTGTCGGTGGGGCGGCGAATCCGGCTGCTGCGCAACAGCCTCCAGATTGCCGAGTACCTGGACACCGAGCGGCGCGTCCTCATCAACACCGTGCCCTCCGTCGTGAAGGAGCTGCTGGCGGCGGACGTGGACCTGGGCAACGTCACCCTGCTGAACATGGCGGGCGAGCCCATTCCCCAGAGCGTGATGTCCCAGCTCGAGGGGCTGCCCATCCAGGTGCGCAACCTGTACGGCCCCAGCGAGGACACGACGTACAGCACCTGCTACCGCTTCCCCGGCGATGACCCGAAGGTGCTCATCGGCCGGCCGCTGGCGAACACCCGGGTGTACATCGTGGACAAGGACCTGCGGCTGCTGCCGCGGGGCGTGCCCGGCGAGCTGTGCCTGTCGGGCGATGGCCTGGCGCGCGGCTACCTGGACCGGCCGGACCTGACGGCCGAGCGCTTCGTGCCAGACCCCTTCGTGGCCGGGCGGCGCATGTACCGCACGGGCGACATCGCGCTGTGGCGCGCGGACGGAAACATCGACTTCCTGGGGCGACGCGATGACCAGGTGAAGCTCAACGGCTACCGCATCGAGCTGGGGGAAATCGAGGTGGCGCTCTCGAAGCACCCGGCCACGCGCGAGGCGCTGGTGCTGGCGCGGCCCGGGGCCTCGAGGGACCTGGAGCTGGTGGCCTGGCTGGTGTGCGACGGGGAGGTGGCGCCGCGCGAGCTGCGGGCGTTCCTGGAGCAGCGCCTGCCGCGCTTCATGGTGCCGGGGCACTTCGTCTTCCTGGAGGCCTTCCCGCTCACGCCGAACGGGAAAATCGACAAGAAGGCGCTGGCGGCGCCGGGGCCCGAGGACTCGTCCCGGAGCGCGGTGCCTCCCGTCGCGCCGCGCAGCGAACTGGAGCGGGCGCTGCACCAGCTCTGGGCGCACGCGCTGCACGGCAGGCACTTCGGCATCGACGACAACTTCTTCGACGTGGGCGGCAGCTCGCTGCACCTGACGCAAATCCACATGTCCCTGCAGCGGCGGCTGGGCCGGAAGATGCCGATGACCGAGCTGTACCGCTTCCCGACCATCCGCGCGCTGGCCGACTACCTGGACCGGGGGCCGGAGAAGCAGGTCGAGCCGTCGAACGACGAGCGGGCGGAGCGCCTGCGCAAGCAGGAGCAGTTCTTCCGGGCGCGCAAGGCGCGGCGGAGCTGAGTTCTCGCGAGGTGACGGGCCGGCGAGCGGCCCGTCGTGAAGGTTCATGGCCCCCGGGGGGCTGGGAGAGGCGTGGAGATGACGGCTGAGACGTCGATGTCGGAGCAGTCCATCCAGGCGTGGCTCGTCGCGCGCATCACCGCGCTGCTGGGCCTGGAGAACCAGGCGCTGGACCCCCAGGAGCGGCTCAGCCGCTACGGGCTGGACTCCGTGAAGGTCGTGGCGCTGATGAAGGAGCTGGGCGGCGCGCTGGGGCGCCCCGTGTCGCCGCTGCTGTTCTGGCGGCACGCCTCGGTGCACGCGCTGGCGTCCGCACTCGTCCGTGGGGACGCGGAGTCCCCGCCCGCGGCGGCGGCAGAGGGCGCGCGCCCCGTGGATGAGCCCATCGCGGTGGTGGGCCTGGCCTGCCGCATGCCGGACGCGCCGGACGTGGCCACCTTCTGGCGCCGCCTGTGCGAGGGGTACGACGCCATGCGCGAGGTGCCGGCGGAGCGCTGGGACATCGACGCGTACCACGACGCCGAGCCCCAGGCGCCGGGGAAGATGGTGGCCCGCCGCGCGTCCTTCGTGGATGGCGTGGAGGGGTTCGACCCGCTCTTCTTCGGCATCTCCCCGCGCGAGGCGGCGGAGATGGACCCGCAGCAGCGGCTGATGCTGGAGCTGGCGTGGGAGGTGCTGGAGGACGCGGGCGTGCAAGCCCCGACGCTGCGGGACTCGGACACGGGCGTCTTCGTGGGCGCCATCTGGCACGACTACGCGGTGCTGCACCAGGGCGCGTGCGCGGCCGTCACGCCGCACACGGCGACGGGGCAGGCGCTCAACATCCTGGCCAACCGCATCTCCTATGCGCTGGGCTTGCGCGGGCCCAGCATCACCCTGGACACGGCGTGCTCCTCGTCGCTGGTGGCCGCGCACCTGGCCTGTCAGAGCCTGAGGGCGGGGGAGTGCCGACTGGCGCTGGTGGGGGGCGTCAACCTGCTGCTGGCGCCGGAGACGAGCGTGGCGCTCACCAAGTTCGGGGGGCTGTCGCCGGACGGGGCGAGCAAGGCGTTCGCCGCGGGCGCCAACGGCTTCGCGCGCGGCGAGGGCGCGGGCATGGTGGCGTTGATGCCGCTGTCGGCGGCGCAGGCGGCCGGCGTGCCCATCTACTGCGTCATCCGCGGCGGCGCGGTGAACAACAACGGCTTCGGCAACGGGCTGACGGCGCCCAGCGCGTCCGCGCAGGAGTCGCTGCTGCGTGACGCGTACGCGCGGGCGGGGGTGGCGCCGGGCCGCGTGCACTACGTGGAGACGCACGGCCCCGGCACGGCCCTGGGGGACCCCATCGAGGCCGGCGCGCTCGGCGCGGTGCTGGGCGAGGGGCGCGCCGAGGAGGGCGCGCTGCTCATCGGCTCGGTGAAGACGAACATCGGCCACCTGGAGGGCGCGGCGGGCATCGCCGGACTGCTCAAGGTGGTGCTGGCGCTGTCGCGCCGGTGCGTGCCGCCCAACCTCCACTTCGACGTGCCCAATCCGCTCATCGACTTCGGCGCGCTGCGGCTGAAGGTCCCCGAGCGGCTGCTGCCCTGGCCCGCCGAGGAGGAGCGGGCGCTGGCGGGGGTGAGCGCCTTCGGCTGGGGAGGCACCAACTGCCACCTGGTGCTGGAGGAGGCGCCGGGCACGCGCGCGGAGCTGCTGACGCTGGCGGCGTTGGACCCGGAAGGGTTGCGCGCCCAGGTGGAGGAGGTGGCGGCGCGGGCCGCCGACGCGGCGTCCCCTGAGCCGCTGGCGGCGCTGTGCCAGTCGCCGGCGGGCACCGGCGCGCACCGCGCGGCCTTCATGGCCCGCACTCGTGCCGAGCTGCTGGAGCAGGCGCGGGCCTTCCTGGCGGGACAGGCGCGCGTCGGGCTGAAGGTGGGGGGCCCGGCGCGCCCCTCTCCGCGCGTCGCCTTCGTGTGTACGCCCCAGGGCTCCCAGTGGGAGGGCATGGGGCGTGAGCTGCTGTCGCGCGAGCCCGTGTTCCGCGCGCGGGTGGAGGCGCTGGACGCGGCCTTCCGGCCCCTGGCGGGCTGGTCGCTGGTGGAGGCGCTGGTGACGCCGCACCCGCGCGCCGAGGACGCGGACGTGGTGCAGCCGCTGCTCTTCGCGGTGCAGGTGGGGCTCGCGGCGCTGTGGCGCTCGTGGGGCGTGGAGCCGGAGGCGGTGGTGGGCCACAGCCTGGGCGAGGTGGTGGCCGCCTGCGTCACCGGCGCGCTGAGCACGGAGGACTCCGTCTGGCTGGTCCACCACTACAGCCGGTTGCAGCAGCGCACCGCGGGCCGCGGCGGCATGGCGCTGGTGGGGCTGCCGGCCGTCGACGTGGAGGGGCTGCTGTCGCCCCTGGAGGGGCGGGTGGTGGTGGCGGGCTACAACGCCCCGTCGACGACGGTGGTGTCCGGCGAGGCGGGGGCGCTGGACGCGCTGCTCGCGGAGCTGTCCTCGCGCGGGGTGTTCTGCTCGCGCATCCCCGTCAACGTGGCCGCGCACAGCCCCGACATGGACGCCATCCGCGAGGACCTGGACGCGGCCTTCGCGCGGCTGCGGCCTCGGGCGGGCGCCCCGCGCTGGGTGTCCACCGTGACGGGCGAGGACCTGGAGGGAGCGTCGCTGGAGGCGTCGTACTGGAGCCGCAACCTGCGCCAGCCGGTGCGCTTCACGCAGGCCATCGAGAAGCTCGCGGCGGAGGGCGTCGACACGTTCATCGAGCTGAGCGCGCACCCGGTGATGCGCCGCTCGCTGGAGCAGACCCTGGCCCGGACGGGGCGGGCGGCGCTGACGGTGGCGTCGATTCGGCGCGACGACGCGCTCGGTGGGCTGCTGGATGCGCTGGGCGCGCTGTTCGCCTGGGGCGTACCGGCGCGCGGGGCCGGCGCGAGGCCGGTGGAGCGGGCGGCGCTCCTGCCGCTGTCCGCGCGGACGCCCCAGGCGCTGTCGGACCTGGCGCGCGCGCTGGTGGCGCGCTGGGACGAGTCGCCCGCGCCGTCGCTGGCCGACGTGGCGCGCACGCTGGCGCTGCACCGGGCGCCGCTGGACCAGCGCCTGGCGCTCGTCGCGAAGGACGTGGCGGGCGCGCGCGAGGGGCTGGAGGCCTTCCTCCGCCAGGCGCCGCGTCCGGGGCTCGTCGTGGGGCGGGGGCTCGTGCCCTCGCGCCCGCCGGTGGTGTTCGTGTTCCCTGGCCAGGGCTCCCAGTGGGTGGGCATGGGGCGCGAGCTGCTGTCGGCCGAGCCCGCCTTCCGCGCCGCCATGGAGGACTGCGACGCGGCGCTGCGGGCCTTCGTGGACTGGTCGCTGCTGGAGGTGCTGGCTTCGAGCGAGGCGGGCTGGCTGGAGCGCATCGACGTGGTGCAGCCGGCGCTCTTCGCGATGCAGGTGGGGCTGGCGCGGCTGTGGCGCTCCTGGGGCATCGTCCCGGACGCGGTGGTGGGCCACAGCATGGGCGAGGTGGCCGCGGCGCACGTGGCCGGGGCCCTGTCGCTGGAGGACGCGGCGCGCATCATCTGCCGCCGGAGCCGGCTGCTCCTGCGCACCAGCGGGCAGGGCGCCATGGCGGTGACGGAGCTGACGCTCGACGAGGCGCGTGAGGTGCTGCGCGGCGTGGAGGATCGGCTCTCGGTGGCCGCGAGCAACAGCCCGCGCTCCACGGTGCTCTCCGGAGACCCCCACGCGCTCCAGCGGGTGCTGGAGACGCTGGCGCAGCGGCAAATCTTCTGCCGACCCGTGAAGGTCAACGTGGCCTCGCACAGCCCGCAGATGGAGCCGCTGCGCGAGGAGCTGCTCGCGCTGCTCGACGGCCTCGCGCCGCGCGCGGGCGAGGTGCCGCTGCACTCGACGGTGCTGGGGCGCGTGGCGGAGGGGACGGAGCTGACGCCCGCGTACTGGGTGCGCAACCTGCGGGAGCCGGTGCTGCTGTCGCCGGTGATTGAGTCCCTGGTGGGCGCGGGGCACGGGCTGTTCGTGGAGGTGAGCGCGCACCCGGTGCTGCTGCCCTCCATCGAGCAGACGCTCGCGCACCTGGGCAAGGCGGGCACGGTGCTGCCTTCGCTGCGGCGCGAGCAGCCCGAGCGCGAGGTGATGCTGGAGTCGCTCGGGCGGCTCTACACCGAGGGCCGCGCGGTGGCCTGGCGCGCGGTGACGCCAGAAGAAGGGCGCCAGGTGGCGCTGCCGACGTACCCCTGGCAGCGGGACCGGTACTGGTTCCAGC
>NZ_JAAIYB010000317.1 GCF_010894475.1 Myxococcus vastator
CCCGCTCAGCGCGTCCGGGAAGATGAGCAGCGCCCGGCGGCGCCCCGGCGGCATGGGAGGCAGCTTCCCAATGGCCTGTGCCACCGCGTCATGTCCGGCCGCTCGGGGGGCCTTGCTGACGGGCCCACCCATCCCTGTCCCGACCTGCACGTCCACCCCGCAGACGAGCGCGACCACCAGTCCCTGGAGCAGCAGCTCGGTTCCCGCGAAGACGCCCGCCGCGCAGCAGCCGGCCCAGGGAAGGTCTCTGAGCTCGCGCCGGAGCGCCGACGCCAGGTCCACCGCGTCATATTGGTCCGTGCAGAAGACCAAGGCGAAGGTGGGCGCGTCCGCGCCTCGCAGCGCCTCCGCGCTCGCCTCCCGGGCGGCGACTTCGCCATCGGGCGAGCTGCTCTTTCCAATCCGCATCCGCATCCCACTGAAATCGATATCCACGCGCGTACTGGCGTGCAGGTGGCGCCGACTTCGTTCGGTCGAAGCAGGCGCCGTGGGGGCCTGCCTTGGTTGACACCCCCTCGTTCGCCCGGTTGTATCGGCGTGCTCATCGAGTGAGCGCAGCGTGTGCTTGAAAAGGGGGACCTCGTGAGAAACGGAACCGTCATCTTCGCTCTGGCCGTCGTGATTTCCGTGGGGTGCGGCGATGCCGCGGACCCGGACCCGGGCGGGTGCCCCGAGACGGGCACGGGGACGTTGGAGCTGTCCATCCAGGGACTGCCGGCCTCCGCCAGCCCTCACGTCCTCCTCCGCCGAGGCAGTGAGTCCCGGGAGGTGCGCGCGGGTGGCCGGCTGGCGGGGCTCGCGGCGGGCATGTGGACGCTCTCTCCCGAGCCGGTGGCGGTGAGCGGCGGCCGGGTTCGCGCCGCCTATGATGCGCCGGCGCGCCAGCTCTGCGTCGTGGATGGCGAAGTTGCGAACGCGGCCCTCCAATACGCGCTCATCCCCAGCAGCCAGCGGCTGTGGCTGTCCACCAGCAACGGGGCGGCCGAGGTGGAGGCCTTCGCCGCCGCGGACCTGGAGACCACGGGCGCGCCGTCGGCCGCCGTCCAGCTCGATTCGAGCCCGGGCATTCCCCGGGCCTCAGGGCTCGCGTTCGACAGGCGTGGCAACCTCTGGGTGGCGCTGGGTTCGGGGGAGCTGCGGCGCTACCCCGCCGGCGACCTGGGCGCGTCTGGCGTCAAGAGCCCCGATGTCATCATGAGCGGCGGCGTGTTGAGCGCCGGGAGTCCGGGGCCCATCGCCATTGCGTTCGATGCCGCTGGCGACCTCTGGACCTCCATCGGGTTCAGCGACACCGTCGTCCGGTTTGGCGCGGCCCAGCTTGTCTCCGGCACCGCCCCGGCGCCGCAGGTCGTGCTGAGCGGGCTGGGAGACCCCTCCACGCTCGCGTTCGACGCCATGGGCAACCTCTGGGTGGGAGACGTGACGACCGGGGCGTCCCGGGTCCACAAGGTGGCTGCATCGAGCCTCCAGGTGTCCGGCGCCGTGACGCCCGTCACCAGCATCGACGTGATGGAGGCCAGTCCGGGCAGGAGCTTCGCGGGCCCCGCGGGGCTCGCCTTCGATGGGGAGCGGAACCTGTGGGTTTCCTATGGCGCGAGCGGCGTCGTCGTGCGGCTCACGCCCGCTGACCAGGAGGGCTCCGGCGCGGTGAGCGTCGTTCCGAGCATCCAGATTGACGCGGGCGGCCCCAAGGAAGTCGCCTTCGACGAAGGCGGGGGCCTGTGGATGGCCTACGACTCCGGGAGGATTTCCCGGCTGAGCCCGAGCCAGCTCAGCGTCTCTGGCGCGCCCACGCCTGACGTCGTCATCTCCAGCCCCGACCTCGGGGCCACGCATGGCGTCGCGGTGTATCCCGCCCCCGCGAACCTGCCGCTGTTCCACCGGTTGCCGTGACACGGCGCGGGGCGCTGGCGGCTCGGCACTTCCCGCGCTGAATCGATTCGGGAGTTGACGGCAGTGAAGGGGACGTCTGCGGCAGACGGTGTGATTGCGGGGGCCTATGCCCCGCTGCACACTGTGTTGCGGACCATGAAAGCCAATAACTCAATTCCGCCCTGGAGCCCTCGTAGCTCGCTGTTGCTTGTGCTGCTTCTCTCTGCATGCACAGAAGGTCCAATGACCAGACCTGACGCCTCTGTCCGGAAATGGGTGGGTCCGGTGGTGCCTCTACCGAGCGGAGGTCAATTTCGGACGGTCATCTTCTACGGTCCTTGGCAGTGCAGCAGCCAACTCATGGACTACTGCCGCTCGAAGTGCTCAGGAAGTGGCCATGCACTCCACGGCTGCATGTGGCTGGCGGATGTGAAGATGGACTTTGAAGGAACCGTGATGCGAGCGGGGAGCCGCTTCGGGATGACGCACTGTTGTTGCAACTACGCAACGATTGCTCCTGCCCAGACCAACGCAGCGCGGACGCAATGGAACAGCATGCGCCCCGACTTCCGGCGCCACTGGGCAAATCGATTTGGCGCGTGGCCCACCGACACCACTGGGACACCCTACGAGGGGCATCACGTTCGGGACCTCTGGCACGGAGGCAATCCCACCGACTGGGACAACATCATTCCGTTCCCGCAGGACCTGCACCAGCAACTCCCGTCCGCGTACAAGCAGTGTTACGCGAACAACCCACCGTGGACCAGGACCGGGATGGACCATCCCTATGGAGAATGACCCTTCCATGAAGGATCTTCTTGCGGAGGTGTCGCGCCTCCACTTCCCGAACCCTCCTGCAACGCCCGAGCAAATCGAAGCGTTCGAGCACAGCGCCGGTTGGCGTCTGGACCCGGACTTGCGCGCCTTCTATCTGCACTGCAACGGTGCGCGCCTCTTTGACCGCACGGACCCTGCCTTCGCCTTCGTTCCGCTGGCAGAGCTTCGTCGTGCCCGGATCGTCATGCGTAACGACGACAGCGAAGATGCCGGGCCCGCGTCTTGGTATGCCCTCTGCCGTGTGCGGGATAGCAACTTCATCCTGCTTGACGTGAGCGAGCAGCATGACGGCCGCTACCCCCTTCGTGACGGTTACAACGAGGCGTTCCCAGACCCGGGCTACTGCCCCAAGATTGCCAAATCTTTTCGGGAGTTCTTGTTGGGTGCGCTCAAGTCGGAAGAGCGGTGGTTCTGGCTGTCAACCGACGACTAGTGGTGTCATCTGCCGGGTGCGCGGGTTGAAGAAGTCCGCGCCGCCTCGGGCGTCCACTTCCAACAGACGCCGCGCGGCCCGCTGTGGATGGGTCGGCAACCGCATGGCCTGGCCAGCCGTGCCACGGCCGTCTGAACTCGCGCCGCTTTACCTCCTGAGCGGGCCCTGACAGACGGCTTTCGCCATGCGTGCCCAGTGGCATGCCAGCGGCGAGGGTAGCAGGGCTGAGCGTCTTCCGTGCGCTTCGCTCATGACGCGCAACGAACCGTTGAGTAGCCGGGCGGGGGGCTTCCGTCCCCCGTTGCCAGGACGGTAGCGTTGCCCGCATGGCATCGGGCACCGTCTTGCTGCGACTCTGCGTGTTGGGAGGGCTCCTCGCGGGTTCCGCCTCGCTGGCGGCGGAGGCCACGGAGGCTCCCCGCGCCGCGGAGGCTCCTTGGAATGACGAGTCCTCCTCCGTGCAGTGGCAGCTCCTGGTGGGCGGCCTCGCCTCGCTCGACGGCTACGCCTCAACGGGCTACCAGGGATGGTTGCTCGGGGCTGGCTGGGAGTTTCCCCGGCTGCGCATCCGCTTCCAGTACCTGGCGGGCCTCCCGTCGAGCATGGTGGACGCCCGCACCGAGGTGAAGCTGGAGCAGTACGTCTTCGGCTTCTGGCTGGACACGCCCGTGCTCCGCTCGGGCGAGTGGCGCTGGAGCGTGGGCGCGGGGGCGGGCTTCCTCCTCTTCGGCCGGACGGCTTTTGCCCGCGTGGGCGGGCTGGACACCGCGGGCCCCCGCTTCCTCCCCGCGCTCCTCACGGGGCCGGATACCTCCCTGCGCTGGCGCTTCTCCCGGTACCTCGCCGTGGAGGGCTCGCTGTCGATGGACGTCGTCTTCGGCCGCCCTCGCATCGGCTTCCAAGGCCCGCAGGGCTTCGAACCGCTCTATGAGGGCTGGGCCGTCCGGCCGCGGTTGAGCGTCGCGATGATGGTCTTCCCGTGAAAGGTGGCCGTCCGATGAACAACCGTACTGACTTCGCATCGCACGCGCCTCGCGGGCGCTTCCGGCACCTGCTCGTCCTGGCGCTGCTGACCTGGAGCGGAGGCTGCGCCGTGGAGGACCCGATTGCACGACTGCGCGGCGCGGACAGTGGCACGGGCACCTTCTCCACCGACGACGAGGCCCTGCTCCTGGGTGAGGACAGCCTGGAGCTCGTGCTTCCGGATTGCGTGGAGGCCGAGCCGGAGGGGGACTCGGGCGCGGCCTGCGAGGACGCGGGGACGCCGGACGTTCCGTAGTCGTCGGGTGGCAGGCGTGGGTGGACCTCCCACGCGGTGGGAGCCGACGGTGAATCGCACGCCCCGAGGTCCAGGAACTGGCGCGGCCGGCGTCTCGTGTCCATGTTGGGCGCGTCCATCCGGTGAACAGGAAGGTGCGCGTGTTCCAGCCAGCTCCTCGCGATGCGCGGACCCAAGACGGGAGCTGGCCCGTGTTGCTGTGGGAGCCTGCTTCCCCTGGGACGTCGCGGTCCGCGGAGAAGGCGCCGACGCCCTGCGCCATGGCGCCCGTGGTGCTGGAGGTGCGCCCGCGGCTGCGCCCGGCGGATGGCGACGTGACGGTGGGCAGCGGCGCCGAGTGCGACATTGTCCTCGCCGAGCCCACGGTGTCCCGCCTGCATGCGCGCCTTCGTCGTGAGCCGCACACCGGGCTGTGGTGCGTGACGGACCTGGAGAGTGAGCGAGGGACGTACCAGGACGGGGTGCTCATCCTCCCGGGCCGGCCCGCGCCGCTGCTGTGCCGTTCCCGGCTCACGCTGGGGAACGTGGAGCTCCTGTTCCTCCGGACGTATGCCGTCGAGCAGTCCGTGCGCGCGTCCTCGCTGACGCCCCCGGTGCGCTTGACCCGCCGGAGGTGACCTCCTACAAAGGGCGCGCCCTTGGGTGCCCATGCCGGGCTTTCAAGAGGGAAGCCGGTGCGAGTCCGGCGCGGTCCCGCCACTGTGAACGGGCAGCCCTGAGGTCAGGGCCGGGGGCTTCGGTTTGTCGCCACTCCAGCCGCGGCCGAGCGCCGCTTCGGGGGAAGGCGGAAGTCCTCTTCTGGCATGACGCGCCGTGCGCCAGCCGCCAGAGTCCGTCAGCCAGGAGACCTGCCCAGGGGTGCGGCCGAGCCTTTCGTGGGCCCGGGCGGTTGGCCTTCTCTCTTCGTCGGAGGGAGCGGAAGGCGGAGCATGCGGTGGACCTTCCTCGCCGGGCCTGTCGTGTGCCTGGCGCTCAGCCTTCCACGTCCCGTCAGGGCGCAGCCCTCCGAGGCCGAGCCCGCCCCCACGCGCACCACCGTGGTTCGCGGCAGGACACCGCCTCCGCCTGAGTCTCCGGAGCGGAGGGACCCGACGGGCGCCATCACCGTCATCGACGCGCGGGAGCGCGCGGGCGAGGCGCGCGACACGGCGGAGCTGCTCGTGGGCTCGGTGGGGCTCGCGGTGCAGGACTCCGGCGGCTACGGCCAGAGCAAGAGCCTGGTGGTGCGGGGCGCGTCGTCCAACGGCGTGCTCGTGTTCCTGGATGGGATTCCGCTCAACGGCGCGGGTGGCCTGTCGGACCTGTCGCTCATCCCCTCCGCGCTGGTGGAGCGCTTCGAGGTGCTGCGTGGTGGCGCGGGCGCGCGCTATGGCTCGGGCGGCCTGGGCGGCGCCATCAACATCATCACCCGTGCGCCAGGGCCGACCCTGCGCACCAGTGGCGAGGTGACCTACGGGAGCTGGAACACGGCGCTGGGCCACGTCGCCGCCACGGGGCCGATGCTGGGCGGGCAGGCGCTGCTGCTGGTGCACGCGGGCCGCTCGGATGGCGACTTCGCCTACGACGTGGACGACCTGCCCGCCGTGGACGGCAACCCCCAGGTCTCCGAGCGACGTGCCCGCAACAACGCGCGGGGCGGCGGCGCGCTCCTGCGCTACCGGCGACGGCTCGCAGGAGGCTCGCGGCTGGATGCGCTCGCGGAGCTGTCCCTGGAGGACCGCGCCATTCCGGGCACCGTGCAGAACCCCCAGTCCACCGGAGACCAGGAGCTGGGACGGCTGGCGCTGGGCCTTCGCTGGTCTTGCGTGCTCGACGGGCTGGGGCAGGGGAGCGCGCGAGGCTTCTTCCGGCGTGATGGCCTGGAGGTGACGGGACGCATCCCTGGCGCGGGCGGCGCGCAGCGGCACTCGGTGGGCGGCGTGGAGCTGGAGGGCCGCAGGCCGTTGGGAGCCCGCCAGTCGCTGACCGTCACGGTGGCGACCTCGGGTGAGACGGTGACGCAGGAGGAGGGCGCACAGGCCGTCTCGTGGTGGCGCGGCAGCGTCATGGCCATGGATGAGGTGCGGCTCTTCGGCGGCGCGCTGGACGTGGTGCCTTCCATGCGGCTGGAGCGGGTGGGCCCGTACTGGCTGCTGTCGCCGAAGCTGGGCGCCTCCGTCGAGCTGGGGCGCGGCTTCGGCCTGCGCGCCAACGCCGGTCAGTCCCACCGCGCGCCGTCCTTCCTGGAGCTGTACATCCGGCAGGGCACGCTGCTGCCCAACCCCGGATTGAAACCCGAGCGCGCCCTGTACGCGGACGCGGCGGTGAGGTGGCGCTCCGGCCCGGAAGACGGCGAGGACACGGCGCCGCGCTGGGGCCTCACGCTGGGCGGCTTCGCGGCGCTGTACGAGAACCTCATCGCCTATGAGCTGTACCCGCCGCTGATGGCGCGCCCGTACAACTTCGACACCGCGCGCGTGTGGGGCCTGGAGCTGGAGGGCGAGGCGCGGCCCTTTCCCTGGCTCCTGGCCAGCACGGGCTACACGTATCTGCGCACGGAGAACCGCTACGGGGACCCGCGCTTCTTCGGCAAGGACTTGCCGTACCGTCCCAGGCACAAGTGGGTGGGGCGGGTGCGCGCGGGACCGGACTGGCTCAACGCCCGCGCGGAGGTGCTCTACCAGTCCGCGCAGCGCATCAACCGCACCGGCTCGCTGGACTTGCCCTCGCGCACGTGGGTGAGCGCGGGCGCGTCCAGCACCTTCCTCCATGGGCCGGACCTCACCCTGTCCGTCGAGCTGAAGAACCTCCTCGACGTCCGGACCTTCGACTTCACGGGCTTCCCGCTGCCGGGCCGCGCCGTCTACGTGACGCTCGCGGTGGCGCTCGAGCCAGGCGCGTCACCGTCTTCCACCTCTACTCGGGAGCTCCATGACTCGCCCGCGTCCCCTGTCCCCTGAGCCGTTCCTTCCGACCTTGCTGCTGGCGGCCGTGGCGGCGCTGCTGCTCACCGGGTGCCCGGAGGAGGGCGCGGTGTGCACCTCCGGCCTGTCCGTCTGCGGCGAAGCCTGCGTGGACCTGGGCGGCGATGCCGCGAACTGCGGCGCCTGTGGCAACGCGTGCGGTGACGGGCAGACGTGTCAGGCCGGCGTCTGTGGCTGTCGCCCGGGGACGGAGTCCTGCGGCGGCGCGTGCGTGGCCACGGCGAGTGATGCCGCGAACTGCGGCGCCTGTGGCAACGCGTGCTCCGCCGGGCTCGTGTGCGAAGCCAGCGTGTGCCGCGAGGGCTGCTCCGAGGGCAGCTTGCGCTGCGGGGACTCGTGCGTGGACGTGCGCGCGGACGTGCTCAACTGCGGCGCCTGCGGCAACGTGTGCCCGGACGTACAGACGTGCCACGAGGGTCGCTGCGGCTACGACGTGGTGGCGGCCTGCTACACCAACGGGCAACTCGTGGGCATCCAGGCGGGGACGGACCAGCTCGGGCCTCGGCGTCAGTTCGGTTCGGGGGTGCAGACGCTCGCGTCCTGGGACGGCTACGTGCTAGCCGCGGACGCCACGGCGGCGAAGCTGCTCCAGGCGGCGGGCTCGCCCAACGACATCCTGGTGGACCCGCCTTATGTCTACGTCGTGGACTCGGTGAACAACACCTTGCAGGTGCTCAAGCGGGAGGGCCCCTCCCAGGGCCCGGGGCTGGGCCTGCGCACCGTGACGCAGGTGAACCTGGGGGCGAACACCAGCCCGCAGGCGGTGGCGAAGTGGGGCACCACGCTGTACGTCCCCTTGTTCGGCACGGGCGGCTCCATGTTCCAGTTCGGCAACGCCGTCGCGCGCGTGGACATCTCCAACCCCGAGCAGCCGCGCAAGGTGGACACGATTTCGCTCACCGGGCTGGACCTGAAACCCTTCGACGGCGGCACGGTGTTGCCGCTGCCCTACTCCGTCGCGGCGACGGAGGCGGGGGTGTACGTGAGCCTCACCAACCTGAATCCCTACGACGGCTACAAGCCCAATGGCCCGGGCATGCTCGCGAAGATCGACCCCGCGAGCGGCGGCGTGAGCGCCATCGACCTGGGCGCGGCGGATTGCCTCAACGCGGGCTACGTGGAGGCCGTGGGTGACCAGCTCGTGGTGGCCTGCCTGGGCGAGGCCGAGTACGACGAGGCCAACGGGCACAGCGCCAGCGCCGTGCGCGCCTCCGGGCTGGTGCTGGTGAAGAACGACGCGCCCGTGGCGGCGTACGCGCTCACGGCGGGGTGTGAGCCCGGAGCGCCGGGCTGCAACCTCTCCGTGGCCAGCCGCTTCGCGGTGTCGGAGGGCGCGGTGTACCTGGCGGACACGAACGCGGGCCGCGTCTTCGTGGTGGCGGTGGAGGACGGGCGGTTGGTGGAGCGCCGCGGCTTCTCTTCGCCCCAGGCGCTGGGGCCCGCGCTGGAGGCGTGCCCCGTGGACCCGCGCCGGCCCGTGTCCAATGCCATTGACGTCACCGCCCTGCACTGAGGAAGCGCACGCCATGCCGATGATGATGACCTCCACTTCGCGTCCCCGCTCGGGCACGGCCGTCCTGCTCGCCACGGTGCTGTGCCTGCTCGCCGGTACGGTGCGCGCGGCGGAGACCTCGAGGCTGAGGACGCTGGGGCCGCCCGCGCCTTCCCAGGTGCGGCGCGTGGTGACGCTGGCGCCCTCGCTGTCGGCGATGGTGCTGTCCCTGGGCGCGGGGAGCACGCTGGTGGGCGTGTCCCGCTTCGACGAGGCGAAGGACGTGGCGAAGCTGCCCCGCGTGGGCGGCTTCACGGACCCTTCCGTGGAGGCGGTGATTGCGCTCAAGCCAGACCTCGTCCTGGTGCAGCCCGGGCCGGGCAACCAGCGTCCGGTGGAGAAGATGGCGGAGCTGGGCGTGCCCGTGTTGCTCCTGCCGCTGCACTCCGTGGCGGATGTGCTCGCGGCCATGCGCGCGGTGGGGAAGGCGCTCGGCCGGGAGAAGGCGGCGGAGGCGGTGGTGGTGGGCATCGAGGCCACGCGCGCGCGCATCCGGGAGGCGGCGAAGAAGCTGCCCGCGCCGCGGGTGCTGTTCGTCTATGGCTTCGAGCCGCTCGTGGTGGCGGGGCCTGGCTCCTTCGCGGACGAGCTGCTCCGGGACGCGGGCGGCGTCAACGTGGCGGCGGACGCGGGCTCCGCGTACCCGGTGTACTCGGTGGAGCGCGTGGTGCGGGCCCGGGCCTCCGTGGTGGTGGATGCCGCGGACGTGGACGTGGGCAAGGACAAGCTGCGGGCACTGCCCGGCCTGTCCAGCGCCCGCTGGGTGGACCTGCCCTCCATGTCGCTGCTGCAGCCGGGGCCTTCGCTGGGGCGGGGGCTGGAGGAACTCTTCCGTTTGCTGCATCCGGAAGGAACGGGTAAGGCCGCGCCGTGAGCGAGCCGGCGACATCCCAGCGTGCACAGGGCGGAGCGGGAGGTTTTCGCGCGTCGCGCGCGGTGATGTTGTTCGGGGGCTTCCTCGTGGTGGCGGTGGGGTGCCTGGCCGTGGCGGTGCGCTTCGGTGAGCAGTCCATCTCCCTCACCGCCGCGCTGACGGAGCCCACGTCCACGGATGCCGTCATCTTCTGGTCGCTGCGGCTGCCGCGCGCGCTGCTGGGGGCCATCGTGGGCGCGGGGCTGGCGGCCTCGGGCGCCACGCTCCAGGGGCTCTTGCGCAATCCGCTGGCGGACCCGTTCGTGCTCGGCGTGTCCGGCGGGGCGGCGATGGGGGCGACGCTGGCG
>NZ_JAAIYB010000318.1 GCF_010894475.1 Myxococcus vastator
TAAGAGACAGGTGGTGGCCATGGCGGGGGACGGCGTCAACGACGCGCCCGCGCTGGCGCAGGCGGACGTGGGCATCGCCATGGGCACGGGGACGGACATCGCGATGGAGAGCGCGGCCGTGACGCTGGTGAAGGGGGACCTGCGGGCCATCGCTCGGGCACGCCGCTTGAGCCAGGGCACGCTGCGCAACATCCGGCAGAACCTCTTCTTCGCCTTCGTCTACAACGCCGTGGGTGTGCCAGTGGCGGCGGGCGTGCTGTACCCCGTCTTCGGGCTGCTCCTCAGCCCCATCTTCGCCAGCGCCGCGATGAGCCTCTCGTCGGTGTCCGTCATCGGCAACGCGCTCCGGCTGCGGAAGCTGAAGCTGTAGGCCCCGCTGCGTGGGCGGCCGCCTGTGTACCGGGCGGCGGCCCGCCAGGGCCCACCGGCGCGGCGCGGGGATGTCCACCCTTGAACTCGAACGCACCGCACCCTGGAAGAGGTGGACACCATGGCCTCAGCCGAAGTGATGAACGCCGACAGCGACCTGCGCCAGTGCATCGAGGATTGCCTGGCCTGTCACCGCGTCTGCATGGAGACGCTGACGTATTGTCTGGGAAAGGGCGGCAAGCATGCGGAGGCCAGGCATCTGCGCTTGCTGATGGACTGCGTGGAAGTCTGCCAGACGAGCGCGAACTTCATGCTGCGTGGCTCGGAGCTGCACAGCCGCACCTGCTTCGCCTGCTCGGAGGTTTGTGGGCGCTGCGCGGAGTCCTGCGCGCGCATGGGCGAGGACGTGGTGATGAAGGCCTGCGCGGACATGTGCGACCAGTGCTCGGAGTCGTGCTGGAGGATGGGCGGCGGGGTCATGCCGCAGTCCCCCAACCCGGAGGCCGCCCAGCGCGCCGCCGACCTCCCCGCGTGAGGTGTCCGCCCAGAAGAGTCCAGGCAAGCCGGAACGGCCCTGTCGCGGAGTCCTTCACTCGCCGTCGAGGCCGATTAGAGTGCGCTCCATGAGCTCTCGCGAGGAGGGGCGCACCTCCGGTACGCCCGCTGGACATATCTCCGTCGTCCACCTGCCCAACGCCTGGTTCATCCTCTGCGCTTCGAGCGAGCTGGGAGACAAGCCCCTGGCGCGCACGCTCCAGGGCTCGCCCCTGGTGCTCTTCCGGGGCGAGGGCGGCAAGCCCGCGGCCCTGGTGGACCGCTGCCCGCACCGCAACGTGCCGCTGTCGCTGGGGCGGGTGAAGGAAGGCCAGCTCCAGTGCGGCTATCACGGCTGGCGCTTCGACGGCGCGGGGCAGTGCCGCGCCATCCCTGGCTTCCTGGGCGAGCCCGGCGCGCGTGCCCGCTGCGCCACGGCGCACGCCACGCGCGAGCAGGATGGCTTCGTCTGGGTCTACTCCACGCCGGGCGTCGAGCCCACCACGGAGCCCTACCGCTTCCCGCTGCTGGAGGCGCGTGAATACACCACCGTGCGCCGCACGCTGCGGGCCCCTGGCTCGCTGCACTCCACGCTGGAGAACACGCTGGACGTGCCCCACACCGCGTACCTCCACGGCGGGCTGTTCCGCACCGAGGAGAAGCGGAACGAAATCGACGTGGTGGTGCGCCGGAGCGCGGACAAGGTGGAGGCGGAATACATCGGCGAGCCGCGCCCCAGCGGGCTCGTGGGCAAGCTGCTCGCGCCGGGGGGCGGGATGGTGCAGCACTTCGACCGCTTCCTGATGCCCTCCATCGCCCAGGTGGAGTACCGCATCGGTGACACCAGCCACATCCTGGTGACCTCCGCGATGACACCCGTGTCGGACTGGGACACGCTGGTGTACGCGGTGGTGACGTTCCGTCTGCCGTTGCCCCGCTGGCTGGTGCGCGCGGCGCTCCCGCTCATCATGCCCGTGGCGCTCCACATCTTCGGGCAGGACGCGCGCATCCTCCGGCAGCAGACGGAGACCATCCGCCGCTTCGGCACGGAGGCCTATGCCTCCACCGAAATCGACGTGCTCGGGCCCGGCATCCTCCGCCTGCTGCGCGCCGCCGAGCGCGAGAAGCCCGGCGCCGTGGGGGACGCGGTGCATGAAACACGACTGAAGATGCGGACCTGAGAGGCATTGCGACGCGGTGTGTCGTGAGACACGGTGGAGACACCGGGTCTCACGATACCTGGGTCAGCTCCATGTGTCTGAAGGGAGCCATGGGCTGAAACACTCGCACGCTGTTAGCGTGGCGTCCCCTCGCAATCCCCCCGGAGTCCCCCATGCGGTTTCCCGTTCGCGCGGCGCTGGCAGGTGCCGCGTTGCTGTTCGCGCCTCAGGCGCTGGCCACCAACTACACCCTGTGGATTCACGGGAAGAACTCCGGAGGCACGAAGCCGGGCAACTACGCCGACTTCTCCGCCTGGGGCCCCGCGTCCACGGCGGCCGGGGTGAACAAGAAGGCCGTCAACTGGGATGGGCGGCAGCGGATTGGCGGGCAGAACGCGCGCATCCGGGATGCGCTGGACTGCTACTGCACCGGAAACAACTGGTGCTACATCGCCGTGCACAGCGCGGGGAACCTCCAGATTGGCTACGCGCTGGCGCTGTATGGTGGCTCGGCGCGCTACAAAAAGAACGCGACGCCCAACGCCAGCGGTGTGTGTGGAAACACCGACGGGAAGACGCAGACGGGCTGGAACATCAAGTGGGTGAACGTGGCGTCGGGCGCCGGCGGTGGGAGCGAGCTGGCGGACATGGGGGAGTGGGCGGTGAAGGACCCCATCGTCGGCGACCTCGTGACGACCACCGCGCGCGCCATGTACAACCACAACACCACGCGCGGCATCCGCTTCAACATGTTCGCGGGCGCCAAGGGCAAGGTGTACTCGGGGCTCCTCCCGGGGCAGGACGACGACGCGGTGTCCTACCACTCCACGGGTGGCGTGTCGGGCAGCGCGGGTGGGGCCTACTGCAACACGTCCGACTGGTTCTGCAATGACTTGACGCTGGGCTCCAACGCCTGTGAGGGCGGCCGGGCCAAGTGGACCAACCACTTCGTGAAGTTCCGCGACGACGGCGAGTCCCACGGCCACGGCGCCAACGGGAAGTGGGAGGGCATCGTCGGCAAGGTGCGCGCTGACATGGTGACCAACGCGAAGTAGGCGCGGGTTCGCCGCCGCCCTGGGAGAACAGGGCGGCGGCGCCTCAGGCGGGACGTCGTCTCAGGGCTCCGCTGGCGTCTGCGCCCGAGCCGCCTTCCGGGCTGCCAGCCGCTGGGTCACCCGCGCCTGCCACCCGTGCACGAAGGCGTAGAAGGTGGGCAGCACCAGCAGGGTGAACAGCGTGGAGGTGACGAGCCCGCCCACCATGACGACGGCCAGAGGGCGCTCCACCTCCGTGCCGTGCAGTGGCAACACCAGCAGCGGCAGCAGGCCCAGGATGGCGGTGCCCGCCGTCATCAGCTTGGGGCGGACGCGGCCGATGCTCGCCTCCCGAATGGCCTTCTCGAAGGGCTTGCCGTGCTGCATGAGCAGCTTCGTCTGCGCCACCAGCACCAGGCCATTCTGGACGGCGATGCCAAACAGGCCGATGAGGCCCACCAGGCTGGACACGTTCCACGTCTCCCCGGCGATGAGCAGCGCGAGGATGCCGCCGACGAAGGCGTCCGGCAGGGTGGCGATGATGACCAGTGACTCCGCCAGCGAGCCCAGCGCCAGGTACAGCAGGATGAACACCGCGAGCAGGGCCACCGCGATGGCGACCGTCATCGCCTGCGCGGCGCGCTGCTGGCTCTCCACCCGGCCGCCCACGTCCAGGAAGTAGCCGGTGGGCAGTTTCAGCTCCGCCGCCAGCCGCTCACGCACCTCGGCCGCCGTGCTGCCCAAATCCCGCCCCGCGACGCTGGCCTCCACGGCGATGCGCCGGCTGCCCGCCTCACGGCGGATGCTGCCCGCGCCGAACGTCTCCTCGATGGTGGCCAGCTGGCTCAACGGGATGCGCGTGCCGTCATGTCCGTCCACCAGCAGGCCCCGGATGGCGGTGGCGTCTCCCCGGCGGTGGTCCGCCAGCCGCAGCAGCAAGTCATAGCGGCGCTGGCCCTTCCACACCTGGGCGAACTCCTGGCCCACCAGTCCCACCTGCACGGCGTGGATGACGTCTCCGGGTGTCAGCCCCACGCGGGCCACCGCGGCGCGATTCACGGTGACGCGGAGCTGGGGCAGGCCGGTCAGCTTCTCCGCTCGCAGGTCCTCCACCCCCTCCACCTTCGCCATGATGGCGTGCGCCCGCTCCGCCAGTCCGGCCAGCGTCTCCAGCTCCGGCCCGAAGATGCGCACGGAGAGGTCCGCCGGGCTGCCGCCGAGCCCTTCATCGATGCGCATGCCCAGCGGCGTGGTGAACAGTGTCGTCACGCCGGGGACCTGCCCCACCGCCTCGCGCATCGCGGCCTCCAGGTCCTCCATCGAGCGCCCCCGCTCCGGCTTGAGGACGACGAGCACGTCCGACAGCGTGTGCGGCATCGGGTCCTCCGTGCGCTCGGCGCGGCCCGTGCGGCGCACCACGTCCTCCACCTCCGGGAACTTCAGCAGCGCGTCCTCCACCAGGTGGTTGAGCCGGTCCACCTCCTCCAGCGAGGCCTCCGGCGGCAGCACCGTCTGGAGCAGCAGCGCGCCTTCATCCAGCTTCGGCATGAAGTCACTGCCCACCACGAAGGCCAGCGACAGCGCGGGCACGGTGATGGCCAGGGCCACCAGCCGCACCAGCCCCGCGTGGCGCATGCACGCCTCCAGCAGGGGCGCGTAGACGTGCTTCACCTTGCGGATGAGCCACACGTCCTCGGGCTGTCCTTCGCGGGGCGCGCGCAGGAAGAGCCCGGACGCCACCGGCACCAGCGTGAGGGCCAGTCCCAGCGACGCCGTCAGGCAGGCCACCACGGCCGCGGCGAGCGGCTGGTACATGCGCCCCTCGATGCCCGTCATGGCGAACAGGGGGATGAACACGGACACGACGATGAGCGTGGCGAAGGCGATGGGCCGGGCCATCTCCATGGACGCCGCCAGCGCCACGTCACGACGGGAGCGCTGGCCCTTCGCTTCCCGCAGGCCGTGGACGATGTTCTCCGTGACGATGATGGCCGCGTCCACCAGCAGGCCCACGGCGATGGCCAGTCCGCCCAGCGTCATCGTGTTGATGCCGATGTTCGCGACCTTCAGCAGCACGCCCGCCAGCGCCAGGGACAGGGGCAGGGTGAGCGTGACGATGAGCGCCGCGCGCCAGTCCCCCAGGAGGAGGAAGAGGACGAGCACCACCAGCACCGCGCCCAGCAGGATGGCCCGGCTGACGCCGCCCAGCGCGGAGTCCACCAGCACCGACTGGTCATACACGATGCGGAGCTGCACACCGGGCGGCAGGCCCTGTTGCAACTCCCGGATGGCGACGCGGATGCCCGCCGTCACCCGCTGCGTGTCCGCGCCGAACTGCTTGATGACCCGGCAGCTCACCACCTCGCCCTTCAGCCGGTGGGCGATGCCCCGGCGCACGGCGGGCGCCTCGCGGATGTCGGCCACGTCGCCCAGCAGCACGGGCGTGCTGTCGCGCACGGCGACCACGGTGTCGCGCAGGTCCTCCACCGACTCCGCGCGCCCCACCGCGCGCACCGTCCACTCCATGGGGCCCTGCACCACGAAGCCGCCCGAGGCGTTGAGGTTGGCGCCCTCCAGCGCGTGCTCCACCTGGTTCAGGGTGATGCCACGCGCCACCATCTGGTCCGGGTCGAGCTGCACCTGGAACTGGCGCAGGTAGCCGCCCAGGCGCTCCACGCCGGCGACGCCGGGCACGGCGAGCAGCCGGTTCTTCACCTCGAACTCGGCCAAATCTCGCAGCGTCATCAGCTCCGCCGCGCCGGGCTCCGCTTCCAGGGTGAACTCGAACACCTCGTTGAGCCGCCCGGTGAGGCTGGAGATGAGCGGCGCGTCCGTGCCGGGGGGGAGCTCGCTCTGCGCCTGGGCCACGCGCTCGACGACGTACTGCCGGCTGCGGAAGTAGTCGGCGTCTGGTTCGAACTCCACCGTGAGCTGGGTGACGCCCAGCTGCGAGGTGGAGCGGATGCGGCGCACCTCGGGCAGGCCCGCGAGCGCCACCTCCATGGGGATGGCCACGGCCGTCTCCAGCTCCTGCGCGCCCATCGCCGGGTTCTGGACGATGACGTTGAAGATGGGCGCGGACAGGTCCGGGAACACGTCGCGCGTCAACCCCTGGAGCGCCACCGCGCCGAAGGCGGAGAGCGCCAGGGCCAGCAACACGGTGAGGCCGGGCCGCGCGAAGGAGGCCCGCAGGATGCGGTTCATCAGGGAGTCGGGGGCCTCAGTGCGCATGGCCGTCACTCCCCCCGCCGCTCAGCTTCTCCGCCTCCGCCTTGAGCAGGAACGCGCCCTCCACCACCACCTGCTCTCCGGGCTTCAGTCCGGTGAGGACCTCCACGTCGCCGCCCAGCGTGCGGCCCCGGCCCACCTCGCGCCGCTCGAAGACGCCGCGCGCCTCCGTGGGCAGGAAGGCCACCCAGCCGCCCTCCAGCCGCTGGAGCGCCGCGGCGGGCACGGCGGTGATGGGCGCGCCCGGGTCTCCCAGGGGGATGTAGGCCGACGCGGACATGCCGGGCCGCAGGTGCCCGTCGGCGTTGTCCAGCTCCAGCCGCACGGGGATGGTGCGTGACGTCGCGTCCACGCGCTGCCCCACGTGGCCCACCTTCGCCATGAACTCCTGGCCCGGAAAGGCCGCGAAGGTGATGCGGGCCTGCGTGCCACGCTGGATGCGCACGGCGTCCCGCTCGAAGGCGTGCACCACCAGCCACAGCGAGGACACGTCCCCAATGCAGAAGAGCGGCTGGTTGGGGTCCGCCATCTGCCCCAGCCGCGCGGTGCGCTCGACGACGGTGCCGGACAGGGGCGCGCGCAGGACGAAGCCCGGGGGGACGTCTCCACCCCGTGGCTCCGCTTCACTCACGCCCAGCGCCACCAGCTCCGCGCGCGCGGCGGCGACCGAGGCCTCTGCGGCGGCGGCCTCCGCTTCGGCGGCCTGCACGTCCTTGCGCGCGATGATGCGCTCGTCGGCGAGCGTGCGCTTGCGCTCGGCGGCCTGTCGCGCGGCGGTGGCCTGGGCCTGGGCCGCTTGCAGCGCCGCGCGCGCCTTGCCCAGCTCCGGACTGCGCAGGTCCGCGAGCTTTTCGCCCTGCTTCACCTCCTGACCGGTGGTGACGAAGACGGCGCTCACGCGGGCGGCGATGGGGGCGGCCACCTCCGCGTAGGCGTCCTCGCTGAAGGTGAGCTCTCCCAGGACGGTGACATTCTCACCGCCCGGTCGCACGCCCACGGGCGCGGTGGTGATGCGCAAGTCCCGCAACATCTCCGACGCGATGCGGACGTGGGGCTCGCCATGGTCGTCATGTTGGGCACCTTCCTGGGCGGCGTGCTCGTCCTGCCCGTGCGCGTGCTCATCATGTGGCGTCTCGCGCTTGCAGGCGGTGAGCAGGAGGAGGGCGGCCACCGCGGCGTGGAGGGGCTTCATGGAAGGGCTCCGGTCTCCACGGCCAGTTGGACGCGGGCGAGGGCTGCCTGGAGAAGACTGTCGAGATAGGCGGCACGCGCTTCCAGCGTGTCGCGGCGAACGAGGAGGAATTCGGCGAGGCCCATCTCTCCGGCTTCGTAGGAGCGGCGGGCGAGCGTTTCGTTGTCGTTGAGCAGCGGCAGGGCGTCGGCTTCCAGCAGCGTCACGGCCTCCAGCCGCTTGCGGTGCCGCACGCGCGCGGCCTCCACCTGGACGTCCACTTCCGAGCGGGCCGCGGCCAGCAGGGACTGGAGCCGGCGCACGCGGGCCTCGCCCGTCACCCGGGCGCTGTCACCTCGGGCGAAGAGCGGCAGCGGCACGCTCAACGTGCCGAGGTAGGAAATCTCATCAATCTCCCGCTGGTACATGAACCCCGCGGTGACGTCCGGCCAGGCGCCGGCCTGGCCCATGCGGCGGTCGGCATCCGCCTGCGCCAGCTCCGCCTCCAGCGCGGCGATGTCGGGCCGCGCGGCGACGGTGTCTGTCCTGGCCTCCGTGACAGGCTGGAGCGCGAGCAGCCGCAACTCACCGCGGATGGCCAGCGGGTGCGTGAGCGGAAGGCCCAACATCGCGCGCAGTTGGTGGAGTTGGACGGCCGCGTCCCCCTCGGCGGTGGCCACCTCCGCGCGCATGCGGGCCAGGGACACGCGCGCCACGTTGACGTCCACCACGGGCACATCACCGGCCTCGAAGCGCCGCTGGGCGGAGCTCGCGGTCTCCCGGGCGGCGGCCTCGGCTTCTCGCGCGAGGCTCAGCCGCTCCCGCGCATGCAGCGCCTGGAGGAAGCGCGCGGCGACGTCGCCCAGCACCCGACGCTCGGCGTCGCGCTGGTGGGCCGTCTCCAGCTCCAGCCCGGCGCGCGCGGACTCCCGGCGGGCGCCGCGCTTTCCGCCCAGCTCGAAGGACTGGCTGATGCCCACGCTCAAGTCCACCCCTCGTACCGCGGGGTGTCCTGGCGAGCCTGGGTCGGCGCGCGGTCCCGCCTGAAGCTGGAAGGTGGGGTTGTCGTTCAGCAGCGACGCGGCGGCCGTCACGGGGCCCTGGGCCTCGGCGGCGCGGCCCGCGGCATCCAGCAGCGCGGGCGCGCGCTGGCGGGCCAGGGCCAGGGTTTCTTCAAGAGACAGCGCGGCGTCGGCGGAGCCCGGCTGGGCCGCGGCGACACGCGGGAGGAGGAGTGCGGCGGCGAGCCCGAAGGCTGCCACCGCGAGTGGGAGGGGCACGGCGATGACCTCGCGAAAGGGAGGCGTGCGTCAGGTGGAGCGTGCCCCGTCATGACATACGGGCACACCTGTCCTGGCGGACGCGAGCGGACGAGACGGCGGACGCGACCTACGCGAGGGGCGCTATGGGGACGTGGAGGATGTCGCCCACGTCGGCGGACAGCGGCTCGGACTTCTCGTAGGCGACGCGCAAGGGCCGCGACACGAGCAGCACGAAGGGAGGCGGCGGAGCATGCGCGGCCACGGAGCGCACGTGGCCACAGCAGGTGCAGTCGATGCAGTCCGGGGCGCACTGCCCCTGGTCATCATCGTCCGGGCAGCTCTGGGTGCAGACCTCGCCCACCGCGCCAGTGAGGGTGGGCATCAAGCCCCCCAGGCCCGGGGCGAACAGGAACAGGCAGACGAGGAGCCAGATTCGGAGCACGCTGGCGGCCTTCTACCACGTTTCCAAACGCGATGCGTGCGAGGGACTCACACGGAGTGAGTCTCCTCGCCCGCCGGGGAAGGCGACTGTCAGGAGATGCCCTGGCGCAGCCGGTTCCAGTCGAAGTTGGGCGCCGGGTCGTTCTTGCGGCCCTTGGGCACCGCCACGTCGGCGTGGCCCACGATGTTCTTCATCGGGATGTTGTGCTGCTGCTTCAGGTAGCCGGTGAGCTGGGTGAGCGACTTGTACTGCGCCTCGGTGAAGGGCGTCTTGCCGCTGCCGTCGTTGACGAGCTCGATGCCAATGGAGCGGCTGTTGATGTCCGAGGGCACGCCGTGCAGCTCGCCCTTGCCCGCGTGCCAGGCGCGCTTGTCGTCGCCGACGAGCTGATAAATCTTTCCGTCGCGGTCCACCATGTAGTGCGCGGACACCTTGCTCTGCGGATTGCGCATCCACGCCAGGTCACCCGCGCCGTTGTTGGTCGCGGTGTGGTGCATGACGATGGTGTCAATCTTCGTCCCGCCGCGTGAGTTCTGGTTCGGCGAGGGCGCGTTGATGACCGCGGGCTTGGTGAACTTGCCGCCCGGCGTGGTGGGCGTGGTGGGGCCGCTGGTGCCCAGCGCCTTCTTCAACGCCGCGTGCGTGAGGTCGCCGTAGAAGCCGGTGGTGGGCAGCTTGTGGTCCGCCTGGAACTTCTTCACCGCCGCTTCCGTCTGCGGGCCGAAGGTGCCGGGACCGGTGGTCACCTGGGCCTTCGTCATGTAGCCCACCTTCACGAGCGCATCCTGCAACTGCTTCACCTTGGGCCCGGAGTCGCCCTTGCGCAGGCCCGCGGGCGGAGCGGAGACCGTGGCGGCCGCGGCGGCGGCGGCGCGGGGGGCCTGCGCCTGAGTGGCGCGGAACACGGAGGAGAGCGGGGGCAGGCGAAGGC
>NZ_JAAIYB010000319.1 GCF_010894475.1 Myxococcus vastator
GGCCCCCTTCTATGACGTCCCCCTGGCCCTGCCCGCGGGCAGCCCCGTCTTCGACGCGGAGGGGCGGCTGGTGGCGGTGGTGGTGAAGAAGCACCGCCGCGGCTGCCGGGTGCTCCCGCTGAACGCGGTGAAGGTGGAGCTGGCGTCGGTGGACATGCCATGACCCGGGCCGTGACGACTCCCTGGCGACCGAACGCCGTGCAGGAAGCGGTGGGGCTGTGGGCGGTGGGCTTCCTGTCCATCGTCGCCACCTTCCTCCTGCTGGGCGGAACCAGCGTCCCCAAGCTGGTGGCGACGGTGGGCTTCCTCTACCTGCCGCTCATCCCCATGCGCTGGCGTGACGAGGACTACGGGGACTATGGCCTGTCGCTGCGCGCGTGGCGCGAGGACCTGCGCCTGTTCCTGCTGCTGTCCGCGGTGGTGGGCCCGCTCTTCTTCCTGGGCTTCGCCGCGTTCGCGGAGGTGCTGCCCCACCTGCCCACGGCGCTGGCCCGGCACCTCACGCCGCTGATGGGCGAGGCCCGCTTCCAGCCCCGCCTGCCCCCGCGCTTCGGCGAGTGGTTCATCGACCAGCTCTTCGTCGTCGCGCTGCCGGAGGAGTTCTTCTACCGGGGCTACCTCCAGACGCGGCTGCGCGACGCCTGGCCGCAGGGCCGCAAGTTCCTGGGGGGCCGGCTGGGCCCCGCCTTCTGGCTGACGGCGCTGCTGTTCGCCCTGGGCCACCTGGCCATCTTCCAGGCGTGGCGGCTGTCCGTGTTCTTCCCGGCGCTGCTCTTCGGGTGGATGCGCGAGCGCACCGGCACCGTCATCGGCGCCGCCCTGTTTCACGCGGCTTGCAACCTCTACGTGCGGTTTCTCGAGGTTTCTTTTTTCGGCTGATTTCCGCCGAGTTTCGCCGCGCCCCCACTCCCAGCAGCAGCGCCGCGCCCACCCTCCGTGAAGCATGGGGTGTGTTGACGCGCCCGTAACCTGATTTCAACGGAAGCTCGACAGGGTTTTACTTGTCTTCCGCGAATGACTTGTTGCGTCGAAAATATCACAAGAAACTCCGTGCCACACTGCGGCGATAACTCTTCAACCCCCTTGCACTGAGTTCGAGACCCCCAATGACGATTCGCCGCACCGAAGGTCCGAAGCCCACGATTCGCCCCACTGCTGCTTCCGAGGCTCAGTCGAAGACGGCCGCGAAGCCGGCGACCATCGCCCCGAACATCATCAAGGACGGGTTCGGCCCCGCGGCCAAGACGACGGACCTGGCGCGCGCGGAGAAGTCGCTGAAGCCGCTGCCGCCGCCCGTGGGCCGGCTCTCCCTGGACAGCCGCGAGGCGCAGACGGCCATCCAGACGTCGCTGGCGCACCTGTCGCCCTCCACCCAGTCGTCCATCCGCAACCCCGGCATCGTCGGCGGCGTGCAGTTCCCGGCGTACACGCCGAAGAGCGTGGAGCGTGACTCGCTGGGCATGACGCACGTGCGTCTGGACCGCCAGCACGAAGGCGTGAAGGTCTTCGGCGAGCAGGTCGTCACGCACCTCGACTCCGAGGGCAAGCTCAAGAGCACCACCGGCGACCAGTCTGAAATCCCGGCCGGCCTGGGCACGCAGAAGCCCAAGGTGACGCACAGCCAGGCGATGGACATCGCGCTGAAGGAGTTCAACGGCAAGCCGGACCGCCAGCCGAACTCCGAGCGCGTCATCTACAAGGACATCTCCGGCGAGTACCACTCCGCGTACCGGGTGGAAGTCACCAACGTGGATGGCACCGACAATCCGCGCAAGATGAACTACCTGGTGGACGCCAACACCGGGAAGCTCTTCGAGCAGTTCAACGCCATTGACGGGTACGCCCGCCAGCACGGCGCCTCGCACGGCCACAGCCACGCCCACGGCGCGGACCACGCCGACCACGCCCACGGCGCGGACCACGCCGACCACGCCCACGGCGCGGACCACGCGCACGGCGCCGCCGCGACGCCTGCGGAGATCAAGGCCTCGGCCACGCCGAAGGCGGAGATCGCCGACCTGGCCACCGTCACGTCGAAGGTCAACGTGACCCAGGACGGCACCGTGGACCAGCTGAAGCTGGACCTGGACATCGACCACACGTTCAAGGGCGACCTGTCGGTCACGCTCACCAGCCCCTCCGGCAAGTCGGAGACGGTGCACAACCGCACGGGTGGCAGCGCGGACCACGTCAAGGGCAGCTTCGACCTGAGCGGCTTCGCGGGCGAGTCCGCGAAGGGCGAGTGGACGCTGTCGGTGAAGGACAACGCGCGCCGCGACACGGGCACGCTGAACGGCTGGGGGTTGACCATCACCCCGAAGGCCGGTGAGCCCAACGAGCCGGGGACCGGCGAGAAGGTCGCGGACGACACGTCCATGTACAGCGGCAAGGTCGCGCTGGACACGAAGCAGCAGGCGGACGGCACGTACACGCTCGAGGACGGCACGCGCGGCGACGGCGTGGCGACCTACGACGCGATGAACCGCGAGCGCGCCAGCGGCCAGACGCCCATCAAGGACGACAACAACGTCTGGGGCGAGCCCACGGACCCGGAGCGCAACAAGGCCGCGGTGGACGCGCACTACGGCGGCCAGATGATGTACGACTTCATGAAGGACGTCCTCGGCCGTGACTCCATCGACGGCGCGGGTGAGAAGCTGGTCTCCTACGTCCACGTCAGCAACAACTACGTGAACGCGTACTGGGACGGCGAGAAGATGAGCTACGGCGACGGCGACGGCCGCAACTCCGGTCCGCTCACCGCGCTGGACATCGCGGGCCATGAGATCGCCCACGGCCTCACCGAGCGCACCGCCGGCCTCATCTACCGCGGCGAGTCCGGTGGTCTGAACGAGGCGATGAGCGACATCATGGGCGCTGGCCTCGAGTGGTACGCGTCCCAGAAGAACCCCGACGTGAAGTTCAACTGGACGGTGGGCGAGACGGCCTGGACGCCGACGAACGGCGATGACACCGACGGCCTGCGCTACATGGACGATCCGACGAAGGACAACTACTCGATCGACAACTTCAAGAACTACCCGAAGCAGACCGAGGTGCACGGCTCCAGCGGCATCGCGAACAACGCCTTCTACCTGCTGACCAACGGCGGCACCAACCGCACGTCCGGCATCGAGGTGAAGGACGCCATCGGCATGGACAAGGGCCTGAAGATCTACTACCGCGCCCTGGCCCACTACATGACGCCGAGCACCACGTTCGCCCAGGCCCGCACCGCGACCATCAACGCGGCTACGGACCTCTACGGCGCGGACTCCACGGAAGTGGCGAAGGTCAAGGAGAGCTGGACCGCCGTCGGCGTGAACTAGCCCTCTCGCTTCACTGAAGATTCCAGAGCCCGGCCCGGCCCGCGACCTACCGCGGGCTGGCGCCGGGCTTCGGCTTTTCAGCGGCCGCTCAGGCCGATGACTCCCCTGTTTCGGTGACAGGCGTCGTGGCCGGCACGCCCTCCACCAGCAACATGATGGAGTGCGCGCTCTCGTGGCGGAGCGCCTTGGCGGCGGCGTACTCCGGGGACGCCCACCAGGCCCTGGCGTGCTCCACGCTGGGGAACTCCAGCAGGACGAAGCGCGGGGGCTGCCAGGTGCCTTCCAGGGCCTGGGTGGGGCCGCCCCGGACCAGGTAGCGGCCCCCGTAGGGCTTGAGCGACGGGGGCGCGAGCTGCTTGTACCGCTCGTAGGTCTGCGCGTCGTGCACCGAGACCTCGACCAGGACGTAAGCAGGCATGGGCGCTCCTCGCGGCGGCTCAGAACTCGTATCGGAAGACGACGGGCGCTCCCTGCGTTCGGTGCCTGGGGAACGTCCAGGCGCCTATCTTCTGCTGCATGCAACGCACGAGCGACGTGCCGCGCAGCCACAACGTCTCGGTGGTGATGGACTCCACCTTCCCGCTGGGCAGGACGCTCAAGCGCAGCACGGCCCGGTCTCCCTCCCGCGGCGGCGCGGACTGCTCGCGGGCACACGCCGCGAGCTCCGAGCGCCGGGCATGCACCACCGCGAAGACGGTGGCCAGGTCGAGCGACTCGCGGGGCGCCGTCGGGTCGGGCGGGACGTAGACGGTCGGCTTGTGGTGCTTGGTGGCGTTGGGTCCCGGGCCGGAGAGCACGCGGTCGAAGTCCGCGTCGGGCCCCAGGTCGTCCTCCGAGCCGCCAGCCGTCGCGGCCTCCGCGACCGTCGTGGCGGGCCGCCTGGCGGGCTCCGGCTCCGGAGCAGGCGCCACGGAGTGCTTCCCGATGACGAAGGCCACGGCGACGTCGCGCGAGGAGAGGCTGCCCGTGGGCCGCTCGAAGACGCGCTCCTCCGGCGCCGGCCGTCCGCCGCCCGTCGCGGCGCGCGCCGTGCTCTCCGTGCCGGTCAGCTCTGGCACGCGACCTCCGCGGTCGACCGAGACGGCCGAGAGCGCGGGCGGCGATGCGCGGGCGGGCTCCTGCATCGGGCTCGGGTCGCGCGCGCGCTCCGCGGCCGACGTCGCGACGCCCGCGCCGCTGAGGCTCGCGCTGCCCGTGCCACCCGCTGACGTCGGGGTGCCCGACGCCGCGCCGCCCTGACGCCCAGCCGCGCCGGCCTCCGGCGAGGGCGCGGCGGCCTCCGCGGCCACCGGCTGTTGCGCGGGCAGGGGCGTACCGGGGCCGCGCGTCGTGTCCACGGCATCGCCGGGGCTCGCGGCGCCACGGCCGCTCCCTCCGCCAAAGACGCCCAGCGCCAGGGCCACCGACATGCCGCCGATGGCTCCCCCCGCCAGGAGGAGCCCCAGCCGGCGCTTGCGACGCGTGCGCTCCTCGGGCGACGGCGCCGCCAGCACCGCGTGGGTTCCCACGGGCTCCGCCACGGGCATCGGGTCCGACGCCGGGGCGCCGTCCGCGGCGAAGTCGCTCGCGGCCGGCGCGGTGACAGGTTCCGGCGCGAGCGCCGCGGCATCGGCTTCCGGAGCCCCTGGGGCCTCCACGGCAGGTGGTGCGCCGGACGCCTGCGTCCGCGGCATGGCGGTAGCGCCCACCGCGGGAGCCGCCACGACGGCGGCGGGAGCAATGGCCGCGAAGGGGGGCACCACCGTGCCCGGTGCATCCAGGATCACCCGCTCCGTGGTGGCCTCTGAGACCTCCACCGCGCGCGCGGCCTGAGGCCTGAAGGCCCCGGCCGCTTCCGACGGAACGGGCGGAGGTCCCGCGGGCACGGACGGCGGAAGCAGCGCGGAAGCGAGCTCCGGGATGTGCCCCAGGGGCAGCCACTCACCGAACCCCTCGCGCCAGCACAGGGAATCAAAGCCCAGAAACCCTCGCTCGACGTGGGCCTTCAGGTCCGCGAGGTCGTGAGGACCGTAGGCCGCGCCGCCCGTGACGAAGTACCAGGCCTGCTTCACGACGGGCGCGGCTTCCTTCGGCGGCGCCGCCTCCTCGCCCAAGGTGGACGCCCTTGAACGGCCCGCGCCCCGGTGCAGCCGCTCCGACTGCGTGGCCTCGCGGTAGCGCGGCTGCGCGCTGGGCCGGACACGAAGGCTCTTGTCCGTGCGCAGCTGGCCCACGATGGCGTCCAGCTCCGCATCCGACACGCCATCCAGCACGGGCGAATCGCCCTCATCAGGGCGCTCTGGGGCGACCTCCCGGGCGTGCCCCGGGTTGGCGTTGTCTTCCCCTGAGTTGCCGGCCATCGACCCGCTCCTTGATTCCATCCGGTCCCGATTAAGCCGCACCATCAGACCTCACCCAATGGAATGCCACCATGGCGATTCGTCAAACGGCGAGCGTCTGCGCGGAGGTGGACACAGCCCCCACGAGGGACGGAGCCCTAGCGTAGTTCCCAGGCCCCACCTTCGTACAATGCCCCGACTGTGCGGCATGCACACACAGCCCGTCGGCACGGCACGCGCTGCTTCCCTGGCTGTCCTCCAACCGCTTCACGCCCAACAAGCCCAGGCGCCGTCCTCGCGCACGTCGCTCACGAGTCGGACAGCTCGTGCAGCTGCAGCTCCGGCCCCACCGACAGCGTGTGGCCATGAGCCAGCTCCACCCACCCCGAGGTGCGCTTGAGCGCGCTGGCCACCACCACGGTGCGACAGCGCCGGTGCGCCCCCACCGAGGGCTGCCTGTCCGGTGTCTCGGGCGTCACCTCGCACAGCTCGCATTCGGCCGACCCCTCCAGCCGCGTGCAGTACAAGGGCTGTTCGCCATACCGGGTCGCCGCCAGGAGCGTGCCGTTGGTGGCCACCAGGTTGAGCGTGGGCGTGCGTGCCACGCCGGCCTGGACCGCGGCCCGAGCCACCTCGCGCGCCGTGTCCGCCAGCACGCGGCCGGCGACCTCGGCCTCCAGCCGCGGGTCCTCCGTGCGGCCCAATTCGCGCAGGCGCTTGAGGAAGACGGCGAACAGCAGCTCCCCTTCGGTTCCACCGCGAACCTGGCGCCGCAGGTGGTCCGGCAGCGACTCCAGCAACGGGGCGCGAAGCAGCTCGAAGCCCCGCACTCCGCCCTGGTGCGCGAACAACCAGCGCCGGGAGCGGAAGGGCTGGGTGTTCTCCTCCAGCGACAAGCCCAGGGGCAGCTGGCCGGCGTGGAACAGCAGCGCCTCCGATTCATGCGGGGGCGCGAGCGAGTCCAGGGTCAGCGCCTCGCCGCTGGAGAAGCGCCGCAACAGGACCTCCTCCTGGGCGTAGGCTCCCACCCCCAAGGCGTTCGCCTTCGGCCCTGCCTGGAGCAGGACCTGGCCTTGGAGGCGGTGCAGCTCACAGCGCAACAGGTTCGGGTCGGACGTCAGCGCGGCGAGGATGACGGACATGGATGAGCAAACCCCCTTCGCCATGAGAGATAATGGCCTCGGAGCGCCCCCTCAAGCCAGCGGGCATGCTCCCTTGCACCCTCGCTAAGCCCTTGAAATGGCTGGGCTTTATTGACACGGGAACGTTGACACCCGCTCCTGGGGGTGCCTAACCTCCGTGCGCTTCACCGACGGACCTCTGCTGCAGGTCTTCACCGGAGACGGAATGGCGGACGATATCGCAATCGGCATCGACCTGGGCACGTCGTACTCGTGCGTGGCGGTGGTCCAGGACGGCCAGCCCATCGTCATCCCCAACGAGTGGGGAGAGACGACTCACGCCTCCTGCGTCTCGTTCCTCGAGGATGGCTCGGTCCTGGTCGGCAACGCGGCCAAGAAGAACATCATCACGAACCCAGAGCAGACCGTCTATTCCGCCAAGCGCCTCATCGGCCGCTACTACTTCTCCGACGAGGTGAAGAAGGCGCAGGCGGTGATGCCGTACCGCATCGTCGAGGGCGACAACAACTCGGTGCGCATCGCGGTGAACGAGCACTCGTATTCGCTCCCGGAGATCAGCGCGCTGGTGCTCAAGGAGATGAAGGCGGTGGCGGAGACGTACCTGGGCCAGGAGGTGACGAAGGCCGTGGTCACCGTGCCCGCGTACTTCAACGACAACCAGCGCCAGGCCACCAAGGACGCGGGCCGCATCGCCGGCATGGAGGTGCTGCGCATCCTCAACGAGCCCACCGCCGCGGCGCTCGCGTACGGCTTCGGGCGCGACGTCAACCAGCGCGTGGTGGTCTACGACCTGGGCGGCGGCACCTTCGACGTCTCCATCCTGGAGATTGGCAAGGACGTCTTCGAGGTGCTGGCCACCGCGGGCGACACGTACCTGGGCGGCGACGACTTCGACGACCGCATCATGACGTGGCTGGCGGATGACTTCCTGGCCCGTACGCGCCTGGACGTGCGGCAGAACAAGTACTGCCTGCAGATGCTCAAGGAGGCCGCGGAGAAGGCGAAGATCGACGTGGGCCAGACGGGCTCCGCGGAGATTCTCTGCCAGGGCATCTGCCAGGACGCCGACGGCAACGTCATGGACCTGCGTGGGCAGCTCAACCAGGACCAGTTCAACCGCATGGTGATGGACCTGGTGCAGCGCACGTTCAAGGTGTGCGACGAGGCGCTGCAGAGCGCGCGCCTGACGGCCGCCGACATCGACGCGGTCATCCTCGTGGGCGGGCCGACGCGGCTGCCCATCATCCGCAACTCGGTGAAGCACTACTTCCAGAAGGACCCGCTGGAGGGCATCAACCCGGACCAGGTCGTGGCCATGGGCGCGGCGCTCCAGTCGCACGCGCTGCTGGACAGCAAGACGCAGACGTTCCTGGTGGACGTCACGCCGCTGTCGCTGCGCATCGGGACGGTGGGTGGGTACACCGAGAAGATCATCGACAAGAACACGCCGGTTCCCATCGACCGCTCGAAGACGTTCACCACCAGCCGCGACGGCCAGGAGAAGGTGAAGATTCGCGTGTACCAGGGCGAGTCCAACCGCGCCGACGAGTGCGAGATGCTCGGCGAGTTCGAGTTCGCGGGCTTCCGCATCGGCTACCGCGGCGAGGTGAAGATCGAGGTCACCTTCGAAATCAACACGGATGGCCTGGTGCACGTGTCCGCGTGCGACACGGAGACGGGGCAGAAGACGTCGACCTCCATCACCCTGTCCTCCGGCATGAGCGAGGCCGATATCCAGCAGTCCATCCAGGCCAACCGGAACACCCGGCTTGCTGGCCACAACAGCGACGACCTGCCCGCCGCGGCGCAGTAAGGCCGCGACCCGACCACGCCGATGTCCGAGCCTTCAGACCCCAGCGCCGGCAAACCGCCGGGAGCCACGCCCGGGACACCGGCCACGCCCGCCCGGCCCGCCGTCCCACGCGTGACGGCCGCCGTGCCCGGTCCCGTCACGCCCGGGACGATTCCGTCGTCGCCCGCCGCCAGCGGGCCGACTCCGCCGCCGCGGCCCCAGGGGACGCCTGTCGCACGTCCCCCGGGCGTGACGCCCGCGGTGCCGCCCCGAGCCACGATGACGGGGATTCCCACGGTGCGGACGGGCGCTGGAGAGGGTGCGCCTGGACGAGCGACGGCGCCCGGTGCGAGTCCCGCGACGGCGCCGGCACGTCCGGCGGCGGGTGCAGTGCCGAGTTCGGGGACTGCGCCGAGAGGTACGCCCGCGACGCTGCCCGCGATTCCGGCGGTGGGTGCCGCGACGAGCCCGGCTGCGCGTCCGACTCCGGCTGGGGCAGCGCCCACGGTTCCGAGCTCGGGGCCCGCGCCGCGGGGTACGCCCACGACATTGCCCGCGATTCCGGCGGTGGGTGCCGCGACGAGCCCGGCTGCGCGTCCGCCTCCGGCTGGGACAGCGCCCACGGCTCCGCAGGGCACCAGCGGCGCTGACGCCAAGACACCCGTGCCGCGTCCGGCCACCGGGGCAGCAGGGGCCGCCACGCCCGTGCCACGTCCGGCCACTGGAGCTGCAGGGGCCGCCACGCCCGTGCCGCGTCCGGCCACCGGTGCAGCGGGAGCCGCCACGCCCGTGCCGCGACAGGTGACGGGCGCTGGTGCGAACACACCTGTCCCCCGCGTGGCCCCTGCAGGCACCACAGCGCCCGCTTCGCGACCGGCACCGGCCGCCTCCCCCACCGCTGGCTCGACGACGCCCGTGCCTCGCGTCGCACCGGCTGGCGCCAATCCCACTGGAGCCAACACGTCCCCCCCGCGCCAGGGCTCGAACCCCAGTGCCGCGGGGGCACCGACGCCCGTGCCTCGCCCGGCAGCTGGCGGAAACACCCCTGCTCCGCGTCCGGCGGGTGCGGTTCCTCCGGCACAGCGTCCCACCCTGGGCGCCATTCCCACCGTTGCCCCTGCCATCGCGCCCATGGGCGCACCCGCGTCGCCGTCCTCGACCGGAGTCGTTCCCTCCGTCGCTCCCGTGGGAGCCGCTGCGCCCCCAGTCGCGGGCGCCGTGCCCTCCATCGCACCGGTAGGCGCTCCAGCTTCGCCCGCATCGACAGGCGTCCCCTCGGTTGCCCCGGTAGCGCCCCGCGCTCCGGCCCAGACGAGGACGGTCCCGACAATCCCCGCAGCCGCGCCGCAGGCAGGCGCCGCACCGGCGCGCCCCCAAGGAACAGCGCCGGCGTCGAGGCCGCCTCCCGTACTCGCGCTAGGCCAGGTCGTCCCTCCCGTGGCGCCCTCCACGGTCCCACAGCAGCGGCCCGGGGCCCGGCCCACCATGTCCCTGCCAGCGCTGGTGCCCGCCGGCACCACACCGTCGCGCCCTCCCCCGTCC
>NZ_JAAIYB010000031.1 GCF_010894475.1 Myxococcus vastator
GGGTGGGGTGGGCAGCGGCACCATTCCACGCCCGCCCCCGCACACGCAACGGAGGCACCGGCGCGTTACAGACCGTACGCTTCCAGCAGCTTCAACCACACCTCGCTCATGGTGGGAAACGACGGCACCGCGTGCCACAACGTATCGAGCGGCACCTCCCCCGCCACGGCGATGGTGGCCGCGTGAAGCATCTCCCCCACCTCCGGCCCGGTGAACGTGGCGCCCACCAGCACCCGGCGCTGCTCGTCCACCACCCACTTCACGGTGCCGGTGAGGCCCTTGCCCAAAAGCGACGTGCCGGACACGTCCTGGAGCTGCTTCTCCACCGTGCGCACCGGCAGCCCGGCCTCGCGCGCCTTGGCCTCGGTGAGGCCCACGCTGGCCACCTGCGGGTGCGTGAAGACAACTTGCGGGGTGGCCTTCGCGTCCGCCCAGGCCCTCGCCTGCTTGCCCGCGATGACGTCGCCCACCATGCGGGCCTGGTACTTGCCCATGTGGGTGAGGAGGTTGCGGCCATTGGCGTCGCCGCACGCGTAGAGCCAGCCGCCGTCCACGCCCTTCGCGCGGAGCTGGTCATCCACCTCCACCGGCTTGCCGCCCTCGAGCCCCACCGTCTCCAGCCCGATTCCCTCCGTGCGGGGCACGCGGCCCATGGCCACCAGGATTTCGTCCGCGACGACCTGCTCGTCATTGGCCAGCGTCACCGTCACCTCGCCCTTGCCGCCGGGCCGCTGGACGCGCTTCGCGGTCATCCCCAGCAGCACGCGCGCGCCGGAGTCCCGCAGCGCCTGGGCCACCTGCGCTCCGGCGAAGGGCTCCGCGCGGGACAGCAGGCCCTTTCCGCGCTGCACCAGCGTCACCTCGGAGCCCAGGGAGCGCCACGCCTGGGCCAGCTCCACCGCGACGGCGCCGCCGCCCAGCACCACCAGCCGCTTGGGCACCTGCCTGGCCGCCGTGCCCTGGCGGTTGTCCCAGGGCTGGGCGTCCTTCAGCCCCGGGATGTCCGGGATGCGCGGCCGGCTCCCGGTGGCCAGCACCACGGCCTTGCGGGCCTCCAGCTCCCGCACGGCGCCGTCCTTGCTCTCCACGCGCACCTTGCGCGGGCCGGTGAGCTTGCCGGTGCCCCGCACCACCTTCAGCTTCGCGTCCTCGGCCCACTTCACCTGGGAGTCGTCCTGGTAGTGGCTGACCATCGAATCCCGGTGGTCCAGCACCGCGCGCGCGTCGATGCCCGCCTGGAGCTTCTCGCGTACGCCGGCGGCATGCTCCGCCAGCCACCGGACTTCCCCCGGGCGCAGCAAGGCCTTGCTGGGGATGCAGGCCCAGTACGAGCACTCGCCGCCGAGCAGCTCGTGCTCCACCAGCGCCACCGACAGCCCGGCCTCCGCGGCACGCGCGCCAGCGACCTCCCCCGCGGGGCCCGCCCCAATCACCACCACGTCGAACGCTTCCGCCATGTGCCTTCACCTCGTGCCCACTGCGTAGCGCGTCAGCGGGCCAGGCCCACGGCCGCGTTGAGACGCACGTCCGCTGCTGGAAAGTGAGGGTGGTCACCCGTCGACATCGGACACAGGGCCTGGGCCCGAGGGGTGGCTGGCTGTCAGGTCTGCCCGCGTCCTGCCGTCCCGGGCTGTCGCTTGACGTGGGCAGGAGGGCGGTCACATCTTGTCTGCGCAGCATCACGGTCCGCGCGGGAGTCACGCACGCGGCGGGAGGTGTGCCATGGGACGTGTCTTGAATGGAGTCTCGGGTCGCTCCGCGCTGAACGTGCTGAACCGGGTGGGCCGCCTCCCTCGCTGAGCGGGACGGAGCGCGCTTCCAGAGCCTTGGATTCGGCGGGTGCGCGGAGCCTTTGCCTCCGTGCAATGGGCCGGCGTGTGTCTCGTGCGTCGCTGACGGCTTGAAGCCGGCAGCGCACGAGGGACACGCGCGGCCTTCTGGGAACCGTTCGTCCTCTCATGTCCTCTTCCAGGAATCGCCGTACCTCGTCATCGCGCCATCTGCGCGTGCAGTCCCACCTGTCCCAAGAAGTCTCCCGCACCTTCCGGGGTGAGCTGTCCGACCCGAGGCTCGAAGGCGTCGCGCTGACGTCCTTCGAGCTGTCGACGGACGGCCGCCTCGTTCGCATCGGCTACACCGTCACGCCCGAAGCCGCGGCCGGCGGCCTTCGTCCCCTGCAGACGGCGCTCGAAGGCGCCAGCGGCTACCTGCGCTCACAGCTCGCGGAGCACCTGGACCTCAAGCGCGTGCCGCAGCTTCGCTTCATCTACATCGGCGTCTCGTACATCGGCGTCTCGGAGCACACGCCCGGGGCGGCGGAGGAGGGCGAGTCATGATGCCCCGTCTCCTTCCGCCCGCTCCGGGATGCAGGCCCATCCTCGTCTGGGCCCGCGCGCTGCCGCCCGGCGCGGAGAAGCAGCTGCGGTACATCGCCGCCCAGCCCTATGTCGTGGAGCACGTGGCCGCCATGCCGGACCTCCACGTCGCCTCCGGCATCGCCGTGGGCACCGTCTTCGCCACCGAGCACCACGTCGTGCCCGGGGCGCTCGGCGGAGACCTGGGCTGCGGCGTGAGTGCCTGGCGTTTCCCTCTCACCTCGGGCCTTCCCGGGCGGGACGTGCTGGAGCGCGTGCTGTCTCAACTGGCAGAGCGCATCCCCGTGGGTGACGCCGTCCACCGGGGCCGAGGGCAGCCCTTGCCCTCGGCGCTGGCGTCACCGCCGCTGTCCACCCAGAAGCTGCGCCATGCCTGGGAGCGGCTGGCGCCCAGACACCTGGGGACGCTCGGAGGCGGCAACCACTTCCTCGAACTGGACCGGGATGCGGACGGGGCCCTCTGGCTGCTGCTGCACACCGGCTCGCGGGGCGTCGGCGCGGCCATCGCGGACCACCACGGGCGGGTGGCGCGGGCGCTCGGGGACGGCGGCCTTCCGGGCCTGAGCATCCACACCGCCGAGGGCGCCGCCTGCCTCGCCGACACGCAGTGGGCCTGCCGCTTCGCGCTCGCCAACCGGGAGGCCATCGCCGCGCGCGCGTTGGACGTCCTGGAGGAGGCCCTGGGCGTGGCCGTCGACACCCCGTCGGTCGTGGACGTGCACCACAACCACGTCGCTCAAGAGGAACACGGGGGCCGCATGCTGTGGGTCCACCGCAAGGGCGCGGTGGGGCTCCAGGCGGGCCAGCGCGGGCTCATCCCCGGCTCCATGGGCACGGCGTCCTACGTCGTGGAGGGACTGGGTGAGCCGCGTGCCTTCCGCTCCTGCTCACACGGGGCGGGCCGCGTCCTCACCCGCTCGGAGGCCCGGGCGCGCCTCTGTCCGGCGGCGCTGGAGCACGTGCTGCGGCGCGTGGTGTACGACAAGGGGCGCATCGCCACGCTGGTGGAGGAGGCCCCCGCCGCCTACCGCGACATCACCGAGGTGCTGGAGGACGAGGCCGACCTCGTCCGGCCGCTCCTGCGCCTCACGCCGCTCGCCGTCCTCAAGGGCTGACCCAGGACAGGCCGCCCCTGGCGAGCGCCCGGGGGCGGCTTTACTCCAGGTGTAAAGAGAGAGCGACAATGCGCCCGGCTCCGGCGGCCCTTGGGGCCCGGGCGAGGGGTCCAGTGGCTGACATTGCAGGGAACCGCTTCAGGGGAGTTCCCCGCACCCGTCGGGATGCCGTACACTCGGACACCAGAAGTACACGTGAGAACCTGCTGGGGCGTCGTCTAATGGCAGGACATCAGACTTTGACTCTGAGTATCAAGGTTCGAATCCTTGCGCCCCAGCCACTCCGCTCCGGGGGGACGCGGTAGCCATGCGTCCGCCCCGTGCATGAAGGACGGTGGGCCGATGCCGCAGAAGACACTCCTTCTGGTCTCCGTGGGTAGCCCGCCTGTCTCGCTGTTGAGGGACTTGCAGGATCCGCTGGCGGCGCAAATGGGTGTCGCGGCCGTGGTGGCGAAGACGGTCTTGACGACGCCCGCCTACGCCTTCAACAAGGACCGCGGCCAGTACCACTGCAACGCCATCATGCGGCGGCTGACGCCCATGCTGGAGCCCGGCCAGTTCGCTGTGTTGGGCATCTCCGACGTGGACCTCTTCGTCCCGGACTCACCCTTCGTCTTCGGGGAAGCGGACCGCGAATCGAAGACGGCGGTGATGAGCCTCCACCGCCTGGCCCAGGGGGTCGCCAGCGATACGCTGCGGCGCCGCGCGCAGGTGGAGGTGGTGCACCAGGCGGGACACCTGCTCGGGCTGTCCTACTGCGAGGACCCGCGGTGCGTGATGTTCTTCGCGCAGACGCCGCAGGACTGCGACCGCAAGCAGCTGTCGCTCTGCAACCTCTGCCGCAACGAGCTCCAGAAGCTCAACCGCTGACCTTGACGGTGCGTTGAATCACCCGTGGCGCGTTGACGTCAGTCCCGGTGCGCTCTGTAGTACGGGGCTCTCTATCGGCCGGGAAGCGGAGTGACGACGATGACGGGCAAGCGGAGGTTCCTCGGAGCGGTATTGGCGGTGGGGATGCTGGGGGGCTGCGAGCCCCTGGACGACGGCGGCGGCGGCGGCATCGGGGACGTCCCTTTCACCCGCGGCTTCGCCTTCGTGCGCGAGGACGACCGCAACGTCTTCGTGGTGGACGACAGCGGCGACGCCAACAGCCCGCAGCGGCTGACCAGCGTGGGCGGCGCCTACTGGCCTTCGGTGTCGCGTGACGGCCGCAGCGTGGTGTTCGTCCAGCGCAGCGGAGGCTCCACCTCGCTGCTGACGGTGCCCACCTCGGGCGGCACGACGTCCACGCTGTTCCGGGCGAATGACTCGGCGTGCGCGCGCGGCTGCTCCAACTTCCGCACGCCCACCTTCAGCCCGGACGGGCGCAGCGTCGTCTTCGTCTTCTCGCCCGGCAACAGCTCCCAGACGGCGCTGGCGCGCATCAACACGGACGGCAGCGGCTTCCAGGAGCTCACGCCCAACAACGTCATCGCCTACGGCGCGCCGTCCTTCGTGCCCAACGGGAGCGCGGTGCTGGCGGGCGCGGGCAGCGGGCTGAACCAGCTCGACCAGCTCGCGCACGTGCCGCTCAACGGCGGCACCATCACCTACTCCTCCCTGAGCGCGGGCGTGCAGTTCGTGGAGAACCGCGTGGCGGTGTCTCCGAACGGCTCCCAGGTGGCGCTGGATGGGCGCCTGTCCTCCGGTGGAACGCGCATCTTCGTGGGACAGCTGTCGGGCTCGAACGTGGGGGCGCTCCAGCGTGTCACCAGCGGTGGGGCGGGCTCGGAGGAGTCGTGGCCGAGCTGGACGGGCGCCAGCCAGCTGGGCTTCCTCATCAGCGCTGGCGGGAGCGACCCGGGCATCTACCGCGCGAACCTCAGCTCGGGCGCGGTGTCGCTGGCGGTGCCCAGCGCCACGGAGCCGTCCTACGGGCCGATTTGACCCGGAGCGGCTGACCTCGGGCCCGGTGGCGTGGCGTCAGCGCCGCCCGCCGGGCATCCGAGAGGAGGCGATTCGGGCCTGATTCGCGCCGTGGGGGGCGCCTGCGGTAGCCTGACGCATGGAGATGCCGGCATGAGCGTGTCACCCGACAGCAAGTCCCTTGCCTCTGGCGCGCCGTCCCAGGAGCCCATTCTAGGGAGCCGGGCCGGCAACCTGGTGGGCGTCGATGCCAGCGGCGCGGTGCTCGTGGACTTCCCGGGGAACACCTCGGGTCCGGTGGCCGCGCGGCTCGCCGTCGTCGTGGAGCCGAAGGCGCTCCAGGCCGCCGTCGCCCAGCGGCAGAAGGTGGTGCTCCTCTTCGAGAGCGGAGACCCGCGTCTGCCCTTCGTCATGGGGCTCATCCAGGAGCCCAGCGCGACGCCGCTGCTGGATGCGTTGCTGGAGTCGCCACCCCCGGCGGCCGCGCCGCGGCCCACGGAGGCCCATGTCGACGGCAAGCGCGTCGTCATCGAGGGCCAGGACGAAGTCGTCCTCAAGTGCGGCGAGGCCAGCATCACCTTGCGCCGCAACGGCAAGGTCATCGTGAAGGGCACCTCCCTGGAGTCGCGCGCCTCCGGCACCCACCGCATCAAGGGTGGCACGGTCGAAATCAACTGACCCTCCGGGCGTAAGGCGACGTGCGTGGACGCCACGCCCCACACGACGCGGCAGGGGCCGCCGACGGGCGGGGTGTCGCTGTGTCCCTGCCGAGCGCCGTGTTGTGAAGGCGCCGAGCGTCCTGGGGGCAACTGGCGTCCCGATGCCCGAGGCGCGATGCTGCCGCGCGGAGGTCTGACGATGTCCCTCTTCGATGCCGTGCTGGCGGGCGACCTTGACGCCGTGGAGTCCCACCTGTCCGCCGGCGCGGACCCGAACCCCTTCGACGCGGAGGGCCGCACGCCGCTGATGGCCGCGGCCCGCGCGGGACGGGCGGACCTGGTGCAGCGCCTCCTGGAGGCGGGGGCCGACCCCGAGCTGACGGACCGCATCGGCGAGTCCGCGCTCATCATGGCCGCCGCGCACGGGCACACCGAGGTCTGCCAGTGGCTGATGCCTCACGCGCGCGCGGATGACCAGGACCTGGCTCGCACGCTGCTCTCCGGCCTGGGCATCACCGACCTGCGCCTGGACGCGCCGCCTCCGCCGGACAACAGCTTCCGCCGCAAGCTCGCCTCCGCGGGGGCGTATGTCTCCGGCAAGCTGGGCGACGACGGCGCCACCCAGCGGCTGGCGCGCGTCCTGCGCTCGGAGAAGCAGCGCAAGCCTTAGAAACGGCGAAGGCCCGGGGCTTCGCGGTGGAAGCCTCCGGGCCCTCGGGTGAAGCGAAGCGGGCGGGCCCTTCAGCGGGCCCGCCGCGCTGGCACTACTCCGGCTTGGCGCTCACCGTGGCGCTGGGGGCCACGGTGCCCACCGCGCCGCTCTTGGTCTCCAGCGCGTCGGCCACCAGCTCGGTGATGTCCTTGATTTTGATGTTCCCCTCGCGGCCGGTGTCGTTCACCGCGTCGGAGAGCATCGTGGAGCAGAACGGGCACGCCACCGCGACGATGCCGCTGCCGCCCTGCTCCTTGTAGTCGCCCACCTGGCCCGGCTTCTTCTTGTCCGCGGCGTTGGGGAAGGGCGTGTTCGGGTCCTCGGCGTGCTTCAGCGTCAGCGCGGCCTCGTTCAACCGGTTGTGGTTGATGCGCGTGCCAATGTGCTCCTCCATCCACATCCGGCCGCCGCCGGCGCCGCAGCAGAAGCCCTCGCGCTTGCTGCGCTGCATCTCCACCACCTCGAGCCCGGGGATGCTGTTCAGCACCTCGCGGGGGGCGTCATAGACGCCGTTGTGGCGGCCCAGGTAGCAGGGGTCGTGGTAGGTGAGCTTGCTGTTCATCACCGCGGAGAGCCGGATGCGCTTCTCCTTCAGCAGCTCGTTGATGAGCTGCGTGTGGTTGATGACGCGGTACTCGCCGCCGAACTCCGGGTACTCGTTCTTGATGGTGTTGAAGCAGTGCGGGCACTGGGTGATGACGGCCTTCACGCCCATCGAGTTCCACGACTCGACGTTCGTCTTCGCCATCGTCTGGAACAGGTACTCGTTGCCCATGCGGCGCGCGGAGTCGCCGTTGCACATCTCCTGCTTCGACAGCGTGGCGAAGCTCACGCCCGCCTCGCGCAGAATCTTCACCAGCGCGCGGCTGACCTTCTTCTGCTTGTCGTCGTAGCTGCCCGCGCAGCCCACGAAGAAGAGGTACTCGTAGGGGCCGCCGTCGTCACCCCACGTGGGCAGCGCCAGGTCCTCCGCCCACTCGTCGCGCCGGTCCTGGCCCAGGCCCCAGGGGTTGCCCTGGCGCTCGATGCCCTCGAACACGCGCTGGATTTCGGGCGGGAACTCCGCCTTCACCTGCACCTGGTAGCGGCGCATGTCGATGAGGCGCGGCACGTTCTCGATGAACACCGGGCAGGCCTGCTCGCACCAGCCGCAGCTCGTGCACGCCCACACCGTCTCCGCGGACAGCGCGCTGCCGACGATTTCGGGCAGCGGCTCCTTCACCTTGTTGGGGCCGTAGCCTTCCTCCACCCACTGCTCGTTGTCCCAGATCCAATGCTTCAGGTCCTGGTTGACGCCCTTGTGGGTCAGCGGCTTGCCGGTGATGTACGTCGGACAGTGCGTCTGGCAGCGGCCACACTCCGTACAGGAGTAGAGGTCCATGCCCTGCTTCCACGTCAGGTCCTTCACCGTGGCCGTGCCGAACTCCTCCTTCTCCAGGTCCGGCGTGGGCAGCTTGCCGGTGGAGTGCGTGCGCTGGAAGAAGACGGTGGGCAGGCCGGTGATGATGTGGAAGTGCTTGCCGATGGGCAGGAAGTTCAGGAACGCCAGGATGATGACCAGGTGAGTCCAGAAGCCGGCCACGCCCAGCACGTGCGCGGCGGTGGCGCCCAGCGGCATCATCGCCAGGCCCGTCAGGCTGGTGAACGGCTCCCACCACACCAACGCGGCGGCGGACTCCGGCACCTGCGTGGCGCCCACCTGCGTCTGCGCGGCGTGCGCGGCCACCATGTGGCTGCCGCCGAACAGGAACTCGGAAATCATCAGCCCGCCGATGAAGCACAGGATGAGGTACGCCTCCCACGACGGCGTCAGGCGGTCCGGCTTCACCTTCCAGCGGACCCAGATGTAGTAGGCCACGCCCAGCAGGGCCAGCGCGGCGACCACGTCCTTGGCCAGCAGGTAGACCTTGTAGAGGAAGAGCAGCGCGGACTGCTCCGCCCAGAAGGGGTGGCCCAGGTCCGTCAGCACCTCCAGCGCCGTGGTCGAAAACCCCATGGCGAAGAGCATGACGGTGCGCAGGGCCAGCACCATGAAGGCCGCGTAGATGAGCACGTGGAACAGGCCCGGCGTGAACTCCTCCGGATCCACCAGTCGCTTCTGGCCAAGGCCGAAGCGCACCAGCTGCGCCACGCGGAAGGGGATGTTGTCGAGCCGGTTCTCCTTCTTCATCGCGAGCAGGACGCCCACGCGACCGGACATGGTCATCACGAAGATGGGAACGGCGAGGGCTAGCAACAGGCCGGTGATGATGGGACTCATGGGACTCTGAGGACCTCTGGGGCGCGGCGGATGGGCCCGGGCTGCCGCGTCGCGGCAATTCTTGAGTGCACTTCAACCCTAACAGGGGTGATTCGCGAATCAAGCGCCCTGCTGCCCCACGTGTCCTTCAATGGAGAACGCGGCCTGGGTCCGCCGGAGAGTGAGCGGCCATCGCACGGATTTACCAGGGACGGACGGCCGCCAGGGGCTCCTTGAAAATGCCTGGGCGTCAACCGCTGTGGGATTCCTTCTCTGGGACTCAGGGCTTACCTTGTGCGATTGCCACGGGCACTGTCCGACGCTTGACTGTTCGTAACCAGCTGTAAATACGAACACGCCTTGCTGGAGAGCAGGCAGGTAGGCAGACGGTCTACACGGGCCCCAGAACTTTGAGACCCCAAGGGCTTTACAACGCGGGGCGACATCCCCAACATGATCGGTAAATCGGTCAACGATTGTTGGAGCGGGTCTCGCATGGGGTGAGCCCGGGTCGACCGAAGCTGCAGAGGAGCCGACAATGGTTCACGATGACACCACGTACATGGACGATGAAGGTTTGCCTTATGTGGATCCGCGGCAGGACGGTGACGCGGAGGCTTCGGGGGCCGACGAGGGCGCGCCCGGCCGCCGCTGGGGCTACGCCGAGGAGTCGTGGGGCGGCTGGGCTGCGGCCGAGTAATTCGCGGCCCCCGCGGCCGGTGGACGCGCGGGGGCACCAGCGGTAACCGGGGCAACCGATGCCCGCGTGGCGGCTCCCTCAGGGTGAGCCCCCGGGCCCCCTTGCTCCAAAGCACGACTCCCGACATTCTCAGACCCCGCAGCCTGCTCGTGAGCGTCCCCCGCTCCCGTGCGTTGTGGCCCATGAGACTTCCGGCACCGGGGGCAGTCCGCTCCCGCAGATTGATTCGCGGCACAATGCCTCGTGCGACCACGGGGGAGTACGTATGAAGCAGACGGCCTGGGCAGTGGAGCGTGACGCCGAGCAGGGCCGCGAGGTGCTCCTCCTCGTCACCCTGGAAGCCGACGCCGATGCCCCCCGCGCGCCCGTGGCCATCAACCTGGCCTTGGACCGCAGCGCCTCCATGCGGGGCGTGCCGCTGCTCGCCGCCGTGCAGGCCGCCCAGGCGCTCGTCGAGCGCGCCAGCCCGCGTGACTACCTGGGCCTGCTCACCTTCGACGCCGAGCCCGAGCAGGTGCTCCCCATGCGCGCCATGGACGCCAGCGCCCGGGCGCAGCTCCTCAAGGTGCTCGCGCGCCTGGAGTCCGGCGAGGGGACCGCCCTGCACGAGGCCGTGGAGCGCGCCTCGGAGTCCGCCCGCCGCGTGCTCGTGCCCGGCGCCCGGCCCCAGGTGCTGATGCTCACCGACGGCGAGCCCTCCGTGGGCCCGTCGCAGCTCGCCGAGTTCAAGACCCAGGGCGCCCGCATCGCCGAGTCCGGCGTCATGCTCCACGCGCTGGGGCTGGGCCGCCACTACCTGCCCGACGTCCTGGAGGCCCTCACCAGCCCCTCCGGCACCGGCTTCGTGCACGTGGATGACCCGGAAGGGTTGCCCATGGCCGTGGGCCAACTGGGCGCCGAGCTCTTCGGTGAAGTCGTCTCCGACGCGCGCGTGCATGTGCTGCCCACGGGCTTCGCCGACGTCCGCTGCCGCCACCGCTATCCCTCGCGCGTGGAAGGCGACGCCATGAGCGCCACGCTGGGCGCCATCTCCCAGGCCTTCCCGCGCCGGGTCCTCTTCTCGGGCATGCTGGGGGAGGCGGAGTGGAACCTGGGCGTGTCCACGTCCTACTCCGAGCGCGGCGATACGCGGCGCATCAGCGTGCCGGTGACACGCGTGCTGCCCGACAGCGACGCGGGCCGCTTCGTGCGCGCCGTGTCCGCCGAGCTGGACCTGGTCGCCGGTGAAGCCGCCGCGTGGAAGGCCCTGGGCCGCCGTCACCAGGACGCCGCGGAGCGGGCGCTGGAGGCCGCCGACGTGGCCCTCTACAAGCTCGCGCGGCTTGGCTCCGCGGAGGTGCCCGCGCAGCGCCACGTGGAGCGGCTGGCGGACCTGCGCCGGGTGATGGAGCGCCGGGCAAACAAGCTCCCCGCGCTGGTGATGCGCCGCGCGCACTCCGAGGTCTCCCGCATCACCATGAGCCGCGTGGGCCCCACGGCGCCCGAGCCCGCGCTGCTGCCCTGGAAGACCGAGGACTGACGCCCCCGCTCGGCTGCTCCCTGTGGGTTGATGACGTTGCCTCTGTGACGCTGTAACCCTCTCCGCCCGGGCGGTCCGCCTGGGAGTGGGCGTGGCGCGTCACGCGAGGGGAATGCCCGCCTGCCCGGATGGTTCACTGTGCTCGGAGGCACGTGACTGCCGCTGGCGGGCCGGCCTCCTCTGGGTTAACGGGAATCGCATGACGCATCGGCAGTCCAAGAGGCTCGGCAGTGTTGGCGGAATCGGACTGCTGCTGGTGGCGGCCGTCGCTTGGGCGGACCTGCCCGCGTCGGCGGTGGCCTCCAGCGCGCCGGACGAAGGCGACCCTCGCATCGAGGGCGCCCTCCTGGTGGACGCCACCCAGGTGAAGCCGGGAGACTCCTTCCGCGTGGGCGTGCGCTTCCGGTTGGACCCGGGCTGGCACGTCTACTGGAAGAACCCGGGCGACTCCGGCCTGGAGACGGAAGTCGCTTGGGACACGCCCGGCGTCACCGTGGGGCCGTTGCAGTGGCCCTTCCCTCAGACGTTCCGCACGTCTGACGGCTTCATCACCACCCATGGCTATGACGGTGAGGCCATCCTCGTCGCCGACGCCAAGGCCGTGGAGGGGCCCGCCACGGGCATGGTGACGGTGTCCGCCGCCGTGGAAGCGCTGGTGTGCGAGGTGCACTGCATCCCCGCGGAGCTGATGCTGACGCGCTCCATTCCCCTGGGACCCCAGACGGTGCGCGACGCCGAGACGGCGGCCGTCCTCGACGCCGAGCTGGCCAAGGTGCCTCGTCCCGCCCAGGACAGCGGCCACGCGGCGACGCTGGCGCTGGATGCGCCCCAGCTCACCGCGGGCCAGGATTTCACGGGCACCTTCACCCTGACGGCCCCGGGCGGCGCGGCGGTGCCCGCGGTGGAAGGTGACTTTTTCGTCGCCGACCGCATCCCCGGTGTCGCGCGCGTGGGGCTGGCCTCGGACGGTCCGGGCCGCTTCAAGCTCAAGGGCAAGGCGGAGCCGGACGTGCAGGCGTCGGCGCCGGGCCTGACGGGCGTGCTGCGCCTGGGCACGGCGGCCACGGGCTACCAGTACCTCGAGGTGACGGCGCCGCTGGCCCCCATGGTGGCGGCCGGTGGCGCGGCGGGGACGCCGGCCGCGGTGAAGCCGCCGTCGGTGAAGGACAGCATCGCGGCGGTGAAGCCGGTGGGCGCCGCCATCGCCACGCCGCCCGCGGCCGAGTCGTCCATGGGCCTGGGGCTGGCGCTGGTGTTCGCCTTCTTCGGCGGCGCGCTGCTCAACCTGATGCCGTGTGTGTTCCCCGTGCTGGCGCTCAAGGCCTACGGCTTCACGCGCATGGTGCAGCAGGAGCAGGGCCGCGTCGGCGCGCATGCGGCGGCCTACGCGGGGGGCATCATCGGCACCATGCTGCTGCTGGCCGGCGGCGTGCTGGCCGTGCGCGCGGGCGGGGCGAGCGTGGGCTGGGGCTTCCAGTTCCAGGAGCCGCTCTTCGTCGCGGGTGTGTGCGCGGTGCTGGTGGCCTTCGCGCTCAACCTCTTCGGTGTCTTCAACGTGGGCCTGGACGGCACGGCGCTGGCGGGCAAGGTGGACCAGAGCCACGGCCTGATGCACAGCGCCGGCGAGGGCGTGCTGGCGGTGGTGCTGGCCACGCCGTGCTCGGCGCCGCTGCTGGGCACCGCGGTGGGCTTCGCCTTCGCGGCGGGCCCCCTGACGGTGCTGGCCGTCTTCACCGCGCTGGGCCTGGGGCTCGCGCTGCCCTTCTGCGTGCTGGTGCTGGTGCCCGGGCTGGCGAAGAAGCTGCCCAAGCCGGGCGCGTGGATGGAGCGCTTCAAGCAGGTGCTGGGCTTCGCGCTGCTGGCCACCACTGTCTGGCTGGTGTGGGTGATGGGCGGGCTGGCCGGCGTGGACGGCATGGCGCGGCTCCTGGCGTTCCTCGTCGCGGTGGGGCTCGTCACGTGGCTGTATGGCCAGGGGCAGGCGCAGGACGGCGTGCGCAAGCTGGCCACCGTGGCGGTGGCCGCGGGTGTGCTGGTGGCGTCCGGGCTGCTGACGTTGCGCTTCGAGGACGAGGAGCCCGTGGCGGCGCCTCGGCTCGGGTCCGCGGTGGTGCAGGCGCAGCCGTGGAGCTCGGACGCGGTGAACGCGGCGCTGGCGGCGGGGCAGCCGGTGTTCATCGACTTCACGGCGGACTGGTGCCTCACCTGCAAGTTCAACGAGCGCACCGTGCTGGCCACCGACGAGGTGCGCGACGCCTTCACGAAGCACCAGGTGGCCTTCTTCATCGCGGACTGGACGCGCCGGGACGCGAGCATCACCACCAAGCTGGCCGAGCACGGCCGGGCCGGCGTGCCCATGTACCTGGTGCTGAGCCCGGGCGCCCCCGACACGCCGGAGGTGCTGCCGGAGCTGCTCACGCCGGGCGTGGTGGCGGACGCCGTGAAGCGCGCGGCGGAGTGTGCACCCTCGAAGCTGGGCAGCGGGGCGAATGTCCTCTGCGCCGCGGGTTTCCCGAACCACTGAAGTCGTGCTGTCTTCCCCGAAGTCCCCAACACTCTGGAGCAACGCCATGAAGCAGGTCTTCACCGCACTCGCGCTGGGCACGTTGTTCACGGGGGCGCCCGCCCTCGCCGACGCGGAAGTAGGCAAGCCCGCGCCGACCTTCACGCTGAAGGACGAGTCCGGCAAGGAGCACACGCTGGCGCAGTACAAGGGCAAGGTCGTGGTCCTGGAGTGGACCAACCCCGAGTGCCCCTTCGTTCAGCGGCACTACAAGAACGACACGATGGCCACCACGCTGAAGGGCTTCGACGCGAAGAAGGTCGTGTGGCTGGCGGTGGACTCCACCGCGCACAACACGCCGGAGAAGTCCGCGGCGTGGAAGAAGGATGAGGGCTTCCCCTACCCGGTGCTCCAGGACGCGAGCGGCACGGTGGGCAAGTCCTACGGCGCGAAGACGACGCCGCACATGTACGTCATCGATGAGAAGGGCGTCGTCCGCTACGCGGGCGCCATTGACGATGACCCGCGCGGCAAGAACGCCAAGCCGGCCAACCACGTGAAGACGGCGGTGGACGCGGTGGTGGGTGGCCAGCAGGTCCCGGCCAGCACCACCACGCCTTACGGCTGCTCGGTGAAGTACAAGAGCTAGTGCTGGCTCGGCTGGGGGCCTTCTGCTTGAGCGGCGGGCAACGGCGCCATGGCAGGTGCCTTGCTCCGTCCAAGGGCGGTTCGGACCTTTCCCTCCGAAAGGGGAAACGACCATGGCCGACAACAAGGGCAGCCCGGTACGGGGCGACGAGCGGATGGACACGACGCGCCCGGAAGAGTTGGAGCGAGAGGCGCGGCATCAGCGTGGCCCGGTGCGAGGCGACGTGACGGACGAAGACGTGGGCGAAGACCGCATCCTCCAGAAGGGCATCGGCGGCTACGGCGCTCAGAAGGGCACCGAGCCGGCGCGTGAGGCACCTCCGCTGAGTGACGACCACGGACGCCATTGAGCGGCGAGCCTGGGGACGGTCCGCACCCCGGCAAGGCCGAGAACAAGCCAGTCCGGGGCAGAGGCGACGTCATGGGTGCTTGCTGGACCGGGCGGTGCGCTAAGGCCCGTCCGTCCCGTGCTCCTGCCGAGTGGAGGTCGTCCGCCCCGCCTCGCGAGGAATTGTGAGCAGCGAGCACAGCGCGCCCACGGCGCACAGGCCAGCGGACACCCAGAGCGCGCGCCGTGTGCCCACCAGGAAGTCCACGCTGGCGTCGCCGGCGAGGCCGCCCAGCAGCGGCAGCAGCGCCACCGCCAGCAAGCCGGCGATGCGGGCCACGGCGTTGTTCACGCCGGAGGCGATGCCCGCGTGGCGGTCCTCGACGGCGCCGAGCACCACTGCCGTGAGCGGACCGACGGTGAGCGCCAGCCCCAGCCCCAGCACCCCGATGCCGGGGAGCACGGTGCTGACGTAGTCACCTCCGCGCTGGATGCGCGTCAGGAGCGCCAGCCCCACGCCCGCGAGCAGCGGCCCCGCCGTCATCAACGGACGTGCGCCGATGTGCCCCGCGAGCCGCCCCACCGAAGGTGAGAACAGGAGCAGCATCAGCGTGATGGGGAGCAGCGCCGCGCCCGCGCCGAGCGCCGAATAGCCGAGTTGCTGCTGCAGGGCGAGCACCACCAGGAAGGTGGCGCCTCCGAGCGCGAAGTACACGACGAGCGTGGTGAGGTTCGCGCCGGAGAACGTGCGCGAGTGGAAGAGGGTGAGCGGCAGCATCGGCTCCCGCTGCCGCGCCTCCAGGACGAAGAACGCGGCCAGCAGGACGGCGCCTCCGGCCGCGGCGACGATGGCCGCCAGGGGCCAGCCATGGGCGGGGCCTTCGATGAGCGCGTAGATGAGGCCGCCCAGCCCGAGCGCCGCCGTCACCGAGCCCGCGACATCCAGCCCGCGCGCCCCTGTCTTCGGAGCGATGTCCGGCACGAACCGCAGCGCCGCCCAGGCGGTGAGCGCGGCCAGGGGCACGTTGAGGAAGAAGACGAAGCGCCATGAGCCCGCGTCCACGAGCCACCCGCCCAGCAGCGGCCCCACGGCCGTGGTGACGCCGGACAGCCCGGCCCAGGCGGACACGGCGCGCTGCCGGTCATGAGGCGGGAACGACGTGCGCAGCAAGGCGAGGCTCGCGGGCACCAGCAGCGCGGCGCCCACGCCCTGCGCCGCGCGGAATGCGGCCAGCGTCCAGGTGTTGGGCGCCAGCCCGCACAACACCGATGTGACGGTGAAGACGAGCATGCCCAGCAGGAAGACGCGGCGCTGGCCCTTCGCGTCGCCGAGCGCGCCCCCTGTGAGCACCAGGGAGCCGAGCGTGAGCAGATACGCGTCCACGGCCCATTGGAGACCGGACAGGCCCGTGTGCAGCTCGCGGCCCATGGCGGGCAGGGCGACGTTGACGGCGGTGGAGTCGAGGAACGCCATGCCGCTGCCCAGCACGCTGGCGAGCAGCACGCCCCGGCCGCGAGGACTGTCATAGGCGACGGAGGTGTCGGGGGCGGTGGTGGCCATGGGACTCTACCGTGCACCCGGGGCTCCGCGCACGCCATCCGTCACGGCAGGGTGGGGACGTGCCTCCGGTGGCTCGCCATCCTGGCTGGTGCTCACTGAAGGACCCCGCACCCAGTGCCTACGCTGTGGAGGGCGCTGGGTCGCCCCAGTCACACGGAGGTGTCACATGGAGCCGATTTGCGAGCACATCCAACAGGCCGGAGACCCGCCTCCGCGCTCGCGGGGCTGCGAGGAATGTCTGGCCATGGGAGCGAGCTGGGTGCACCTGCGTCGCTGCCTGAGCTGTGGCCATGTGGGATGTTGTGATTCCTCGCCCAACCGGCACGCGACGAAGCACTTCCAGCAGTCGGCGCATCCCGTCGTCCAGTCCTTCGAGCCGGGGGAGGAGTGGGCCTGGTGCTACGAGGACGAACTCTTCACCGAGCACCGTCCGGCGCCATCGCAAGACGCGCGGCTATGACGTGGGCAGTCATCCGCTATCATCCTCCGGGCCCGTTTCAAGCTCGTGGGAAGAAAGGCGCGGCACCGCACCATGGACGCGTGGACTCTCGAAGGCTCGCGCATCACCGACCCGGAGACGTTGAGCCGCCTGCGGGAGATGCTGGCGAACGAAAGCCCGCTCATCATCGAGCACCGCTTCTACCGGGAGACGCGCGCCCCGCACCGCTTCATCTGTGACGATGCCGACGTGCTGGACGAGTATCTCCAGGAGTCACGTCCTGGAGACTCGTTCTGGGTGTGGTCCTACAAGAGCCTCTGCCGGGGCGACAACATCCTGCTCCAGGGGAAGATGCCGGACGCGCAGGGCCGGACGCCGGGCAGCGGCGTGGCCTGAGCCAGGCCAGGAGCCTCCCCATTCAGGGAGGTCACCTCGCCTTGGGGTCAGCCTGCCTCGCGGAAGCGCTCGTAGCGCGCTTCCAGGTACTCACGGCGCGGCCGGTGGGCAGGCGCCTCCGGCAGGATGCTCAACGCCTTTCCGGCGAAGCCCTTGAGCCCGTACTCCAACGTGGGCCCGTCGCGCTCGGCGAGCAGCCGTGGCGCGATTTCGATGATGCCGTCAGGGCGGATGCCCAGCAGGTCCGTGTCGAAGGCCCCATGGTGGAGCTTGCAGAGCGAGAGGCCGTTGGAGACCTCTGGCCTGCCGCGCTCGTCCCGGTCCGGGAGGATGTGTGCCGCGTCCAGCAACTCCGGCCTGGGGAACCGGCATACCGCGCACCGCTGCGAATAGGCGCGCAGCACGTGCTGACGGAAGGCGGCTTGATGCAGCCGCTTCTTCATCTGGACCGTGGCGTAGCGACGCTCCAGGCTCAAGAGCTTCGGGTCCGCCGCGTGGAGCCCCGGCGCCAGCACCTCCGCGTCTGGCGCGGCGGAGACGACGGTGAAGCTCAGTTCGGCTGGATTGGCCTCGGAGATGTAGACAGGCCAGATGGGCCGATAGGCGCCCGGCTCGATGCCGTAGAAGTAGATGAGCGGGACATCCCATTCCATGCCCCGCACGAGGCGTCGGTTGTCGCGAGACGCAACGTCCGTGCCCTGGAACCGGTACTGGAAGCCCTCGTTCGAGCGAAGGTCGTCGTAGCGCGCCTCTCGGCCCTGGCGAGGCACGGTCGTCTTGATGGACAGCGCCGTCTCGCGCATGTGGCGAGGCCAGAAGATGCCGCGTGCGCGGTTGGCGAAGTTCAGCGTCTCGCCCTGGTACGTGAAGCCTCGGTCGATGACGTCCCAGGACAGCACCTCGCCATGCTGGCGCACCAGGTGTTGCAGTGCGTTCATGGCGGCGACCCGGATGGGCCAGTCGATGTCCTGGTTCGTCAACCCCGCCAGGCTACCAGGTCCAGGCCGGAGGCGAGGCCGTTGGGATATGGGGACTGCCCGCGCTGCGGCGACCGGCCCACCATGTGAGCGGTCCACGCGCCTCCAGCCCTGCTGCTTCCCCACGGCCCTCGCGTCCCTACGTTCTCCAGGAACTTCACGATGGCGAACGAAAGGTCAGCCCCATGGAAGAGACAGGCGAGCGCACGATGAATCAGCCGCGGGGGGCCATCCAGGGAGACCGCCGGGAGTTCGAGGAGCTGCTGAAGGGCCATGACACCGCCCTGCTCACCACCCGTGGCGCGGACGGACACTTCCACACGCGGCCCATGGCGGTGGCGAAGAAGCACAAGTCCGGCACCGTGCTCTGGTTCGCCACCTGGACGGACACGCAGAAGGTGCAGGACCTGGAGTCGGACCCGCACTGCGCGCTGGCCTTCCACGCGACGGAGGACAGCGCCACATATCTCTCCGTATCGGGCGTGGTGGAAATCGTCCGCGACCGGAGGACCATCCATGACTTGTGGGAGCCCGGCTGGAAGCCCTGGTTTCCCCAGGGCCCGGACGAGGGAGACATCGCCCTGCTGCGCTTCACGCCCGAGCACGCCGAGTACGTCCACCCCGCGGGCGGAAAGCTCAAGGTGCTCTTCAGCACCGCGAAGGCGCTGGTGACGAAGCAGCGCCCCGACATCGCGCCCAAGAAGGAACTGGACCTGCACTGATCGCGCAGCTCAAACGTGCTGAGCAATGGAGTCGCTGCGATGGGCGAACCCTCCGCGGCGTGTCGTCCGTGGGCTGCGCGAGCGCCACGCAGGGCGGAGTCACTCCCGTAGCTCGCTGTTCGGAAATGTCGGGGGTTTTGCGCCGCGAAATGTCCCGACATTTCCGAACAGCGAGCTGCCCAGGTGCGTCCCGGACCTCGGGGCGCTTCGCCTCATGGCGCAGCCCAAAAGGGCTGAGCGATGGCGTCGCCGCGGTGGGCGAGCTCTCCGGCTGCGTCGCGCGCAGAAATGGCCGCCAGGCGGGCGGGGTGCCCTGATGCAACCCGGAGCGGGTGCGCAGCCGCCCCTTGCGCAGCAGCGCCTTGGCCTTGCTTCATGCCAGCTCGATGGGGCTGAAGTCGGGACGGCAGGGTATCCACGCGTGCCAACGCCTCATCGGTGGCGGAGGGGTGCTCGGACACCGGCGCCACGGCACCTCTTCGCCCGCCGCGTCCATGTTGCGAGGCGCCCCGTTTCCACGGGGACGCGCACCGTCGCTGCCGGTTGCCTCGAAGCGAGCGAGGTAGCGGCGCACCCCGGCATCGCCGAGCATGAAGCAACGGGCGATAGCGCGCGTGCCAGGCTGTGATGAAACGTTCGCGCAGGTCGAGCGAATACGTACCGGACATGGCAGGTGGTACCTCCTCACTCAACAGACTCCGCCTGCTCGCTTCATCCGCACGCCGCTATGAGCCTGGGCGAGCGCCCGCTTACCGCCGTTCCAGCAACGCGCCACCCGGCCCGAAGCCCAGCGTGAGGCACAACACGCGTGAGTGGTTCGCCAGCCGCGAATCCCTCCGCGCGGCCTCCGTGGCCAGCTCCGCGTCATTGAGCACCAGCGCCGTACCGCCGCGGCCCTCGTTCCCCAGGGCCGCCTGGAGGATGTCCGCCACCAGCGACGCGTGGCCCTCCCAGCCGTAGGTGCAGCCCCCAGGGATGAGCGAAGCGTCCAGCGGACACGGCAGCGCGAGGCACAAGGCATCGGGAGCCTGTGCCGAGAACACGCGCAGGGCGCTCGCGATGAACGCCACCGCCGCCTGCACATGACGCCCGTCCGGAGGCCGCGCCATGCCGATGAAGTACCGGGGCAGCAGCGCCGTATCGCGCTCGAAGATGCGCGGTGCCGCTGTGTGACTCACGCACTTGATGCCCGTCTGGCCCACGTCGAGCGCGACCGGCTGCGCGGGCGCGAGCGGCGCCAGCAGGCGCAGGCCCGCCTGGGCCGGCGCGAAGAGGGGACGCTCCGCCATGTACACAGGGCAAGGAAGCGCGGTGGCGACGTGCGAGAGCATGGCGCCGAAGCCCTCCAGGCACACCAATCCGCCACTGAGCCACACGGCCTCCACCGCGTGTCGCTTCACCAGCGTGGACAGCGCCACCGCGAGCGCCGGGCCCAGCCGGCCTGCGAGCGCTGACTCAGGAACCCCCGCGCGACGGTCCGCGTCCACGCGAGGCGCCCCGAGCAACTCCCACAGCTCGCGCCCCATCACGGGCAGGTTCCACACCTCCAGCGGCGACACACCCGGCAACACCAGTCGCCACACGTCCCAGTCACGCATGCAATCGCTCACGCCACGAGTCGGAGGATGCGTTCAGCGGCGTCCTTCGCGCCGTCCCGTGCCTGGTAGGACGCGGCGATGTCGGCCACCCGCTGTCGCAGCGCCGTGCCCGGCTCCAGCAGCTGTCGCAGCGCCTCGCGGCAGTCCTCCACGGAGAGCGAGCGCGGCGCCCGCACCAGTCCCGCGCCCGACTTCGCCAGGAAGTGCGCCTGGATGGGCTGGTCGTTGCAGACGGGCAGGAGCAGCATCGGAACGCCTTCGGTCAGCGCCTCCATGACGGAGTTGGCGCCGCCGTGAGACACGAGCACGGAGACTCGCGATAACAGTTGTCGCTGCGGTGTGTATGACACAGCGACCACGTCCCCGGGAAGGTCGTGAACAAAATCTGTATCAGCCAGCTCACCCGCGCTGAGCACCAAGGTGACGCCCAGGGGCGCGGCGGCCTCGGCAATCGTCTGAAACAAATCCGGCTGCCACGAAATCTGGCTGCCGAAGGACACGTACACCACGGGCCTGGTGCCCAGCCGCTCCCACGGGAAGTCCACCTCGTCACCGCGCGCCTCGGGAGGCCGTGAAGGTCCGACCAGGTGGGTGGCGGGAGGCAGCCCCGCATCGGAGCCCAGGAAGGCCTCGGTGGCGAAGATGACGTTGAGGTCCGGCGACAGGCACTCACAGTTGCGGAAGCGGGCCTCGAAGCCGTGGCGGGCGAACAGGGCCTGCCGCTCGTCGGCCAGCGCGCGCACGTTGCGGCGCAGGCCGTAGTCGATGGGCGGCTCCAGCAGTGACAGCGCGGAGGACACGCCCGCCCAGGGGATTTGCAAGTCATGGGCGGCCAGCACGGCGGCGTACTGCATGCCATCCAGGGCCATGACGTCCGGACGGAAGCGCTCGACGGCCTCGCGCACCGGCGCCAGCAGCGAGGGCACGGCGTCAATCAACAGGCCGCGAATCCACCGCCCCAGCGCCGCTTCATCGAGCACCAACCGCGCGAGCGCCTCGCCGCCCGTCTCGATGGCCGGCACGGGCGCCTCGACGTGAGGCAACGCCAGCACCTCCACGCCCAGCCGTTCGAGCTGTGGCGCGGGCTCGGGGATGCACAGCCAGCCCACGGGGTGGCCCATGCGGCGCAGCCACTGCGCGACGCCGGCCATGGGGTTGAGGTGGCCCTTCTCGGGGGAGGTGGCAATCAGGATTCGGGACATGGGGGATGGGCGCTGGCGTGGGCGTGGAGCATGGCGAGGGAGCACAACCGCATCAACAGCCGGTCCATGACACTCGCCTCGGGAGCGTCGGCGGCCAGACGTGCGGAGCGCTCCAGCAGGGCCCGGGTCGCGCCCGGGTCGACGACCTCCAACGGCGCCAGCCGGACCGGTGTGAGCCATTCCCGGTACAGCTCCAGCCAGCGCGCGCGGACGGGGCTGGAGAGCGCGGTGTGCGCATAACGCGGCGTCTTCCGGGCCCACCGGACCTCGTCCGGCACCAGCGTGTGCACCGCGTGCCGGAAGAGCCACTTGCCGGCCCCATGCCGCGCGAGCGCGTCCAAGGGGAGCCCCAGCGCCACGTCCGCGAAGTCCGCGTCCAGGTAGGGCGTGCACACGTTCACGCGGTGTGCGCGCGCGCTCCGGAGCTCGGGAGGCAGCACCAGCTCCCACAGCACCCAGGCCGCGTAGCGGACCTCTTCGGGGTGATCCTCGTCATGGGAGGCCAGCCCCGCGTCCCAGGGAAGGCGGAGGGCCCGCTGATCCACCCCCAAGTTGTCCACAGGCCCCGCGCGCAGCACCTCGTTCGCGAGGCGCCGGTCCTCCCTCACACGGGCCGCCGCACCCGTGAGCGCCGCCGGGTTGCCCATGAGCACCTCATCCGCGCCCGCGCCGCTCAGCAACGCGGAGGCGCCCTGCCGTCGGGCCTCCGCGTAGAAGGCATGGCTGGCCACGGCGCGGGCGTTGAGGATGGCCGTCTCCTGGCTCAGGACGGCGGGCTCGAACAGCTCCGGGAGCACGGCGTCCGGGATGGACACGTCCACCAGCTCGACGCCCGTCGTCCTCGCCACCGTCCGGGCATTCCGCCGCTCCGTGGCATCCGCGAAGTGGACATCCATGGTCCAGGCGCGCACGCGCCCGGGAGCCCGCCGCGCGGCCAGGGCGCACAACGCGGCGCTGTCCACGCCGCCGCTCAGGCTCACGTCCACCGCGCCCGCCGCCAGGTACTTGCCTACGCTGTCCGCCAGCGCGGCCACGAGCCGCTCCGCAAGCCGGTCCTCATCCTCGCGCGTCTCCGGCGTCCCCGCGCTCCGACGCACGCGAGGCAAGGCGCCAGGAACCCGGTGCACGCCCTGGAACACGCTGCTGTCGGCAGGCAGCGCATGGCGCAGGAAGGCGGCGACGGCCTCCGGTGACAGACCCGGAGGATGGAGCCGCCACACGGACGGCGCCAGACGCGCCGATGACTGATAGCGGGGCAGGGTGGCGAGCATTCCGCCGGAAGCGTGAGACACGCGGGCACTGTGACAAGCGCCAGGGGCGTCGGGCAACCTCGTATAGTCCCGCCGTGCGCTACGAGCTCCAAGACGGACGCATCCTCACCTGGTCCCTGGAGACGCATGTCGCCACGCACTGCAACCTGCGCTGCGTGCAGTGCTGCCCGCTGTCGCCGCACCTGCCTGCCTGGTCCGTGGACCCCGCTGCCCTGGGCCATGACTTGCGCCAGCTGGCCCGAGCCCTCCGGCCCAACGTCTTCAAGCTCACCGGCGGCGAGCCCTTCCTCCACCCCGACCTGCCAGCGGTGCTGGACGTCGTGCGCGCCTCGGGCATCTCCCCGCAGGTGTCCGTCACCACCAACGGCTTCCTCGCCCAGAGCGCCCCTGACGCCGTCTACGAGCGCCTGGACCGGATGACCCTGTCCGTCTACACCTCCGCGCCGCTGCCGGAGCGCTCCATCGCCCGCATCACCGAGCGCTGCGAGCAGCACGGCGTCTTCCTCACGGTGAAGCGCATCGACGCCTTCCAGCAGCTCACGCCGGAGGCGCCGCACGACTCCGAGGACGTCGTGCGAGGCATCCACGCGCGCTGCTGGCTGAAGGTCCGCTGTCACCTGGTCCACGCGGGCCGCTTCTACGCCTGCACGCGCCCGCCGCATGTGGCGACGGTGCTCGGCGGCACGTACCCGGAGCTGCCCGCGCTGGGCGAGCTCGACGGCGTGCCGCTGGGCACGCCGGACCTGGTGGGCCAGCTGCTCGGCTACCTCGAACGGGAGACGCCGCTGGCCACCTGCCGTTACTGCCTGGGCGGCGACGGCGCGTGGCAGCCGCACGCCCAGCTCCCTCGCATTCGAGGCTGAAGGTCACCTCACCGGGCGCGCGGCTGGGACGCCTTGGGGAGCGAGGACTGCATGGACGGCGGATAGCGCCCACCCGCGGCGACGCCCGGAGGCGCGACGGCGTTGATGGCGGCCACGTCCTGGTCCGTGAGCGTCACCTCCAGCGCGCCCAGGTTCTCATCCAGGTACTTGCGGCGCTTGGTGCCGGGGATGGGCACCAGGTCCTTCCCCTGGGCCAGCACCCACGCGAGCGCGAGCTGCGCCGGCGTGCAGCCCTTCTCCCGTGCCAGCCGCTCGATGTGGCCGACCAGTTCCAGGTTGCGCGTGAAGTTCTCCCCCTGGAAGCGAGGCGAGAAGCGGCGGTAGTCGTCCTGCGCCAGGTCCTCGAAGCGCTTGATTTGCCCCGTGAGGAAGCCGCGTCCCAGCGGGCTGTACGGGACGAAGCCCACGCCCAGCTCGCGGCACGCCTGGAGCACGCCGTCCTCCGGCTCACGGCTCCACAGCGAGTACTCGCTCTGGAGCGCGCTGATGGGATGCACCTTCGACGCACGGCGCAGCGTGTCCGCGTCCACCTCCGACAGGCCGAGGAAGCGCACCTTGCCCTCGCGCACCAGCTCCGCCATGGCGCCCACCGTGTCCTCGATGGGCGTCTGCGCGTCCAGCCGGTGCAGGTAGTACAGGTCGATGACGTCCACGCCCAGCCGGCGCAGGCTGGCCTCGCACGCCTGCTTCACGTACTCCGGCCGCCCGTTGATGCCGCGCTTCTGCGGGTCCGCCGGGTCGCGGACGATGCCGAACTTCGTCGCCAGCACGACGTTCGCCCGGTGCGGCTTGAGCACCCGGCCCACCAACGTCTCGTTGGCGCCCGAGCCGTACATGTCGGCGGTGTCGAAGAAGGTGATGCCCCGCTCCAGCGCGTGCAGCAGCGTGGCCTCCGACTCCGCGTCATCCCTGCCCGCGTAGAAGTCGGACATCCCCATGCAGCCCAGGCCCAGCGCCGAAACGGTGGGGCCCTGCCTTCCCAGCTTCCGAGTCTCCATGTCCCTCGCTCCTTCCTCGTGGTGACGCCCCTCTAACTGGTGCCTCCCGGCCTCGCATGACCTTCGAGTCTGGAATCGTCAATCAGGGGGGCACGGAGGGCCTGCTCCGCGCCCAGATTGCTGGGCAGCCCCACGGTGAAGGTGGAGCCCCGCCCCAGCGTGCTCTCCACGTGGACCCGGCCGCCCATGGCCTCCACCAGCGTGCGGGTGATGTACAGGCCCAGACCCAGGCCCCCGTAGTTGCGCTCCGACACGGCGCGCTCGAAGCGGCCGAAGAGGCGGGGCAGGTGCTCGGGCGCGATGCCGATGCCCTCGTCCCGCACCGTCAGCCGCGCTCCGCCGTCATGCGGCTCCAGGCGCACGTGGATGGGCTTGCCGTCGCCGTACTTCACGGCGTTGTCCACCAGGTTGGTGATGATCTGCTCCAGGCGCAGCCGGTCCCACCGGCCCACGATGTAGAAGTCGCCCGCCTCCAGCAGCAAGGAGGAGCCGGTGCGCGCCGCCTGGGGCTCATACCGGGTGACGACGTCCCGGACGAGCGACCCCAGCTCCAGCTCCTCCATCTCCAGCGAGAGCCGCCCCGCGGAGATGCGCGACACGTCGAGCAGATCGCCCACCAGCTCCGCCAGCTTCTGCACCTGCCGTGCGCCCACCACCACGTAGCGCTCCACCAGGTCGCGCGGAACCGGGCCCGGGTTGCGGGCCAGCTCGCGCGCGAGCGCCTGGAGCTTCAGGCTCAGCGGGGTGAGCGGCGTCTTCAGCTCGTGGCTGGCAATGGACATGAACTCGTCGCGCAGGCGGATGGCCTCCCGAGCCTCCGCATAGAGCCGGGCATTCTCCAGGGAGAGCGCGGCCCGGTGTGCCAGCTCCTTGGCGAACGCCAGGTCCGACGTCGAGTAATGCCGGCCGGAGTAGGAGTGGATGAAGCTGAGCACCCCCAACACCTGTCCGCGCGCAATCAAGGGCACGGAGATGAGGGAGTTGGGCCCCATCGCTTCCATCACCCGGGCGTGCGCCGCGTTGTGTGCGAGCGCGTGAATCCGCTCCCGGGTCAACCGCTCGAGGTGAACCGTCTCCGCCTTCAGCAAGGCGCCCGTGGGGGGATGCCCCGGATTGCCGCTGGGCTGCATCCCGAAGCGGAGGATGTCCTCCGCCAGCGCGTCGTCCTCGCGCCGGAAGTGCGCCGCCTCCAGCCGCCGGAACGTCCCGTCTGTCACCGCCACGTCGACGAGGCACCAGTCCGCGAAGGTGGGCACCACCAGCTTCGCCGTGTTCCGCAGCGTCGCCTCGTCGTCGAGCGACGACGCCAGCACCGCGCCCGACTCCGCGAGGAGCCAGTCACGCGCCTCGGCCTGCTGGAGCTCGTGCGTCAGGGCCTCGGCGCGCTGCCGGGCCCGGACCAGGTCCGTCACGTCGAACCCGAAGCCGACGATGCCGTCGACCTCGCCCTGCTCGTTCCGCGTGGGCTGATACACGATGTTGAGATACGTCTCCTGTGTCTCCCCGTTGGGGAGCTCGCGAGGGAACGGCACCGCGTTGCCCGCGAAAGGGACGCCGGTGCGGTAGACCTCGTCCATCAGGCTGATGAGGCCCCGTGTCTCCGCCCAGGGCACGGCCTCGCGAGCCTCCCGGCCCTCCAGCTTGTCCGTCCCCATCAGCGCGTTGTTCATCGTGTTGGAGAAGGAATAGACGTGCCGGGGGCCACGCATGAGGATGATGCCCGCGGGCGCGTCCTGGAAGAGCGTGAGGAGCCGCGCCTGTCCGGCCTCCGCCTCGCTTCGGGCCGCCCGCTCCCGCTCCAGCAGCCGCGCCCGCTCCGCGTTGGCCCTGCGCAGCATGACATTCAGCTTCGTCATCAGCAGCGAGAGCACCGCGAAGGCCGTTAGCGAGACAGCCCTTCCCGCGCCAGGCGACTCGTCGAGCAGCGGCTTCAGGAAGTAGAAGTCCACCACCACTGCCGACAGGAGCGTCGTCGCCATGGCGGGGCCCCAGCCGCCCCACCAGCCGGCCACCATCACCGCGCCGAAGAAGAACAGGAAGGGGGTGGCGGGGAGGAACGGTGCCACGCTCGCCTGGATGAGCCACGCCGCGCCAAAGGCGAGCAGCGCGACGCCATAACGTCCGGCGCGTGAAGCCCAGCGTGGGTGATGTCGTTCCGGACGTGCGTGCATGGCCAAGGGCGGGCTCCCGGCCGCTGCATACCCCCGGGGAGGGACCGCGCACTTCTCACGTAAGCATCGGAACCCACTGCATGACATCTTGCTCGCCGCCCTGCCGTGCACGGCTGCTCAACGCAGCCGGCGGAACGGCTGTGGCTTGGTGCCCGCGGCCAGCGCCGATACCTCCACGTGACACACGTCCAGGCTCGGCTGTGTCCAACCCAGGTTCCGCAAGGCGCCGGCAAGCCGCTCGCGCAGTGGCGCAACGTCCGAAGGGCTCGCGCCCGCCAGCTCCAACCGGAAGTGCGAGACGTCCACCTGTGTCAGCCGGAAGCCACGCAGCGCATGGTGCTTGAACACCCAGGCCAGCGCCCAGGCGTCCACCTCCCGGCCCGAAGGCGTGACGAAGTGGCAGGCCCCGCGTCCGCCGAAGTGCTCCAGCGTCCACCCGTGAAAGCCACAGGCGCAGGCGTCACGCCGCACGCTGCCCGCGTCGCCCGGGAGGTAGCGCAAGAGCGGCAGCACGCTGGGACGCAGCCGTGTCACCACCACCTCGTCCAGCCCGGGCTCCAGCCAGACATCCGGGGCCAGGACGTGGAAGCGGCCCGGCGCCTCGGGCCTCGGGCACTCCCAGGCCAGGGGGCCCGTCTCCGTTGTTGCATAATAGTTGAGGACAGGCGCGGGCACCGCGTTCGCCAACTCCTCGCGCAGGCCGGCGGGCAGGTGTTGCGCGGAGGTGAGCACCAACCGGGGCGTGGGCACGCCGGGCTGGGCCGCCAGCCACCGCAGGCCCTCCGGGTCGGAGAAGAGCACGGCGGGGCGCACGCGGCGCAGGCGCTGGAGCGCGTCCTCGCGCAGGACGGAGATTCGGTGCAGCGCGCCGTCGTGGAGGATGGGCAGGCGCACCGAGTACTCCAGCCCGCCCGGCAGCGCGTCCAGCAGCACCACCCGCGGATGCGGAGGCAGCGCCGCTCCCACGCGCGTCACGAGGAAGCGCAGCACGGCCCACATGTGCAGGCAGTCGCGCCGGTCCCTCACCACGTTCACCGGCGCACCGATGGACCCGGAGCTCTTCACCACCACGCACTCGTCGGCGTCCGACGGCGGCGTGGGCACCGCGTCCCAGTTCGCGGCCAGGGCCTCACGGTCCAGGAAGGGCAGGTGGCGCAGGTCGTCCAGCGTCTGGAGGTCACCCGGGTGGAGGCCCGCCGCGTGGAGCCTCCGGGCGTGGTACGGCGAGTCCCGCAGCGCGTCGCGCAGGCCGGACAACCGGGCGTCCAGGTCCGCGCGCGCCGCGTCCTCGTCGGCCAGGGAGGCGAAGCGGGTCAGGCCCTCGGCGATGGCTTCCGCCCAGGGGATGTGGGGGCGCTGCGAGGAGGTGTCCCGGCGGATGTTCGCGCGAGGCGCGACGCGCAGGTCCGCGGCCAGGACGTTCGTCACTCCCGCCACCCACGCGCCTCCGTGGCGCGCTGCTCCGCCTCGCGCAGGGCCTGCTGGCGTTTGTCCGCCTCCTTCTTCCGAGCCTCCTCCGCGCGCCGCATCTCCGCTTCCGCCTTGCGGTAGTCCAGTTGCTCGATGCGCGCGACGGAGCCCTTCGGCGACTCGCCCGTGCACTTCCCGCCCACGACGCGCACCCACTTGCGAATGAACTCCTCGCGGCGGAAGGTGTTGGAGCGAATCATCTCCGCCGTCAGCGGGGCCACGTCCTGGAAGAAGCGCTGCAGGAGCGTCGTCGCGTCGTCGTTCTGCTGCAGCACCTGCACCGTCTCCTGCCGCAACGCCGAGGACACCAGCACGTGCGCGAGCATCACCACCTGCTCTCGCCACAGCGGGGAGCGGGCCTTGTCCTCCATGGCGCCCCAGTCCGCGCGGGACGGGGGGCGGACCTTCGCGAGCCGGAAGGTGTCGCAGAGGATGGCCAGCGCCAGGTCATGCGAATACGGCGACACGATGGGGGCTGCTTCGAGCTGCGTCTGAATCTCGCGGATGTCGAAAGCCATGGGATTCAATTCTCCAGCAATGCCTGGGCGAGGTCGGCGGCGGCCTTCGCGAAGTCGGAGGGCCAGCGCACCACCACCAGCCGGAAGCGGCGCTCGCGCAGCAGCGGCGCCAGCGCCTGCCGTGCGCGGAGCTCGTCGGGAACCGCGAGGATGGCCACCACGAGGCGCGAGCGCCGGATGGACTCCAGCACCGGCGCCAGGGGCTTCTCCGCGGTGACGTTCATCAGGAAGTCGCTGTCGGAGATGATGATGCGCAGCGCGTCGGGCCGCTCGCGGGACAGCGCGTCCATCACGTCGAAGGGGAACAGCGTGCCTCCGCCGATGTAGCTCAGCAGGAAGTCGCGCGCCGTCTCCTCGTCGTACATCCATGGCGACACCCGCGGGTTGCCGTGCGAGTACACGATGCCGCGCACCGTGGCCTTCTTCCTCAGCGCGGAGGCGGACAGCACCTGGGCCGCCAGCGTCATCGCGTTGAGGCTCAGCTCCGGGTTGGGCATGGAGCCGCTGGTGTCCAGGTAGATTTCCACGGACGGCGCGCCCAGCTCGGACGGGGGCGGCAGGTCCGCCTCCAGCTCGCGGCGCAGCGGGGACACCGCGGCCAGGTGGCCCTGGGACAGCACCGTCAACGTCCAGTCGATGCTGGACGGGTCGTCGCCGTACTCCCACGCCTGGGGCGTGGTGCGCAGGTAGGGCTCCGGCTGGGACGGCGCCGTGGGGAGCTTCAAGATGTGCCGGTCCACCAGCCGCCGATAGTGCTTCGCCACCAGGGCCCGCCGCAGCGTCCCGCCCTGCTTGCCGGGCAGGTGCTCGGTGACGCGGTGGATGGAGTCCAGTTCGTCCTTCTCCTTCGCGCGGGTGCTCAGGGGCTCCAGCCAGCCCTGCTCCTCCGCTTCCTGCAGTGCGTCGTCCCAGCGGCTGCTGCCGTGGATGGCGGCATCCAGGTCGTCCACGTCCGGCACGGAGACGTCCCCGCCCAGCGGCAGGCTGAACTCCAGGTCCGCGGGCTGCTCGATGTAGCGGATGAAGGTGGCGCAGAAGTAGAGGAACTGGAGCTTGCCGTTGGGCAGCGCGTAGAAGGTCTGCGCGAACATGCGCGCCTCGGCGCGAACGCCGGGGTAGCGCTGCTCCATCGCCTCGAGCTGCGCGGCGGGCACCAGCTCCCCAGGGGGCAGGCCCCACAGCTCCTCGTAGATGGCCAGGTAGAAGAAGAACAGCGGCGACACCTCGCCGCCCTGCACGCGCTGGAAGCCCCGGTACACCGCGCACAGCGCGTCCGCGTGCGTGCGGCCCACCACCTCATTCACCTGCAAGTCGTAGAAGAGGTTGGTGAGGGACTGCTTCAGGCCGGGGACCAGCCGCTGCTCCTGCACGCGCAGCTCCGCGTCCCAGCCCAGCGTGTGCGGGAAGCGCGCGTGGTGACCGACTTCATGCGCCAGCACGGCCGTGAGGCTGCCAGTGGCCTCCATGGCCTCCAGGAGCTTGAAGTTGACGAAGACCTGGCGCTTCACCAGGTCGATGTACGCGAGCGGCTCCTGGGCGTGGCTCTCGTCGGGATGGAAGGCCACGTGCGGCTCGGGTGGGCTGAGCTGCACGCGCACGTCCCAAAGCGCCAGCGCGTCGCGCCAGCCCGTGGCCACGTCTTCGCGGGTGATGCGCGGCGGCGGACTCATGCCGGGACGAACACCAGCACGTGCTGGGAGGTGTGCAGCGTGGCCGTCACCCGCCAGTCATTGGACAGGGTGGCGAACCACGCGTCCGCGCGCGGGTCCTCCCGCAGCGCCTCGTCCAGATGGGGACTCTCCACGCGGGTCTGCTCCGGCGCCTCGCGGCAGCCCATGGCGCCCAGGCTGACGGGCGTCTGGGCCAGCCAGATGCCCTGTGTGGCCGCGTCGCGGCCCGCCACGGCCTGACGGTGCCGGTCATGCACGCACACCACGGTGGGGGACAGGAAGTGCATCGCGCCGGGGAGGAAGCGGCTGTCCTCTTTCGACAGGTCCACCCAGTGCGCCTGGGCCCGCGCGGCCAGCGGCGCGTCGGGCGGCTCCAGGGCCGCGGCGGACGTCTCCCGCAGCCGCGCCTCGATGTCCTGGAGCGACGTCAGCTCCCGGCCCACGCGCCAGAAGATGCGCTGCACCCACGGCGGCGCGGACTCCAGGTTCTCCCCCAGGTTCCACAGCTGGGCGAACACCTGCGAGCGCTCCTTCGTGGGCACGGCGGCCAGCAGGCGGGGCAGCAGGTCCGACCACGCCAGGGTGAAGAAGTTCTGCCGGCCCGCGCTCGCGGGATACAGGTAGCCCAGGCCAATGGCCTCCGCGCCCAGTTGGAGGTAGGCGCGCAGCAGCTCCTCACCCTCCGCCGCTGGCGTCCCCGCCTCGAGCAGGGACTGTCCCAGCCGCTGCGCGGCGCCGCCGGTGAGCTCACGCCACAGGGTGGAGTCCCAGCGCACGAACCGGGCGCGGGCATTGGCTTCCAACTCGTCGGTGAAGGTGCTCATGGGCGGCCGCCCGGGTTCTCCTTCAGCCACGTCGCGTAGTTCCGGTAGCGGCTGTAGAGGGACTTGAGGTGGATGACGTCCTCGTAGACGGGGCCGGACAGCTCGTGTCGCGTGAGCAGCTCCTTCATCAGCACCGTCACCCGGTTCATGCGCTTCTCGGTGGTGCGCAGGTCCACGCCGGACAGGCCCTTGTCCAGCTCCTGGCGCAGCGCCGTCACCTTGCGCCGGATGGGCTCGTGCGTGTCGTAGTGGCCCATGGCCATGTCGAACATGTTCCGCAGCCAGGCCACGCGGTCCTGGAGGAGCATGCGGTGGCCCTTCACCTCGAAGAAGGCGCTGCGCGGGTTGGGCACCAGCTTCTCGTGCAGCACCCAGGGGGCAATCTGCCGGAAGTCCTCCAGCTCCACGGCGGCGTGGCCGCGGAAGAAGGCCATGGCCTTCGCGAAGTGGAGGATGGTCTGGTACGCGCGCACGCTGACGCCGTTCTCCGTCTGCGTGCAGAGGTGGACCTTCTTGTCCAACGGGCACTGCTCGTTGCACACCGCGGCCACCGTCTGCCCGGCCAGCTTGAGCGTGTCCTTGTGCTTGAACTCGAAGCGCGGCGAGGCCATGCGGCAGAAGTCGAGCTGCCCCAGGAAGAAGGCGATGCGCTCCAGCACGTCCTTGGGCACCTCCACTTCCAGGATGGCGGCGTAGGCGCGCTCCAGCTCGCCGGGCGTGAAGACGACTTCCTGGGGCAGCAGCTCCTCGGGGGACTTGTCGGCCTCCAGTCGCTGGAGGAGCTGGTCCATGAACCCCGAGTTGAACGGCACCGCGCGCACCACCACGTCGATGCGGTCCTTCAGCGCCTCGATGACCTGGAAGGTGCCGCCGCCCTGGTCGTCGTTGGCGGTGAGGAACCAGGAGGAGCGGCCCGCGTAGACGTACTGGTCCATCATCTCCGCGTAGCCCTCCGCCATGAGGGACAGGAGCGCGGACTGCGTCTTGGTGGGGATGCGGTTGTACTCGTCGATGATTTTGACGCGCTGGCCAATCCACTTGCGCCAGCTCACCTTCACCGCCGACAAGTCCTCCGCCTTGAGCATGTCGGAGGGCAGCGGCGCGCCCAGCAGGTCCGCGATGGAGAGCTGCGGATGGCCGCGCTGGATGCCGCGGTGGACCTCGTCGCGGCCCATGCCGGACAGCAGGGCCATGAGGAGGGCGGACGTCGTCTTCCCGCGTCCCGGCCCGCCCACCAGCAGCGCGCGTCGGCAGGTGAAGAGGGTGAGCAGGGGGATGAGGACGAACGAGCTGTAGCTGGTGTCCTCGGGGAGGTGGAGCTCGTCACCCGCGGGCGTCTTGAGGGACGCGGACGCGCCGAACTCCAGGTCGTAGTAGGGACAGATGACGGCGTTGTTGGTAATCCACCAATACGCCTGCCGCATCTTGTCGTGGAGGCTGCCGCCGTCGCGCTCGGAGAGGTGGACGTTGAGCTGCTTGTCCGCCGTCGCGCGCCCGGTGAGCAGACGCGTCACCCAGTCCTGGTTGGCCATGCGCGCTGGAGCCTATCACTCGGGGTGGACAGGTGCAGGCCGGTGTCCCACGGCGGCCCGCCCGCCGACGCTCTCAGGGCCCGCGCAGCCGCGACATGAGCAGGAAGCCCACGGCGAGCACAAGCAGCACGCCCACCACGGCCCACAGGGCGACGGAGCACCCAGGGGATGACCTGGAGACGATGGGCAGCTTCTGCGTCCGGAGGTCCTCGGTAATCTGCGCGAGCAGCCCGGCGTCGTAGGGCACGGGCTCACCCTTGCGAATCTTCCGGCCCAGCTCCTCCAGCTCGCCCCCCGGCAGGTAGCGCTCCGTGAGCAGCAGGCTGCGCGCCTGGAGCTCCCGCTCGGTGCCATGGGCGGCGGGGTCCAGTCCGCAACCCGCGCAGGGGGTGAAGGCGCCCACCTTCGAGTTGCCACACCGCACACAGACAGCCAGGGTCATGCGCCTACCCTAGCGCGAATGCCCCGCGAGGAGCGGCCCGCCATGCCTCACGGGCCGCTCGGCGGGCGTCACGTCAGGGGGCCAGGTTGCTCAGGTGCTGCCGGAGGCGCGCCACGGCTGTGGTCATCGCGGCGGTGACCACTTTGTGGTCATTCCATGCGTCAGGTGACCGGTCCCGGCCGCGCGGTGGCGTGACGCGCCTGGGGGACGGCACGCGGCACAGCCGCTGCAGTGTCCTTGGCGCGTCCCATCCGGGACACCCGCAGCGCACCCCTCAGGAGACGCCCCATGGATGAACAGTCGCTCGCCTCTCGCCAGCGCTTTCCGCGTTGGATGCTGGCTGGTTGGATGGCCACCGCCGCCTTCGTTGGTTTCCGCCATGTGCCCACGGCCAACGCGTCACATTCGCATACGGGCTGGAACCAGATTCACATCGCCACCATTCATGGCAATGACGGCCCCGCGGGTGGAGGCAGCGGGCCGGGTTCGCAGGACGAAGAGTACTGCGTGATGTCGGAGACCTCAGCGCTCCCGGCGGCGACGATTGCGCCCTTCATCGAGCAGACGTTGGCGAAGCTGGACTTCAGCCTCGTCTGGGATGGCGCGGCGGACTGGCGCGTGGACCTGTGGCGCACGCAGAAGTTCTGCAACCAGTACGCGACGGCGGACCGCAACCGCATCGAGCTGGAGTTCCGCGTCCGCGAGTCCTGGGCCGCGCTGTGTGGCGGCGAGCAGTACGCCTGTGTCACGGCCGTGAACCCGGTGACGGACTCCAGCGGGCGGCACCAGCACTACATGTACATGAACGCGCACCTGAAGCGGGAGCAGATGGCCGCCATGGGAGAGCGCGCGCGCAAGTTCATCAACCACGAGACGGGGCACCTCGTGGGCCTGCGAGACCCCAGCTACCACGGGGACTGCATGCACAGCGTGATGCACAACAACCTGTACCTGAGCTACGGGTGCACCGACCCGGTGTGGCACCCGACGACGTCCGACTTCGTGTCCGTGCGCAACATCGCGAACCGCGCCAACTGAACGCCGTCATCCCTTCGACATGAGGAACTTTCCCATGAAGCGCTTCTCTCTGCGTGAGTTGGCCCATGTGGTCGCGATGTCCGGTGTCGTCCTGGCCGCGGTGCGGTGTGGCAATCCCGAGGACACCCACGCGCCCGACGATGCCTCCCAGTTCAACGTGCACAGCGCCCTGCTGACGAGCAACCGCGACGCCCTGCGCCTGTGCGTGCAGGAGTCCGCGTCCCTGCGTGGCAGCGCCGCCCGCATCACCGAGCGGCTCGGTGCCAGCCTGCGGACCGTGTCCGGCCATCCCGACTGGGAGGCGGCGCGCTTTGGTGGCAAGGCGCCTACCATCGAGCAGGGGTGTCCTGGGCCGGCGCTCGCGCTGGAGCGGCTGGAGCCCAAGGAGTCCATCATCGGTCCGGGCGTCGCGGTGAAGCCTGGCCGCTACCGCACCTTCATCCACGTGCTGGATGAGAAGACGGCGGACGTGGTGCTGGGGGAGCGGCAGGTGGACCGCGCGCCGGCGGAGTTCCTGCGCGTCGACGACCATGTGCTCGCGGAGGTCTCCACGGCGCTCGTCGTGCGTGAGTCCTACTTGGACCACCCGGAGTTCGCCGCGCGCTGGCTCACGGGCGCGGTGGGACTCCAGGCCATGGAGGCAGGCCTGCCCGGCGTCCTGGGTGACGTGTTCGACAAGCCCGTCACGGAGGGCTCGTCGCTGACGAAGCCCTCGCTCGACCCCACGCACTGAGACGTGGGGGCTCAGGCCCTGCGAGCGCGCGGCGCACGGGTGGGCCG
>NZ_JAAIYB010000320.1 GCF_010894475.1 Myxococcus vastator
GAGGGTGGGGGCGGGGCGGAAGCCCTTGAAGAACGCGTCACCCATCAGCGGCCCGGCGCCCGACGCCAGCGCCACCGCGTGGAAGCGATCGCCACTGCCCTGGGCGCGCACCACCAGCGAGCCCGCGCCGCGCACGGAGGCGGGCGCGTCCGGCGCGGGGGCCTGGCGCTCCACGCGCTCGACATGGCGGGGGAGGAAGCGGGCGCCCTGGGCGCTGGCCGCGGTGGCGAGCACGTCCCGCACCTGCTCCAGGCCGCCCAGGCCCTGGGGCCAGCCGTCCACCACCCAGAGGCCACCGGGCGTGGAGGACAGCAGCTCGCGCCGGCCCTCGGCGATGACTTCAATGCCGCGCAGTTCATGGGCGCGCCATTCGGAGGGAATGCGGCAGCCCAGCGCGGCCAGGCGTGAGCGGCATTCCGGCGTCAGCACCGCCGGCGGGGCGGTGCGCTCCTGCGTTCCTCCGGAGTACACGCGCACGTCCAGCGCCAGCCCCCGGGCCCTCCCGTTGAAGAGGAGTGAGGCGGCAAGCCCCGCTCCGGCAATGCCGCCTCCCACCACCGCCACCCTCGAACCCGTCGCCAGTCTGTTCCCCAGCATCATCCGCGCCCTCGCTGCTGCCCCGCCGTTGCCTGCCTCACCGCGCCCCGTTCAGTGCCGCTGCGCCGGAGGCGAATTCGCGGGCCTGCCGAACACGACGACCCGGTCCCGCCCCTCGCGCTTTGCCTCGTAGAGGGCCGCGTCCGCCGCCTTCATCAGCGACTCCGTGTCCTCGCGGGGCCCTTCGAAGGTATGGTCGGCGATGCCCACGCTGACACTCAGTCCGAAGGGGGCAGGGCGGCCGTCGTTCTTCTGGACGCCGACGGCGCGCAGCCCGGTGCGGATGCGCTCGGCGAAGACGGCTGCCTCCAGCGCCGTCTGGTGCGGCAGCAGCGCGACGAACTCGTCGCCACCGAAGCGGGCCGCGAAGTCCGACTCGCGCAGCTCCTGCTTCAACTGGTTGGCCAGCGCGAGGATCGCCCGGTTGCCCACGTCATGGCCCATGCCGTCGTTGATGGCCTTGAGGTGGTCCAGGTCGATGATGACGACGCTCAGCGGGTACTGATAGCGCTGGGCCCGGCGGAACTCTTCTTCCATCCGGAGGGTCAGCGCCCGGAAGTTGGCCAGCCCCGTGAGGCCGTCTGTCTGCGCGAGGATCTGCAGCCGGCGCTGCTGCTCGCTCTGGCGCAGCGCCCTGTCTATCCGGGCCAGCAGCTCCCGCGCGCTGGCCGGCTTGTGGATGAAGTCCACGGCGCCCATCTCCAGGCAGCGCTCCAGCGTGGCCTCGTCCGCGTCACCCGTCAGGAAGATGACGGGCACCGCCTCCGTGCGCGGCTCGCGCTGGAGCAGCTCCAGCACCGCGAGCCCGTCTCCGCTGGGAAGGAACCTGTCCAGGAGGATGAGGTCCGGGCGGTGCTCCCGCGCCAACTCCAGCCCCGCATCCGAATCCGGTGCGGCGAGCACATCGAAGCGGACGGCGAGCAGGTCCACGAGGCTCTCGCGGACCTGGGCGTCGTCTTCGATGACGAGCAGAAGGGACCGCTCGGAGGTCCGGCCGCGCCGTTCCATGCACCACTCCGCTTCACTCGGCTGCTGCGAAATGGCAGGCCGAAAGTCTCGGGTGCCACGCCCTTCCGTGTGCTCCCAACGCCCTTGCGCCCCACGCGCATCCGCCGCCGCCCGGTCCTGCAAGCACACCCCAATGCCCACAACCTTCACCCGAGACCTCCGGCTGCCAAGCCTGTCAGGCTCCGCGAGACGGGGCCTCTCCCCGCCATCCGTGAGCACGGTGCGGGAGCAAGCACCATGCCCCGCGGTGGGGGAGGGCAGTCAGAGTGTTTCCGGGCGGTTGCGCACCCTCTGCGTCACCCTGTTGTACAGGGTCGGAAGACGTTGCAGCGCGCCGAGGGGCAGACCGGTAGATATTCCCGTGCGCGGGCAGACGCTCGAAGGCCGCGCGACGAGCCGCTAGCGTCGGGTGTTGAACTGCATGCGGCGGCCGCCCATGGGGGGCATGACCGGCGGCGGCGCCTCGAGCCCGAACTGCCACCACATGGGCTCGTACGGCTTCATCTTCAGGCGCTTGTCGTTCTGGAGCTGGGAGAGGCTGCCCTTGAGCTTCTCGTCCTTGGGGTTCTCCTCCACGCCCCGGGCGAGCACGCGCAGCGCGCCGTCCTTGTCCTTGTTCTGGAGCAGGCACCAGGCATAGGCCGCCCAGACAATGGACTCCTTCTTGCCGCTCTTCGTCGCGGACTCGAACGCCTTCTTCATGGCGTCGAAGTCCTTGCGCTGGAAGTACAGGGCGCCTTCCATGGCCTTGGCCATGTAGTTGCGGCCGCTGCCCCTGGCGAAGGCGGCCTTGGCGCCGTCGTGGTCCTTCACCATGTACTTCAGCATGCCGATCTGGGAGTGAAGCTCCGGACCGACCAGGAACTGCCACTTGTCGTAGACAAGGCCCTGCTCCAGCGTCTTCACCGCCCGGTCCACCCGCGACTGGGCGTCCTTCTGGCTGCTGGGCTGGGACTGAAGGTCCTTCTGGACCACCGTCATCAGCGCCTGGACGCGGCTGGCCACCCGGCGAGCGAGCACGATGTAGGTGCCAACGAGGGCCAGGACTCCGGGGACGAGCCCCGCCCAGATGGAGAAGCCGGCGACCTTCACCAGGAGCGCGACGGCGATTCCCACACCGAGGGAAATGAGAAGGTTGTACATGGGGGGCCCCTCTTAGCGATGTGCGTGGAGCACCGCAATCTTCGGATGCACTTGGTATCAAGTCGCGGTATACGTCTGCTCGTCGCGACAGCAGGGGGCCCTCTGTCGAAATTGGTAGACGAGGCGGACTCAAAATCCGCTGCGGCTGACCCCGCGTCCCGGTTCGAGTCCGGGGAGGGCCATCATCCGAAGGGCAGGACCGGCGCGCTGCTCTTGCGCTGGACGCGCCCGGTCCTGATAAAGGACAGGCTCCAGCAGGTAGGGGCGGCGGAGGTCCCCCGTCAATGAGGGTGTTGCTGGTCGAGGATGACGCGAGCCTGCGGGAAGGCATGGGCGAGCTCATCTCCGAGCTCGCGGAGGTCCATGCGGTCGGCACCGGGGAGGAAGCGGTCGCGGCCCTCCAGGCCGAGCGCTTCGTCCTGGTCATCAGTGATCTGCGCATCGCGGGGGGCGAGCTGGGCGGCCGGACGGTCGTCGAGGCGGCCCGGAAGCGCCAGCAGGCGGTGGCCATTGTCAGCGCCGCGACGCCGGACGAGGTGATCCAGACCGTCCAGCCTCAGGTGGCGGACGCCATCCTCCTCAAGCCGTTCCAGATCGACGACATCTACGCCCTGGTGGAGCGCTTCATCGCGCTGCGTCAGGACGTGGAGCGGCTGGCCACCCAGGGCCAGCGGCCTCCCGCGGGCGCCTGGTCGCCGCAGGGCGCCCACGTCCAGCTCGCGCGGGAAGACGCGCTGAAGGCGGTGTGGGTGTCGGTGACGGCGGGAGGTGACTTCAACGGGGCGTTCCACCCGACACCCGGGGGCGTGGGGATTCAGGTGGTCGAAGGCGTACTTGAAGTGGATGGCGTGTCGCATGCGGCGCCCGGGTATTTCTTCCTGGGGGCCGGGCAGACGCCTCGGATGCGCAGCCCGGCGGGCTGTCTGGTGGTGGGCGTGGGACTGAAAGGGCAGGGCTGAGGCACGTGGATTCCGTCTGGCCGGCAACGCCCGTGGACCCGGAGCGCCTGGGTCGTCCTTCTCGTCGTGGTGCGACGGCGGCACTCGAGGCCCATATCGCGGTGCTTCGCGGTGAGCCCTTGAAGGCCGCGCTCGCCAACGCCTTGCGAGAGGCCAATGGCCTGGGCGGCCAGGAGCGGCGCTTCACCGCCATGGCCGTGCGGGAGCTGTCCCGGCACCAGCGCCTGCTGGACCTGGCGGCCCGGTTGCTGGGCCACACCATGGGAAAGGTGGGGCTGACGGAGGACCAGGCGCTGGTGCGTTATGCCCTCTGGCGCCGCATCTTCTGTGGCGAGGGCTGGACTCGCATCGGTCCCGAGGTCCGGCTGCCGGGGCCCGTGCGTCCGCGCACCATCAAGGACGACCTGCTCCAGCGCGTGGTGGAGCAGCCGCTGCCGGAGGCGCCGCTGCCGGAGTCCCAGACGGAGCGGCTGGCCCTGCGCTACTCGTTCCCCAACTGGTTGGTGCAGCGCCTGGCCCAGGTGTACCCGGAGGACGTTTTGGAGGGACTGCTGGCGTCGCTCGATGAAGAGCCGTCGCTGCACTTCCGCGCGCGGCCCCCGGGGACCCGGGACGCGGTGCTGGCGGCGCTGAAGGAGGAGGGTGTCAACGCCGAGCCGGTGGCCGCGGCGCCGGACGCGGTGCGGGTGATGGACTCCAGCCACCGCGTCTTCGAGACGCGGATGATGAAGTCCGGCCGGCTCCAGGTGCAGGACGTGGGCAGCCAGCTCATCTCCGAGCTGTGCCGTCCCCAGGAGGGCTCGCTGGAGGGCTTCACCGTGGCGGACGTGTGCGCCGGCGCGGGCGGCAAGACGCTGGCGTTGGCGGACTTCGTCGGGCCCCGGGGCAAGGTGCTGGCCGGGGACCGCTCGCGGCGACGGCTGGCCGAGGCGCGCGAGCGCGTGCGCCACTTCTCCCTGCGGCAGGTCGCCTTTCCGCATCCGCTGCCGCTGTCCGACGCGGACGTCCTGCTGATTGACGCGCCGTGCAGCGGCACGGGCTCCCTGGCGCGCGAGCCGGATCAGAAGTGGAAGCTCACCGCCCAGGAAATCTCCAAGTACCAGTCCACGCAGTCGGAGCTGCTGGAAGAGGTGTCACGCCAGACGAAGCCGGGTGCACTCATCGTCTATGCGACCTGTTCGGTGATGCCCGAGGAGGGCGAGGCGGTGGTGGAGGCCTTCCTCGCGAAGCATCCGGAGTTCACGCTGGAGCCGGTCGAGGACGTCCTCGGCGCGGAACGGGCGGCGCTCGCCGCGCAGGGCCCCTATCTGAAGGCGCTGCCTCCCAAGGTCCCCGGGGGAGGCTTCTTCGCGGCCCGGCTGCGGAGGACAGGGGCGGGGCCGGGTTGACAGGCTCCGAGAGCGCACGCTACGCAATCGTTGATTTCTCAAGGAGTGTGACTGACTTGGCGGCCGACTCGAAGCAGTCCGAGGTGGTGAAGCAGATCAACGAGGCCTTCCAGGCGGCGCAGGCCCGGCTGGCCGAGCTGCGCGAGGCCGTGGAGCGCAACACGGACCTGGCCCGGGCGAACGCTCGCACCACCGTGTTGAAGGATCACAAGGAGAAGGCGCTCAAGGAGCTGGGCGAAGCCGTCTGGCGTCAGGTCCAGAAGGGCCGGCTGGAGCTGCCCGCGGGGTTCGGCGCCGCGCTCAAGGCGGTGGAGGCGGCGGAGCAAGCGGTCGAAGCGCACGCTCGCGAGCTCACCGATCTCCTCCGGGAAGGGGACGAAGTGGCGGAGCGGTTGAAAGAGCAAAAAAACGCACCCAGGCCTCAAAGAGTTCTGGTGCCTGGAGCGAAGAAGCGGTAGAAGGCACCCACTTCGCCGGTCGGGCCGCTCCCCAAAGCGGCTCAGCAGCAAAAGACGGGGCTATAGCTCAGCTGGGAGAGCGCTTGAATGGCATTCAAGAGGTCATCGGTTCGATCCCGATTAGCTCCACTCTGAAATGAAGAGGCCCGCCAGGGAAACCTGGCGGGCCTTTTTGTTTTCCGTGTCGCGCGGCCTGCGTGGCGCACGAAAAAGGCCCGCCAGCGGGGCGCTGACGGGCCTTCGGGCTCCGGCGTCTACCGTCGAGCCGCCTACGCCTTGCCGGCGAAGATGGCCATCACGTCCTTGAGGAGCTTGATGGACTCCGCGTGCGGACGCTGGAAGGCGTTGCGGCCCATGATGGAGCCGAAGCCGCCGCCGGCGTTGATCTGCTTGATCTCCTCCAGCAGGGCGTCGGTGCCCTTGGCCTCGCCGCCGGAGAAGATGACAATGCGCTTGCCGTTGAAGGCGGAGCGGACGACCTCGCGGACGCGGTCCGACAGCGTCTTGGTGGCGATGCCGGCCTTCTCGAAGGCCTTCTTCGCCTCGGCCTGCTCCAGGTGGTCCTGCGGCGGCTTCACCTTGATGACGTGCGCGCCGAGCTGGGCGCTGATCTGCGCCGCGTACGCCACCACGTCGATGCCCGTCTCACCCTCCTTGGACAGGCTGCCGCGGGGGTAGGCCCAGAGGACGGTGGGCAGGCCGTAGGACTTGGCCTCGGCGATGATGTCGCGGAGGTCCTCGTACTGCTCGTTGCGCGCCCCGGAGCCCGGGTAGATGGTGTAGCCGACGGCGGTGCAGCCCAGGCGGACGGCGTCCTTCACGGAGCTCGTCACCGCGGACATGGGGTGGGGCACCTTGGCCAGGCTGTCGGAGTTGTTGACCTTGAGGATGAGGGGAATCTCACCCGCGTACTTGCCGGCCACCGCCTCCAGGAAGCCCAGCGGCGCCGCGTAGGCGTTGCAGCCCGACTCGATGGCCAGCTGGATGTGGTAGTCCGGATCATAGCCGGCGGGGTTCGGACCGAACGAGCGAGCCGGGCCGTGCTCGAAGCCTTGATCGACAGGGAGGATGACGAGCTTGCCCGTGCCGGCCAGCGTGCCGGTGTTCAGCAGCCGGGCCAGGTTGGTCAGCGTGCCGGGGTTGTCGGACGGGTACCACGACAGGATCTGCTTGACGCGATCGGTATGGGGCATGTGTGGGGATCCTCTGTCTCGGGAACAGGGCGCAATCTGCTGCATGCGTCACGTCCTACCAACTCCTTTTAACGCGCGAGTGTCACGGGTTCCACGACAGGGCGCACCCCATCGCCGACCGGGCCGCCCATGGGACGAACAACACCGGTGACGGCTCGATGCCGAACGGACATGCTGCGGCGCCGTGGGGTTCTCGGATATGGGGAAACCCACAAGGCGGGTTGATGCGCAGACACCTGGATCATGGCGTGACAATGGCGCTGGTGCTCGCGGCGGGCGTTGCCGGAGCGCAGCTCACCCCCGGATCGGTCGGGACGGGGAGCAGCCCTTCATCGGGCAGCACCGGAAGCTCGCCGACGCCTTCCACGCCCGCGCCCGGAGCGACGCCCGCGCCGGCGACACCCGACCTGGGGACGCCGGGGTCCGACGCGCCCACGACGGTGCCCGGGACGGGGGCGCCGGAAGGGACGCGGCCCACGCCGCGCGTGGGCACCGGGGGTCGGGAGCTCCCTCCGAGCCCGCCGGGCATCGCCCCCAGCTCGATTGAGGAGACGCCGGGTTCCTCCCAGCGGGGGCAGGCCATTTCACCCGCGCCAGCCCTGGCGCCCTCCGCCGAGGCGGAGCAGGTGAAGGACGGCGTGGCGGAGGCGGCGGACTCAGAGGCGCAGCCGGCGCGGCGGGCGCCGCTCACGCTGGCGCAGCTGGTGGCGCGGGCTCGTGAATCCGACTCCCGGGTCGAGGAGGCGACGGCGGAGCTGCGCAAGTTCCAGGCGCTCTACCAGCAGGCGCGCTGGGCCTGGTTCCCCAGGTTCGAAATCACCGTGGGCGCGGGGGGCCCCACGCCCGAGGCTCGCAACGACGGCCTGGGCGGACCGCCCACCACGGAGGCCACCCTCAAAGGCGACCTGAACTTCGGCCGCGTCGGCGTGACGATGTTCTCCACCGGCAACGCGGTGCTGCCGCTCTATACCTTCGGCAAGCTGACGGCGCTGGAGAAGGCGGGCGCGCAGGGGCCGGTGGTGGGGGCCGCGCTGCGCGAGCGCATGCGCAACGAGGTCGGCTTCCAGGCAGCGCAGGCGTACTTCGGCTACCAGCTGGCGCGCGACGGGCTTCAGCAGATTGAAGAGGTGTCGAAGCGGCTGGAGGACGCCGGCCAGCGCATCGACAGGTTGCTCAAGGAGGACTCCGCCCAGGTGTCCGCGGTGGACTCGTACAAGGTCCGGTTCTTCCGGCAGCTTGTCGAGGCGCGCAAGGCGGAGGCCCTGCAGGGGCGGCAGCTCGCGCTCGCCGCCATTGGCCTGCTGGCCAACGCGGGACCCGACGACGCCGTGACGGTGGTGGAAGAAGACCTGGCGCTCGAAGAGGACGTGCCGGTGCCCAGCCTGGAGCAGGCCCTGGTGCGCGCGGAGCAGTACCGTCCGGAGTTCACGGCTGTCGCCGCGGGCATCGCCGCGCGCGAGCAGGAGGTCTTCATCCGCGAGCGCAGCTACTACCCGGACCTGGGCCTGGCCGGCTTCTACGACGTGCGCTTCACCACCAGCGCCACGCGGCAGCGCACGCCCTTCGCCTTTGATCCATTCAACGACCGCACCGCGGGCCTGGGCCTGGTGATGCGGGGGACGTTCGATATTCCCATCAAGGATGCCCAGCTCGAGCAGGCCCGCGCGGAGCTGGACAAGCTGCGCGCGCAGGAGAAGCAGATTCGCGCGGGCATCCGCCTGGAGGTCGCCAAGGTGCACGGCGAGCTGGTGGCCGCCTGGAGCCGCGCCCGGGCCTTTGGCGAAGCGGAACGAAATGCCCGTCGGTGGGTAACGGCTGCCTTCACCGCGTTCGACCTGGGGACCGGTGACACCCGTGACCTGGTGGACGCTTTCACGGCCTATGCCCAGGCTTCAGGTGACAAAGGCAAGAGCTGGCACGACGTTCGGGTTGGAATGGCCGCCCTTGCGCGGGTAACCGGGGCACCGCTGGCCCCGAGTGAATAACCATGCGCTCACCACTGTCTTCCCTGTCGTCCTTTCACCCGGAGCCCATTGAATGATTGCTTCCCTGCTTGCCGCCACCTTGCTCGCCGCCGCGCCCGGCCCGCTGACGGTCGTCAAATCCGGGAACGCGGACGTGCAGAAGGCCGCCAACGCGTCCGGCGCCACCGCGCAGTCGCTCGCCAGCGTGGTGGAGAAGTTCGTCGACTTCGAGGAGCTGGCGAAGCGCGCGCTGGGTGACAAGGCCTGGGCCGGCCTCAAGCCCGCCCAGCGCAAGGAGTTCACCGACACGATGACGGGCCTGCTGCGCGCGTCCTATGCCCAGAAGGCCCTGGGGCAGGCGCAAGCGCAGGTGAAGTACGGCGAGGAGGGCATCGACGGGAACGAGGCCTCCGTGGGCACCACGGTGACGGTGAAGAAGGACGCCGTCCCCGTCGAGTATCGCCTGTACCGCACGTCGGCCAGCGGGGCGTGGCGCATCTACGACGTCATCACCGACGAGGTGTCGCTGGTGGACACGTACAAGGGACAGTTCCGCAAGCTGCTCGCCGACAAGGGCTTCGACGGCCTGCTGTCCACGCTGAAGAGCAAGCGGGCGCAGCTGGAGAAGGAGAACGCGGCGTCGGCGGAGAAGAGCGCGGGGCAGACGGCGGTCCCCTGACGCCCAGCGCGGTCCGCGTCACCTCGCGGTACGCGGCCAGGGTGCCAGCCAGGCCCTGGGCCAGGGGGATGGTGGGCAGGAAGCCCAGCTCCTGGCTCGCGCGCTCGGTGGAGCACGTCCACGCGGGGCACCGCATCTCGCGCACCTTGTCCCGGTTGAGGATGGGCACCGTGCCGCGCAGGCGGGCCACGGCCTCCGAGCCCAGCCCCACCATGTAGCTGACCGTCTGCGGCACGGACAGCACCGCGGGCCGGCCCTTGCCGAGCGCCCCGGCCATGGCCGCGCAGACGTCCTCCCAGGAGTGCTCCACGCCGTCGGACACGGCGTACACGCCACGCGCCGCGTCCTCCTTCGTCACCGTGGCGCCGCGCTCCGCGGCCGCGAGCAGGGCGGTGCACAAGTCGTCCACGTGGATGAGCGAGTAGCGCTTGGGGCCGAAGCCGCTCTTCAGCGCCAGCCCCAGCTTCGCCATGGGCAGCAGCGACGGGAGGAACTCCACGTCACCGGGCCCATAGACGATGGGCGGTCGGACGATGACGGACGGGACGCGGTCCGCGAGCGCCCGCACCGCCTCCTCTCCGCCCAGCTTGCTGCGGCCGTAGAGGGACACGGGCGCGGGCGGGTCCTCCTCGCGCCGCGGGCGCCCGGGCGTGGACGGACCGGCGGCGGCCAGCGACGAGCAGTACACCAGC
>NZ_JAAIYB010000321.1 GCF_010894475.1 Myxococcus vastator
CGGGTCCGCGGCAGGCGCCGGAGCGGCCGGCGGTGGCGCGAAGGCGAACGGATCCGCGGCGGGCGCCGGAGCCGCGGGCGGCGGCGCGAAGGCGAACGGGTCCGCGGCGGGCGCGGGGGCCGGGGGCTGCGTGACGGCGGCCGGAGCGGGCGCCGAGGCCATGGCGGCCGACAGGCTCAGCGTGTCGGAGCTGCCACTGGACGTCTCCGCGTCACCCGCCTTGCGGCCGGAGCCCATCATCAGCGTCCATAGGAGGCTCAGGCCCAGCAGGCCCGCCAGGGCGAACAGCGCGTTCTGCTGATACGCGGCCAGCGCGCCCAGCACCGGCTCCGTGCTGGCGATGGCGAGCACCTCCAGCGGCGTGCCGGCCAGCGCGCGGCGCGAGCCCACCATCAACGGCGCGTTCCCGCCCAGGGGGTCACCCTGGGTGAAGACAGGCAGCGCCACCGGGCCCAGCTCCAGGAGCTTGCCGGTGCTCAGCACCACCCCCGAGGCCTCCGCGGCGACCTTCGACAGCGAGCCCTCCGCCAGCAGCTTCTGCGGACCGGCGACGCCCGCCAGCGCGTCGCCCTTCACCAGCGCCAGCGCGGCCACGCCCGACGCCTGGACGGCGGCCTCCAGCCCGCCCTCGTCCAGCAGCGGCGCGCCCAGCACCAGCGTCACCGCGGGCGCCCCGGCGTGCCACGACAGCGGCACCGCGGCGAACGCATGCGGCGCACCGAAGGCATCCACCACGCTGGCCCCGGACTTGACGAGGCTCACCACGTCCAGCTTCGCCGCGTCCGAGGACGGCTCGGCCCCGGCCACCGCGTGGAACTGCGTGTCCTGGGCGACCACGGCCACCACCGCGCCCTTGAGCTCCGGGGGCACCAAGGCTTCGACGGCGCCGCGCACCGCCGCGAAGCGCTCTGCGGTGAAGACGCGGGCGGCGGCGGCTTCCGCCTCGGCGCGCTCACGCTCGCGCTGGTTGCGCGGCGCGGGCTGTTCAGGAAGCGGCGGCGCGGCGGCGGACACCACCTCCGGCATGGCCGCGAGCTTCAGCGCCAGCGACTGCACCTCGGCACGACGAGAATCCACACGGCGCGCCACCTCGGCGGCGCCCGCGGAAGATTGGGCCGATGCACCGGCGACGGCGCGCTCGCGCAGCGGTCCCGACAGCATCGGCAGATGAGCAACGCCCAGTCCGATGACCAGGAATGCGAAGACGAGGAACTTGAGGCGGACCATCGCCGTCCTTTTAGCCCGAGGTTGAAGGGTTCCGCTTATAGCGTTCACCGTTCGGCCCCAGCAAGATTCGGGCACTGGACAAGACAAGCCCGGCCGCCAGGTGTACAACCTGGGAGGCCGGGCTCATGCCGCCGCCAACCGCGACTAGTAGGTGGGAACGTCGGCCGCCACGTCCTCGGGCAGGCCGTTGGTGTGAACATCGCGCCGCTTCCCCAGCATGCGCTTGAGGCTCTTCTCCAACCGGTCACGCGTTGCGTCGATGGCGGGGAACAACGACTCCGCCGTCTCCGTCACGTGCACCGAGGAGAGCCCGGGCATGCGCACGGTGACGCGGCATTCCTTGTCCACGCCACCCTTGGGCCCATTGGTGTCCACCAGCGAGATGTCGATTTCCGCCGCCTCGTCATCCGCGAACCGTTCGATATGGCGCACCAAGTGTTCGTCGACATACGACTTGAGAGCATCCGACAGGTCCAGGTGCACTCCACGCAGCAACACCTTCATGGCATTTCCTCCGAGCCCAAAGATGGGCAGCCTGACGCCCGGTGGTGAGCCACCCCCTGTCCATTAATGGAGCCCCCGTGACGCTCCCCTGCTCCCCGAGCGGCTGGGCGGCGGAGCGCCCGCACCCGGGAAGGACGAATCCCACCGCGGCGCGGGTTTCCCAGGGACATGGGCGCCGAGCGAATCAAGGTCTTGCTGGTCGAGGACGACGGGGACAGCCGGGAGCTGCTGGCGGAGCTCCTGGAGTCGGAGTTCGACGTGAAGACGGCCACCGATGGCCTGGCCGGCCTCGAGATGTTCGAAGCCGAGCACCCCGACGTGGTGGTGACGGACGAGTCGCTCCCGGGCATGTGCGGCACCGAGCTCGCGCAGAAGGTCAAGGAGCGCGAACCCCGGGCCCGCGTCATCCTCGTGTCCGGTTATACCCAGGTGCAGGGCTCCGAACACTGTGACGTGGTGCTGCGCAAGCCCATCGACGTGGAGCGCCTCAGCGCCGCGGTGTGCAGGCTGGGCGACGAGGCGCGGCACTGAACGAAGTGACGGGCCCCCGGTGCCGTCCACGCGACCCGGACCTACTATTTCACTCCAGACACCCACGGGCTGGAGGGACGGCGATGAAATACTGTGCCAGGTGCGGCTCCGAGTATCAGGACGGCGTCAACGCGTGCGCTGACTGTCCAGGCAACCCGCTCCTCGTGAGCGCGGAGGAGATGCGCAGCAGGGGGCTGCCGCTCCCGCATGAGCTGGATACCCGCGTCTTCGTCCGGGCCGGCTCCGCGGAGGACCCCTTCACCGCCGAGGTCTACACGCAGCTCCTCCAGGACGCGAACATCCCCGTCCTGGTGCGCGCGGGCCGCTCGGGCGTCGTGGACAAGCTGACCACCGGCAACGTGCTGCCCTGGTGGGAAATCCACGTCCCCGCCGACCAGCAGGTCCGGGCCGTGACGCTGATTGAGCAGGAGCGCCTGCGGGAGCTGGCCACGAACGACGAGGCCGCGGCCGCCGCGGAGGCGGAGGAGCGGGAGAGCGAGTCCCCCGCCGCCGCGCCGCCACCGGCCTCCTGAACGGCGCTCAGGGCACCGGGCGCGACACCGAGCCGCCGCTCGCTACATCGGGGCGCCGCGGCTCGAAGAGGCTGACGCCCGTCACCCTCCACTTCGAATAGCGGCCGTTGCGGGCCAGGAACGTCTCCAGGTCCTCGTCCACCACGCGGTTGTAGCCCCCGCGCGAGGCGTGGCGCAGGTACGTGCGCTTCTTGCGCTGCACCACGAAGCCCAGGTGGGTGATGCGGGTGGCCTTCAGCGGCAGGTCCTCCCGCAGCACCACCAGGATGGTGCCCGAGGGGATGTCGCGCGCGTGCGCCATCACCCGCTCCAGGGGCAGCATGTTCAAGGGGTACGTGCCCACCACCTGCCGCGCCTTGGGCAGGCCCAGCGCCTGCGACGAGCGCGACTGCCAGGTGAGCTTCGTCAGCGACTTCGTCACCTTGACGGCATCATCCCCCGCGTAGCGCCGCGTCACGTCCGAAAGGAAGCCCTTTCGGATGTTGTTGGGCAGCCACTGCGCCTCCATGAGGTGGTTGCGGTCCTCATAGGTGGGCGCGCTCGCGTAGCGGATGCGCTCGAGCAGCGGCGCCACCTCGTCCTCGCTGCCCGCGAGGCTCAGCGCCATCGACTGCTCCACGAAGGTGAGGCAGTCCACCGCGTCCAGCCGGAAGGTGGGGTCGGGGTCCACGCCCTGGCCCTCGCCCAGCGGCGACAGGACATAGGGCGTGTTGATGAAGCGCTCGCTCATCCGCAGCAGCCGCCCGGCCAGCGGCGCGTCCGCGTCCTCCGACACGAGCGCGGCGCGCGCCTGTGCGCCCAGCCCCACCCAGCCATTGGGCTTCACCGGCCGGGCCGTGGCGAGCTGCTGGGACGCCGCGGGCGACTCCAGGAGCGCCTCGGCGCCGGGCCGGGGGCCCCCGTCCTCCGAGGGCGTGGAGACCGCGGGCGCCTGCGACAGCAGGGCCGCGGCCAGGGCCGCGACGCCCTTCATTGCGCGACACCCGCCTTGCGGAGGATGGCCTTGCGCCGGTCGTCACGCAGCTGGAGCGTCTCCAGTTCGCGCTCGTACGCGAGCTTCTCGTCGGACTTCGCGTTCCACGACGCCAGCACCAGCCACTCCAGCATCGACGCGTCCCCGCCCTCGTGGAGGATGCGGGCGGCGCTGGCGGCCAGCACGCGGTCCTTGTCCTCCAGCAGCGGCTTGAGCGCGGGCGCGGCCTTCTTCGCGCGGACACCTTCGTAGAGCTCCAGCCCCTGCCGGCGCACGAAGCGGTCGTCGGAGCCCAGCAGCTTGCCCGCGAAGGCGAAGCCGTCCGGCGAGCCCAGCCGGCACAGGCCTCGCGCCGCCGCGAAGCGGGTGCTCTCCGAATCGCTGGCGAGGAACTCCTTGAGGGCCGGCCCCTGCCTGGCGTCCCACGCCTCCCCCACGGCGGCGAGCAGGGCCGCGCGCACCTCCAGCTCCGGCTCCTTCCGGGCGGTCTTCACCAGCAAGGCGCCCATCTTCGGATTGCGCGAGGCGCCCAGGGCCCGCGCCGCCTCGCGGCGCACGCCGCTGCTCTTGTCCTCCAGCAGCGGCACCAGCACCTGGGTGAGCCGGCTGTGGAGCTTCGCCAGGCCCTGCGCCGCGTACATCCGCACCGCGCTGTCCTCGTCCGACGCCAGGCCCGCCAGGGTGGGCTCGGCGGCGCGCGTTCCCAGCCCCGCCAGCACGGCGGCGAGGTTGCGGCGCAGCCGCTCCTCGTGGACGGTGCGCAGCGTGGAGGCGATTTCCCGGGCCGCGTAGGCCTCCTCGCGCAGGAAACGCAGGCGGGAGATGGCCGCGGGGACGGCGCCACCCCGCACCACGGTCTGGATGACCGCGTCCGTGTCCGCGCGCCGGGAGTTCCGCTTGGCGGCGGACGCCGGTCCAGACAGGGCGGTCCAGGGGAGGAGCAGCGAGAGGAGGAGGACGAGGCGGACGGACGAAGGCACGGGCCCCCGACGATGGCAAGGGCGGAGCCAGCCGTCAAAGTCCCACCACATGCCCGGCCCCCCGGCCGGCGCGTCTGCCCGATTCTTGACCCTCCTGAGGGCGATTGATACGACCGTCAGGTTTCACCTCTCTCTCAAGGCGCCACCCTATGAAGAAGCTGATGGCGTTGGTGGCGGTGTCGGGGACGCTCACCGCGTGCGGCCCCGTGAAGTCCACCGCGAACATCCTCGACGCTGAAGTGCAGATTCAGGCCGCGCGCACCGCCGGGGCGGAGAAGCTCGCTCCCTACGAGTGGACCGCCGCCAACCTGTACATCGGCAAGGCCCGCGAGGAGGTGGGGTACTCCGACTATCAAGCGGGCGTTGACTTCGCCGTGAAGGCCTCCCGCTACGCCAACGAGGCCCGCGAGAAGGCCATGGCCGTGGCCGGCGGCAACGAGCCCGGCGGCCGCACTCCGAACCCGTGATGACCGAGCGCTCCCCGATGACGCGTCCTTTGCTGGTCACGCTGCTTCCCCTCCTCTTCTCCCTCTCCTGTGTCAGCGGCAGCAAGATTCGCGCGGACACGGAGGTGCTCGCGGCCAACGTGGAGCGCGCCCGCCGGAGCGGCGCCCTGCGCTGCGCGCCCGTGGAGCTGGCCACCGCGGAGGCCCACCTCGACTTCGCCCGTGGCGAGCTGAGCCAGGGCAACAGCGGCCGCGCCGACACCCACGCGCGCACCGCCGACGCCGCGGTGAACCGCGCGCTGGAGCTCTCCAGGAACTGCGGCCCGCGCCAGGTGCTGGTCCGCGAACGGCCGGAGGCCCCGCAACCGCAACAGCCGCAGCAGCCCCAGCAGCCTCAGCAGCCCCAGGTGGTGGTCCGCATCGAGGAGACGGACAGCGACGGCGACGGCATCCTGGACAAGGACGACCCCTGCCCCGACCAGCTCGAGGACAAGGACGGCTTCCAGGACGAGGACGGCTGCCCCGACCCGGACAACGACAACGACGGCGTGCTGGATGGCAACGACAAGTGCCCGCTCACCCCCGGCGTGCCGGAGAACCAGGGCTGCCCGGCCGAGGCGCCCAAGGACCGCGACGGCGACGGCATCCCCGACAACGAGGACAAGTGCGGCGACCAGGCCGAGGACAAGGACGGCTTCCAGGACGAGGACGGCTGCCCCGACCTGGACAACGACAACGACGGCATCGTCGACACGGCCGACAAGTGCCCCGACGAGGCCGGCCCCATGCAGAACCTGGGCTGCCCCATCGTCGACAAGGACGGTGACGGCGTCCTCGACGTGGACGACAAGTGCCCGGACGAGCCGGAGGACAAGGACGGCTTCCAGGACGAGGACGGCTGCCCCGACCTGGACAACGACGGCGACGGCACGCCGGACGTCCAGGACAAGTGCCCGAGCGAGGCCGGCCCGGCGGAGAATGGCGGCTGCGCGGACAAGGACGCCGACGGTGACGGCATCGTGGACCGGCTGGATGCGTGCCCCGAGGAGCCGGGCGTCCAGGAGGAGCGCGGCTGCGCCAAGCAGTACAAGATGGTCGTCATCAAGCGCGACCGGATTGAAATCAAGAAGCAGATCCTCTTCAGCTCCGGCTCGCACAAAATCTACGGCAGGCAGAGCACCGCGGTGCTCGACGACGTGGCGCAGGCCCTGCGCGACGCGCCGTGGATCAAGCGCATCCGCATCGAAGGCCACACCGACTCGCTGGGCAATGACGCGTCCAACCTGCGGCTGTCCCAGCGCCGCGCGGACTCCGTCATGGCGCAGCTCATCCGCCGCGGCATCGACCCGGGCCGCATCAAGGCCGTGGGCTTTGGCGAGACGCAGCCCATTGCCCCCAACAGCACCAAGACGGGCCGCGCGATGAACCGCCGGACCGAGTTCAAGGTGGCGGAGTAGCCGCCGCCCTGCCCCGGCCGCACCTGGCCGGGGCACGACGCACCCGACGCCTCCGGGGCCCCGCGCCCACGGAGGCGTCGTCGTTTCAGGGGCTCAGCCGTCCTTGAGCAGCTCGTGAAGGACCTCGGTGGCATACGCGCCCCGAGGCAGCTCGAAGGTGAGCCAGAGGTCCTCGCCGTCCGCCGTCTGCTCCGCGGTCAGCTCGGGCGAGCCCAGGCGGACGCGGTAGGGCCGGCGGCTGCCCTCCGTCTCACCACCGCCGCGCTTGAAGTCGTCCGGCGTGACGCCCGCTTCGGTCAGCAGCCGCGCCTCGAGCTCTGCCACGGCGCCGGCGGACGCCGTCATCTTCGGTCCGAAGAGCGGCCCGGCCGGGCTCACCTCGAAGGCGTCCACGCGGGGCCCGTCGACCTCGGGTGACTCGCACACGAAGAGGCCACCCGTCTCCTCCTTGCGCAGCACGTCGCCCGCGAGCGCGGTGGCCAGCGTCCCCGCGTGCAGCCGCGCCGCCAGCGCCTGGTTGAAGAGGCGCGACTGGAAGGCGGACAGGTACAGCTTGCGCTGGAAACGGTCCGGCCGCTTCGGCAGCCGCTGGCCCAGCACCAGCAGCCGGCCCAGGTCGGCGTTGTCCCCCGCCCGGCCGAAGCGCTGCTCACCGAAGTAGTTGGGCACGCCCTGCGCCACCAGCCGGGAGAACGTCTCCCGCGCCGCGCCGGAGTCCTTCACGCCGCGCAGGCGCAGGCGGAAGCGGTTGCCCCGCAGGTGCCCGGTGCGGAGCTTGTTGCCGTGGCGCTTCGTCCACAGCACCTGGACGCCGTCCAAGCTGAACTCCGGCACCTTCGGCTCGGCGCGCGCGGGCACGGACACCAGCTGACGGGTGATGGCGTGCCGGTCCTTCATCCCCGCCACGCCGATGTCGTCCTCGGACACGCCCAGCGACGCGGCCAGCGCGCGCACCAGCTCACGCGTGTCACGGCCCCGCTTCTCCACCCAGAGGTAGAGGTGCTCGCCCTCGCCGGAAGGCAGGTAGGCGGGGACCTCCTCCACCTCGAAGTCCTCGGGCACCAGCTTGAAGGCGCCCCCGCAGCCGGGCACCTCCGCCGTCAGACGCGGCCAACCTGAATCCGTCACGATGCCTCGAGCGTGGACAGCAGTTCTTTCACGCGGCGGGCCAGGTCCTCGTCCGCGCGGGACTCCAGCAGCTCACCGGCCTGGAAGAGCAGGAAGAACATCATGTCGCTGAGCGCCTGCCGGAAGGTCGCCAGGGGCTCGCTGCCCAGCTGGGCGCGGTGGCGCTCGAAGCTCTCCATGAGCTTGTTCTCCGGGAGGCTGCCGTCCGGAGCGAAGGCCAGCCCCTCCAGCACCGGCGACGACGTCAGGCCCTGACCGGAGAGGGCCGCGTTGGCCGCGGCGATGAACTCGCGGTCCATGCCCTGCTTGGCCACCTCGTCGCGAATCTCCCGGAAGATGAAGTTGAAGACGCGGGCCACCGGGCGCGGGTCCACCGTCACCGCCGGGCGCGCGGGCGCGCGGGCCGGCGCCGCGGCCTGCGCGGTGCGCTCGGGCGGCTGGGGAATCGGCGTCGGGACGCCCGGGCCCGGCACCATCAGCGGCTTGTCCGTCACCGAGGCGAAGCCGCCCTCCAGCAGGCGGAAGACGACCTTGGTGACGTCGAACTCCGACAGGCGCGCGGCGTGCCCCAGCTCCAGGATGGTGCGCCGGCCGTCGAGCAGGCCCAGCACCCGGTCCTCGTCATCCTCCAGCTTGCCGTCCGAGGCGCGCTTGCGCGTCACGTACAGCCGGCCGTGGGGGATGCGCTTGCGGAAGTGCGCCATCTCGTCAATCTTCCGGATGCTGTCCATCAGCAGGCTCTGCGTGGACAGTTGGATGATGTGACCGGACTTGTCCTCCACCGGCTGGTCGATGAGGAAGAAGCTCCCCTCCCGGCACAGGACGATGGCGTGGAAGATTTCGCTCACCTGGTGGGTGATGCACTTGAAGAGGTCGTGCGACTTGAGCAGCCCCTTCTCCACCAGCGAGCGCCCCACCTTGGAGGGCGGTTGCTCGCGCAGCGCCGCCTCCACCTGGGCGCGCTCCACGTAGCCCATCCGCACCAGCACCTCGCCCAGCCGGTCGGCCGGGTCGTCGGAGGAGGCGCCGCGCACCTCGCCCTCGCGCAGGGTGACGGAGCGCTCTCCGCCCGGCGAGTGGACGCGCACCACGCCGCTCCAGCGCGACTGGCTGAGGAAGGCGATGAGGTCCGACAGCGGGAAGCCGCCCGCGTCCCCCGACAGCACCACGCGCGGCACCGGGATGGAGCCACCCTCGGCGGGCGTGCGGGAGAACACCAGCAGGTCGGGCGCCGTCGCCATCAGCGCGTACGTCCCCGAGCGCCCCGCCAGCGGTGAGGGCACGTGCCGGTCCTCGGGGACGAGCTGCGCCGACGCGTCGATGCGGAAGCGGGGTGTCATGGCGGCGTCAGTCAGCCGCCCAGGCGTTCTTGTTGGCGGACCACTCCAGCTCGTCTTCCAGGCTGTGCGTCAGCATCTCCGCCTCCACGAAGGACAGGTCCAGCGCGCGTCCGTTGAAGTACACGGAGGGCGTGCCGCTGATGCCCGCCGCGCGGCCCTGAGCGCGGTAGCCGTCCAGCTCCTCCTTGTACGCGTCCGTCTTCAGCAGCGCCGCCAGCTTCGCGCCGTCCAGGCCCAGCGACGTCGCCAGGGCGGCAATCGCCTCCGGCTTGAGGTTGGACTGGTGCTCGAAGAGGGCGTCGTGCATCTGCCAGAACTTGCCCTGGTCCCTCGCCCACAGCGCCGCCTGGGCGGCCTGCTTCGCGTTGGGGTGCATGGACAGGGGGAACGGCAGGTAGCAGAAGCGCACCTGCTGCGCGTGCTTCCTGGCGAAGGCCTCCAGCACGGGGCGGGCCTTGGCGCAGTACGGGCACTCGAAGTCGGAGAACTCCACCACCGTCACCGGCGCGCTGACCGGGCCCATGCACATCCGGTCATCCACCTTGAACTGCGCCCGCGGGTCGCGGAAGGCGGCGTAGTACGTCGACAGGGAGAGGATGACCTCGGTGGCCGGGCTGCCCTCGGACACCATCCGCGCGGCCTGCTGCGCCATGCGCCGGGCGTGCTTGCAGGGGGTGTGGGTCTTCAGACAGGCGCCCAGCGTGTGGGGGCAGCCGCAGTAGCAGAACTCGTCATTGAAGACGGTGGCCAGCTCCCGCTTCGCCGTGGGCGACAGCGAGGAGAAGTCCATGCCCGGGATGCCCGACACGGCGGCGGCCGGGTCCACGGG